>CACPOX010000001.1 GCA_902635665.1 uncultured Pelagibacteraceae bacterium
AAACAATTATTGTAATGAATGATAACCAAACGCAAGAGAAAAAAGATTTACTTAGAAATCTTGGAGCTGAACTAAGATTGGTTCCACCTAAACCTTATAAAGATGATAACAACTTTGTTAAAGTAGCAGCCAGACTTGCTGATGAATTAAGACCAGCAAATAATAACGGTGTAATTTGGGCTAACCAGTTTGATAATACTGCAAACGCTAAAGGTCATTACGAAGGTACAGGACAAGAAATTTGGGATCAAACTGATGGTAAAGTTGATGGCTTTGTATGTTCTTCAGGAACTGGTGGAACCATTTCAGGTGTAAGTAATGCTCTTAAAGAAAAGAATAAAGATATAAAAGTTTATTTATCTGATCCAAAAGGTTCTGCACTTTATAATTATATAAAAAATGGAAAACTTAAATCAGAAGGTGGATCAATTACAGAAGGAATTGGCTCAAGTAGAGTAACAGCCAACTTTAGTGAAGCTAAAATTGATGATGCTTATTCAATAGATGACCATGAAGCATTACCTATACTTTATGATTTAATTCAAAATGAAGGCCTAAGTTTAGGTACTAGTTGTGGGATTAATATAGCAGGTGCAATAAGAATGGGTAAAGAGTTAGGTCCTGGTAAAACTATAGTGACCATTCTTTGTGATAGAAGTGATAAGTATGCAACTAAGATGTTCAATAAAAAATTCTTAGAAGAAAAAGGGCTACCTGTTCCTAATTGGTTTTAAGCGTAAATTTTATCTGCTAATCCGTAACAAAGGATAGAGCTTAAAATTAAAAACACGAAAGGAGCAATTATTCCTTCGTTGCTAGTTTTTTCATTTATTCCAGTTTTATCAATTTTAATTGAATAAAAATTTGTTAGAAAAACACAAGCATGAATAATTACTAATAAAGTAAAGAAAGCCCAAGTTCCTTCTGTACCGTTAGGTCTTATGAACATTATATAAATTGCCATTATTACCCAACCAATCATTAACGCTCCAGCAAATCTTACAATAATTGCAGCACTATGATCTATATTAAACTTATCCATGAATGTTTTTGTTCCAACAATTGTTTGAAAACAATAAACAGCTATTCCAATAAAATGTGCAAGAAATACGATTAAATAAAATATTCCATTAAATTTCTCGATCATTATTGAACATTATCAAAAAATAAAATCAAATTAAACAGCTAAAAACATCATTTCTATGTAATAAAAAATTGCATATCTGTGGCGCGATATAAACACAAGAGTCTCCACAATAAAAATGTAACAGTCTTTAATTACAGCTTAACTATTCAGAAAGGAATATTATGCGAAAAATAATACTTACATTAGTTTTTACATTAATGTCTACTATATCATTTGCAGATGGTCATAGTGGAAAAATTAGTCTTGCTGGTTTTTTTGTTGGCGATGCTAAAGCTATTGTGGATGAAAAAGGAAACATCATGACTTTTACATACGAAGGTCAAAGTGGATTTAATGCAATTGAAGGTACTTCGTTTGGTGATAATTCATCACATCATTGTATAGGTGCAGGAACAATTCCAGGTAAAGGTTTTGAAATGGGTCACTGCAAAGTAATGTTTATAAATGGTGACACAGCAATAATTTATTATGAAATAAAATTAGGTTACTCAATGGAAGGTACTTTTAAATGTATCAGTGGTACAGGTAGATATGAAGGTATCGAATGCAGTGGAACTACAGGTTACACACAAATTAAGTCTGCTCAGGAAGGTAGAATTCATGCAACCAACTACTACAGGGGCACTTATACATTAAAAAAATAGGAAAACCATACGAAGAAAATACTACAAAAGAATGTGATAGTTTTATCTATAAATTAATCCCTAATTCAAAAAGTGAGATTGATAAACTAGTTAAATTAGGGATATACTAAAAATAAATAAGGAGGAAAATATGTACGTAAAAATAGAACAGAAGCTTTCAAAAGGTTTTAACTCTTGGAAGACAATGATGCTTGCAAATGGTGATAAAATAAAAAAATATGGAATGACAATAGCCTTTGCAGGAGCAGAAAAAGAAGATGATAACTCTATGACTGTTTTAGTTCATTTTGAAACACCAGAAGGCCTAAAAGGTTTTGGTGGAGATGAAGAACTAACTCAAGCAAGAATAGACTGTGGAGTTATTATGGATCAATCTAAAATGACTATAATGACTGATGACTCAGTTATGAATCATAAGGGATAAAATTAAATGTCTAAGTTTTATGTAATAGGTAAAGCTAGTCCTGAGCTATTAAAAAGGATGCATGCAGATCCATTGGCAGATAGAGGTGCAGTAATGAAATCCATGAGTGATAGTCTTGGTGTTAAAGCAATAAGTTATGAATGGTTAAGGGGTCGTTTTGATGTTTTATTCTGTGTTGAAGGAGATTATGAAAGTGTTCTTGCAATGAAAGTAACTGTACTTAATAGTGGAATGATGACTGATTTGATGGTTCATGAAGTTTTTGATTATAACAGCGCATTTAAAAAAGCCGCTGATGTCTCAAAAAACTACAAAAAACCAAGTGAATAATATCAGTCGTGAAAGTAACAGGTATTAAAGCTCAGGATATTCGCTTTCCAACTTCTAAAGAAAACTTAGGTACAGACGCAGTTCACGTTGACTGTGATTATTCTGCTACCTATGTAACAATAGTTACGGAAGACAAAAATCTTAATGGTATTGGTCTTACTTTTACAATTGGTAAAGGTAACGATCTATGCTGTAAAACTATAGAATACTTTAAAGAATTTATTTTAAATAAAGATGTTGAGGATATTGAAACTAATATTCTTGAGATTTGGAAAAAAATAACTAACCACAGTCAGCTTCGTTGGGTTGGTCCAAGCAAAGGAGTTACCCATCTTGCTGCAGCTGCTTTTTTTAATGCTATTTGGGATTTGATATCAAAGTATCATGAAAAACCTTTCTGGAGGTATATTATCGATTTAGAAACAGATGATTTAGTAAACAAGTTATGTTTTTCTTATCTAGATGATGTAATTACTAAAGAAGAAGCTAAAAAAATAATAAATAATAATAAACAAAAACTTCCAAAAGATACATCAGAATTAAACTCAACTGTTTTTCCCGCTTATACTACTGCAGTAGGATGGCTTGGATATTCTGATGATAAGATGGTGAAATTAGCAAAAGAGAATCTTGATAAAGGTTGGACACATTTTAAAATGAAAGTTGGTCAGAATATCGAAAGAGATATTCATAGATGTAAATTAATTAGAAATATTATTGGTGATGATAAAAAGCTAATGGTTGACTCAAATCAAATCTGGAGCGTTAACGAAACAATTGAATATATAGGTAAATTAAAGGAATTTGATATTATGTTCTATGAAGAACCCACAAATCCAGACGATATATTAGGTTTTAAAAAAATTAAGAATGCACACCCTGATATAAAATTAGCAACAGGCGAAATGATTCAAAATGCTGTTATGTTTAAACAATTTATTGAAAATAAATCTTTGGACTATTGTCAGATAGATAGCTGTCGAATAGCTAGTATTAACGAAATTTTACCAGTTTTATTAATTGCCAGCAAGTTCAATATTCCTGTTATACCTCATGCTGGTGGTGTTGGATTATGCGAGTATGTTCAGCATTTAAATTTAATTAATAAGTTTATCATCACTAATAACAGTTTAAGTTTAAGCGAATACGCAGAAAGTTGCTCTGAACACTTTGAAAATCCAGCTAAAATTAGTAATGGCGGATATGTAGCACCGACATCTCCAGGTTATTCAGTTAAAATTAAAGATAATTCAATTAAAAAATTTGATTACAATGAAGGCACATATTGGAATTAATATTATCAATAAATAAAAGAAAGGAATAATTATGTCTATTTTAGAAAAATATAGTACTGCGCTAAAAAATAAAGATGAAGCAGCTATGAATGATCTTTTGCATGATGATTTTAAATTTACAATGCATAAGTCAGGAAATGTTTTAACCAAAAGTGATGTTATCAAATGGGCAATGAGTGGTGATATTAATCAAGATAAGGCTAGAATTGTTTATGAGAATGACAAAGTTGGTATTCATCATGCATTTGTAACTTTTAATGATGGAAATGTTGAGGCGGTAATGGCAGTTTATAAATATGACAACGGCAAAATCGTAAGTTTAGAAACTGGCGCTACTCCAATGCCAAAATAATTATATATATTTGGCGAGATTTCATTTAAGATTATTAAATGAGTCTTGCCACTTCTTATTTATTACTGGGTTTAGCTGTTTTCTTAGGAGTTACTTCAAATAGTTTCGCAAAAAGTGCTGATGGCTTTACCCTTCTTTTTCCAAGTGTAATTACTGCAATTACAATTGTATTATGTATGTATGCTCTTTCATTGGTAATGAAAAATATTCCAATGGGAATCACTTATGCTTCTTTTGCAGGCTTAACAATTATAGCAACTGTTTTTGTAGGAGTAACTAGATTTAATCAAGTGCCTAATTTATATTCATTAATTGGTTTAGCTTTTATTGTTGTTGGTGTTTTGATGGTCAACCTGTTAGGTAATAATTAACCATGATTAATAAAAAATATGCTCAGCCCTTATTTATGATTTTAATGTCCTTAGGTATGAGTGTTATTATGAGTGGAGTAGTTGTAGCTGTGAATACAGGTATTTCAGATGGTTTCTTTTTTAGATGGGGATACTCTATAATTTTTGCATATCCTATTGCTTTGATAGCTGCATTTACTTTAGCTCCTTTAATGAGACCTTTGGTTAATAAAATTGCATCAAAAGAATAATTATGAAACCATTATTAGGATATTTATTTTTAGCTAATGGAATAATTTTCGGCATTGCATCAAATAGTTTTGCTAAAATTTCTGAAGGATTTACCAAACTAACTCCTTCTATTCTGTGTATTTTATTCATGTGTATTACAATGTTTTCAATTGCAAAAGCAATGTCAGCACTTCCAGTTGGATTTGCCTACTCTACTTACAGTGGTCTTACTGTTACAGGAGTTGTCCTTTTTGCCGTTTTAAAATTTAATCAAGTACCCAATATTTATGGAACTATTGGAATTATCTTTATTATTATTGGTGTAGTAATGGTTAATTACCTTGGCCGACTAAACTGATATTTTTTTAATATCTCTGGGAGCTCATAACTTCCATCCTCATTTAATGTTAAATCATATTCGTTTACAACCGTGCTGGTATCTAAAGTTGAATATAAATGAGGATACATGTCTCCATTTGATGCTTGTTCCCATAATAAATGTTCAAGCTTAAAAGCATTTACTCTTAACAAAACAAGATTTTCTTTTTTGGAGTAATGTTTGTTTAAAGTTTCCATTACCTGATCCTCTTCTGAAAAGTGAATATATCCATCTTTAAGATCTTTTTCTGACCCACCATAAGTTCCAGATTGTTTGGCCTTTTGCCACTCATCTTTATCTATAACTTTGAAAATAAATTCTAAATTCATTTTACCATGAAGAATTTGGACCTTTTAAGAATTCTATTTCTTCTTCAGTAGATTCTCTTTCTAAAATTTCATTTCTATGAGGATATCTATGAAATTGTCTTATTACTTTTGTATGATCTTGCCAAAATTTTTTTATTTTATTGTAACCTTCGTGCTCTCTTAAATATTTATTTAACAAATAATAAGCCATTTCATGATCACTAATTTCCTCACTATGAATTAATGGTAGTAACATAAATAATCTTTGATTAACGTTCATAGCTTCTAAATAACCTGAATAAACTGCATCATTTACAATCAATCTAGTTTTTTGATCTTGAGCAAAAGCTTTTTTATCATTTCTAAACATATTACGAGAGAACTGGTCAAAAAGTATAACTAAAGCTAAACAGCTCATGGGGTTATCCTGCCAATCATCATATTCATTTTGGCATGCAAGCCCATAATCTTTTAAGAAATTATCTCTAATTTTTTGATCAAATTTTTCATCTTTTTTGAAGTGCATTTCCGAAGGTGTTTCTTTAAACCAGAAATCTAAAATTTCTTGTGCTCTTTCTGATATCATTCAGCTAGTGGTTTTAATAATTTTAAAATCATTTTATGATTGCTCATATTATTTGAGACAATGATATTTCCCCCAACCACAGGATTTTTATTTCCCCATGTAGTCACTATTGCACCACTTGCTCTTACTATCGGCATAATTGGATGAATATCCCAAATTTTATTTGCACATTGTGAAACCATTTCAAGCCTTCCTTCTGCTAATTGGCAATATGTCAATGCATCAAAACAAGGAAATTGCATTCGTTTGATAAATTTTTTAATTTTTGATTGTTGTTTCAAAGTTAATTGATTATGGAAAGCAGCAGCTAATTTTGCATTAGCAAAATTTAATTTACTATTAACTTTAAGTTTTCTTTTTTTATTATTTTCAAAAACATATGCCGTATTTTTATTTACATTTAAATAATATTTTCTCATTTTAGGAAAATTTGCTAATCCTAAAACTGGCTCTCCATTATAATTTAATGAAATAAGGTTGCTCCAGCTAGGATTACCTACTACATATGATCTGGTTCCATCAATTGGGTCAATTACCCATGAAAACTCACTTTTAGTATTTTTGTGACCATACTCCTCACCTATAATTTGGTGATTTGGAAATTTTTTTGAAATTTTAGATCTTATAAATTTTTCAAATGCTTTGTCAGATGTAGTTACTGGATCATAACCTTTACCTTTCATCTTATTAGTTATCTTGAATGGTTTATCTAACTTGGTATAGTAAAATCTTGTTAAATCTTTAGCAAGTTGATTTAAAAAGCTTGCATATATTGGATATTTTTTTGTATCAAATTTTTTCACAGAGAACTCTTACTATTTAATTTATGTTGATTAAAGTTAAATTTTAAATAATCCTTGGCTGAATAGTATGAAAATTGAGCTAATTAAAAACAAGGTTTATTTTAATAATGGGTCTGAAAAAAAAGAAATTCACCCATTCTGGTTACGTGAAAGAGCAAATGGCGAAGAATATTTAGATAAAGGAACTCAGCAAAGACTTTTTGATCCTACCTTTCTAAGTAATGATGTTTCAATAAATAAAGCCAACATTAATGAAAAATATTTAGAAGTTGATTTTAATGACGGTGTTAATTCAAAACTAGAAATAGATAAAATCGCTTCTGAGTTTTCTAAAGAAGATATTGTAATTAGGTCTATAGAAAAAACTAAATGGGACTCCAATCTAAAAAATATTAAAAATTTTGAATACCAGGAAAATTTTTATGAGAGTAAAGAAATGCATGATTTACTTGTTTCATTTTATAAATATGGATTTGTTGTAGTAAAAAATATTCCAACACCAAAAAATTACATCGTGGAATTTGCAAATTCTATAGGAAGTGTTCGAAGAACAAATTTTGGTGAATATTTTGACGTAAAATCTAAACCTGATCCTAACGATCTTGCTTATACACCTTTAGCTTTAGCACCTCATACAGATAATCCTTATAGAAATCCTGTACCATGTATTCAGCTTTTACATTGTATTGAAAATAAAGTTTCTGGTGGGCTATCAACACTGGTAGATGGTTATACAGTTACTGAAGATTTAAAAAATGAATACCCAGAATTTTACAAAATATTAACTGAGGTAAAAGTAAGATTTAGATTTATTGATAAAGAAGTTATTCTAGAAACAATTTCTCCTTTAATTGAATTAAATGATGATAAAAGTTTCAAGCAAGTAAGATTTAGTCCCAGATTAGACTATGTTCCAATTTTAGAAAAAGAAAAATTAGATCTTTATTATCAAGCGAGGAAAAAAATATCTGAAATGTATAATTCAGATAAATATAGAATTGAATTTAAACTCGAGCCAAAAGACTTAATGATGATGGACAATCACAGGCTTCTCCATGGGAGAACAGCCTATGAAACAAAGGAAGGTGAGAGATTTTTACAAGGTTGTTACATTGATTATGATAGTACAGAGGGAAAACTCAGACATTTAAAAAGAAAATTTAATCTTTAAACAAATTTTCTATTTGCGACTCAGCCTCTTTAATTGATTTCTCATAGTCTAGTGCCATTTGGTCTGCACTGATTATATCTACTTTATCTATACCAAAGAAGTTAAGAATAAATTTTAGCCAAGGAGTTAAAAAATCCTCTGAGCTGTTTAATTTTGTTCCTCCAGAAGTGATAACTAAATAAGCATGTTTATTTTTTAATAGCCCTTCTCTTCTGCCATTAGGTTTAAATCTAAAAGTTTCACCTATTCTAGCAGCTAAATCTGACCAAGCTTTAAGAGTTGCGGGAGGACCATAATTATAAATTGGAGCCGAAATTATTATTACATCGCTCTCTTTCAATTCCTTTACAAGTTTGTCCGAAAGTTTGAACATTTTTTTATGCTCTTCTGTTTGATCATTTTCATCTATATTCATTCCAGATTCTGTAAGCCCACTTACAAAAAGCATCTCATCATCTAGATCTCTATAAATTACTTCATCTCCTGGTTTTTTGATTTTATCTAAAAGTTTTTTTGCTAAAGCTCTAGAGGTTGAGCCTTTTTTTCTAGCACTGGAATCTATTTGATAAATCTTCATTAATACCTTTTATCCGAATTTTTGCATAAACGGAAAGATTTCAATTATATAAAATCCTATAGCTTGTAATTGATTAGTTAAAATTAGAATACCTGTAACCAATAGAGTTATTCCACCAATTTTTGATATTAAATTGATATTTTTCTTAAAATTTTTAGAAAATAATAAAAATCTTTGAATTAAATATCCAGATAAAACAAATGGAATAGCAAGACCTAATGAGTAAGAAATTAACAATATCACAGCTCTTGATAAAGTTTCTTCAATAGATGCTAAAGCTAAAATCGAACCTAAAATTGGACCAATACATGGTGTCCAACCAAAACCAAAAGCAACACCAATCACATATGGAAAAAGAATGTTGCTTGATTTTTTTGCATCAAATCTTTTTTCTAAGTTTAAATATGGAATATTAATTATTCCAATTAATTGAAGAGAAAAAATTATTATAATTATTCCAGCTGAAATTCTTAACACTTCTGAATTTTGTAAAAGTGCCTGTCCTAAAAAAGAAGCTGATGCTCCTAAAGCTACAAATACAGTTGAGAACCCAAAGCAAAATAAAATTAAAGGAAAAAAGTTTATTTTTTTTTGATTTAAAATTTCTTGTAATGATTGACCTGAGATATAAGAAATATATCCAGGAATTAGAGGTAGAACACATGGAGATAAAAAACTTATAAGTCCTGCTCCAAAAGCAATTAAATATTCAAACATTTATCCAGTATTTTTCATCGCTGCAGAAATTCCTGCAATTGATGTCATTAAAGCATCTTCAAGAAATTTTTTATCTAGATTTTTATATTTTTTATTCGTTAATTTATTCATTACATTTGCCTGTAATATATTTAACATCTCAGTATAATTGTTTCTTATAAATAAAGACTTTCTAAATTCTTTTCTCTCTTTTACCACTTCTTTAGGGGTAATTTTATTATGCAATTTGACCAATGCCTCAAATTGAAATCTTAATTTTTTACCAATTCTCTTTAATGAGGGATCAGCTAAATTATTTTCATAAATAACTGATATTTCTGGATCTACTTTAGAAATTACCATATCCAAAATATCCATAGTTGATACAAAGTAAGGCCAATTTTTCTCCATATCAGTCATTGTTCTTTTAAACTTTTTGATTGAACCATATCTCAATGCCTCAGTTGTCCCAAGCCAAGCAGGTAGCATTAATCTAATTTGTGTCCATGCAAAAACCCAGGGGATTGCTCTTAAACTTTGGATGTTATCAACATTCTTTCTTTTGGTTGGTCTTGAACCGATTGCAAGCTTTCCTAGTGATTTATGAGGTGTAACAGTTTTGAAGTAACGAATAAAATCCTCACTTTGATTTAAGTATTTTCTATATGCAGATGTAGAAATTTCTGACATTTTTTGAATCAAATCACGCCAATTTGATTTTGATCTTGGCGGTGGATTTAAAGAAGCATCCATTACAGAGCCGATATAGCTACAGAGGTTATATTCAGCTAAAGGTTTGTATCCATACTTTTGTTGAATTACCTCCCCTTGATCAGTAATTCTTATTTTACCATTAACTGTTCCGGAAGGTTGTGATTTTAAAGTAGCCTGGATAGGTCCTCCTCCTCTTCCTGGAGATCCGCCTCTACCGTGGAAGAAAACAAGATCTATTTTATATTTTTTAGCTAAACTTCTAAGCTCCTCTTGAAGTTTGTATTGATGCCAACTCGCAGATAATTTTCCAGCATCTTTACTTGAATCAGAATACCCAATCATTACTTCCTGCCTTGAATTAATCATTTTTCTATACCATGAAAGTTTGAATAAATTTGTCATTACACCATTAGCATTTTTTAAATCATCCAAAGTTTCAAAAAGTGGCACAACTCTTAATAAATTTTTGTTTTGTGACTGCATTTGTAAAAAATAAACAGATAAAATATCAGATGCTGTTGAGGTCATTGATATTACATATGCACCTAGACACTCAATTGGTGTTTTCGCTATCTGTTTGAAAGTATTCCAAACTTCTATATTTTCTTTATCTTTTATTTTTATTTTATCTACAAAAATTTTTTTTTCTTTTATAGATTTATTTAATAATTTTATTTTTTCTATTTCAGTTAAAGAAGAATATTTTATATTTTTTTTCTTTTTAAAAATTTCGTTTAAAAGTTTTTTATGTCTATCTGCCTCTTGCCTTATATCTAATCTTGCTAAATTAATTCCAAAGCACCTTACTCTTCTCATTAAATCTAATAGGTCTGCGTTTGCAATATACTCTCCTCGGTTTGATTTTAATGATTTTCTTACTTCTCTTAATGGAAGAGTTATTTCATTTTTATTTTGAATTAATTTTTTTTCATCTAAATCTTCATTGTTATTTAAATGATTTTCAATTAATTGATGGGTTAGTCTTACCTTATCCCTAATTGGTCTTAAATAAACTCTATAAGGTTCATAACTGTTTCCTGTTGCTCTTTTAATTTTTGTAGAGCATTCTTCCATTGATAAATCTTGTATCAATTTAGTAAGTTCTTTCTCATATAATTTTGCAGCTTGCCATCTGGAAAATAATATTACTTTCTTTGTAACTTCAGCTGTTACATTAGGATTTCCATCTCTGTCTCCCCCCATCCAAGATCCAAATTGAATTGGATTAAAATCACGTGGTAAATCTTTCTTTAAGTTTTTTCTAAAGATATCATTTAATCTTTTGTAAACCTTGGGAATAGTATCCCACAAACTGTCCTCTATAACAGCCAAACCCCACCTTGCTTCATCTAATGGGGATGGTTTAGTCCTTTTAAGCTCATCTGTTTTCCATATTATTGCAATTTCTGAATAAAGCTTTCTGTCTAATTCTATTATCTTGGATGGATATTTTTTATAAAGATGTCTTTGCTCCATAATTTCAATTAAATTGGCATATTTTTGAATTAAAGTTCTCCTTTTAACTTCAGTAGGATGAGCGGTAAGGACAATGCCTATATCAAGTTTTGTAGCTTGTTCGTAAATTTTTTTATCCGGAATTTTTTTATTTTTAAATAGACTTTCTACTATATCTTCAATGAAAAGATTTTGACTTTTACTTTTAAAATATGGATTTTCAAATTCATTTAACTTTCTAGATGCATCTAATGACTCAGCTAAATTCATTAAATTTAAAATATGTGAAAATGCTCTTGTTAATTTAAACGTATTTTTAGGAGAAAGTTTTTTTACTTCTTTAGAAATTTTTAAAAAAATTATACTTTTATTTTTATCTGATAAAGTATTTTTTGATAATAATCTAAATTTTTCAACAATTTCAAAAAAAAATGAACCTTCCTGATCTTTAATTACTTTTCCAAGAAAAGTTCCTAATAATCTAATATCTTCTCTTAAAAGCTTTGTTGGTATTCTCTCATAGTAAAGATCTCTTTTTTTCATTACTTATAATAAATTTTTTTTGTAAAACTCCTTTTGCATTTGTTTTTACACTAAAAAAGAATCCTGAATATCTAAATTTTCGCAGATCTGCTTTGCTCATCCCTTTTGTGGCTGTTGAAACATAAAGTTCTTTAGTATTTTTGCCTCCAAATGTACAATTAGTTATATTTTTTGCTGGAAACTGAATTCTGTTAATTAATTTTGCTTTTTGATTAAAAACAGAAATACAAGCACCATGGAAATGCGCTACCCATAAATTTTTATTTTTATCTAAAGTCATTCCGTCTGGCGATCCTTCTTCTGGAGATAATTTTTTAAATATTTTTTTACTAACTATTTTATTGTTTTTGTTTATCTTAATTTTATAGATTATTTTTTTTGGGCTATCTGTGTGATAAAAATTGTACTGATCAATAAACGCTGGTCCATTAGTAATTCTATAATTTTTATCAACTTTTATTAATTTAAAATTTTTATCCAATTTATATAAAGAACCTTTTTCAATTTTTCTTTCCAAATTATCCATAGTACCAAACCAAAGATTTCCAACAGGATCTGTTTTTCCATCATTAATTCTATTTAGTTTCAAGTTTGGTTCTATCTTTATTGATTTTAAAATTTTTTTTGATTTTAAATTTTGTATTCTTAATTCTCCCTGGAGGCCTAAAATAAAAACATGATCTCTGATATGAGCAATGAAACCAATTTCTTTATTTACTTTAAATATTTTCTTTTTTTTATTTTTAATATTGAAAGAACAAATTTTCTTTTTTTTAATATCTACAAAATAAATTGAGTTATGTTCACTAACCCATAATGTTCCTTCACCTAAAGTACATCTCATTTTCCAAAGAGGTTTTGGTTCAGAGGTTTTTATTTTATTCATTTACCTCAAACTCCTTTATAAAGTTTTCATCAGGATTAATACCAATGCCTATATTGTCTGTTATTGATGCAAAACCATTATTATTTTTAACTTGATCTAAAATTGAAAATTTTTCCTTTGGCAAATCTGTGATAAAAATATTTTTTTCTGTTGTATCAAACTCTAGCATAGATTTTGATGGAAATAAGCCACCAGGCATATCTGGCTGAGCCGTTAACAAATGTAGATTAACTGCAATACTAATTGCAGAACCCCATACATGATTAATTACTGGTATAAAATTAGCTTGTGCTAATGCTGCAACTTTTAAATACTCTGTAATACCCCCAAGCCCACAAACCTCTGGTTGAGCTATATCTATGCATTTGTTTGATATCAATTTATTCCAGCCATATTTGGTAAATTCTGCTTCCCCTCCAGCAATACTAGTAGAGATTTTTTGTTTTAATTCCCTGTAGCCATCATAATCTTCAGGGGCAACAGGTTCTTCAAACCAATAAATATCAAGTTCATCTAAACCTTTTCCGACATAAAGAGCGTCTTTCAAATTATAAGCATGATTTGCATCAACCATTAATTTAAAATCTTTTCCAACAGTGTCTCTTACAGCTTGAACTAACTTTAAATCCTCTTTTGGACCTAATCCAACTTTCATTTTCATAGCTTTAAAATTTTTTGATTTTATTTGCTTAGACTCTTCTTTGAACAAGGTGATTAATTCATCAAGTGTTTTTTTTTGTAACATCATTCCATAACCATAAACTGGAACATCGTTATTACATTTACCACCAACAAGTTGATAAAGAGGAGAGTTTGTTTTCTTTCCAAGAATATCCCATAAAGCAATATCCACTCCTGATAATGCTTGAATTGGCATACCCTTTTGCCCACTGTCTCTTAAAAGATTGTATACTTTTTGCCAGATATGTTCTTTATTTAAAGGATCTTCGCCAATTACTAAAGGTTGTATAACCTTTTCAACAATAAACTTGTTCGCTAAAGCTATATTTCCAGGACCAAAACATTCACCCCAACCCTTTATTCCTTCGTCTGTTTGAATTTCAACTAGATGGGCTGTACGATGTTTGTAATATTGTTGTGAATAACCAAGCTCTTTTTCTAACTCATATCTAAGTACATGACTTTTAATAGAAGTTATTTTCACAATAAATTATAAAGCAACTACCTTAGAGTTCTGCTCTCCTAAATTTTCAATTGATAATTTCATAGTATCGCCTGCTTTTAAAAACTGTTGAGGTTTCATTCCCATACCAACTCCTGGAGGTGTTCCAGTTGTAATTATATCACCAGCTTGAAGAGACATATATTTACTCAAATAAGATACAATAATATCAACGTTAAATATCATTGTGCTTGTATTACCTGTTTGCATTCTTTTTCCATTTACATCTAAACTCATATTTAAGTTGTTAACGTCTGTAATTTCGTCTTTAGTAACAAAGTAAGGGCCAATTGGTCCATAAGTATCGTGGGATTTTCCTTTAACCCATTGACCCATTTTTTCAATTTGCCATTCTCTTTCACTTACATCATTAACCAAACAATAACCTAAAATATGGTCTTGAGCTTGGCTTTCAGAGATATGTTTTGTTTCTTTTCCAATAATAATTCCAAGTTCAACTTCCCAGTCCAATTTTTTAGATCCAGAAACTATTTCAACGTCATCATTAGGTCCAACTATACAACTAGTAGCTTTCATAAATACTATTGGCTCAGAAGGAACATCAGCTCCAGTTTCAGCTGCATGATCAGAATAATTTAATCCAATTGCAACAAATTTACCTGGCTTAGTAATGCATGAACCAACACGATCACTAGCTGATAATTCTGGTAGAGATGATAAATTAGCATTTTGTAATTTAGAAATAGTTTCAAAATTTAAATGATCAGGATTTAAATCTTTAACATGAGAACTTATGTCTCTAATTTTGCCATCTTTGTCTAAAACAGCTGGCTTTTCACTTCCTTTTTGTCCTACTCTTAATAATTTCATAATTGTCCTTTTGTTATTTAATTATATTGAAATTCCACCATCAACTGAAATTGTCGTTCCTGTAGTAAATGTTGCATCATCACTCGCTAAATATACAGCTACAGCAGCTATTTCTTCTGCTGTGCCTATTCTTCCCATAGGTTGTCGAGCAATAAAATCTTTTTTAGCCTGTTCTGGGTCTGGGCTTTGATTTACTCTATCTTGCCAAGAAGGTGAAAAAACTGTTCCTGGCGCAATTGAATTACATCTAATATTCTGTTTAACAAAATCTGCAGCAATAGACTTTGTTAATCCAATAACGGCAGCTTTAGTAGTTCCATAAATAAATCTATTTGGAAAGCCTTTTAAACTAGATACACATGAGGAAACGTTAATTATACTTCCTCCATTATATTTAATCATTAACGGTAAAATAGCTTTACACATAAAATACATAGACTTTACATTAATATTTGAGGAAAAATCCCAATCTTTTTCTTCACAATCTAATATTGTACCATGATGAACAAAACCAACTGCATTAAATAAAACGTCAACTTTATCTAAAGTTTTTGTAAATTCTAAAATTGCATTATTGTCTGTTGAGTCTAACTTTTGTACTTTAATCTCAGGATATTCTTTATTTAAATCAGCTAAAGTTTTATCATTTAAATCAGTTGCGATGACATGAGCACCTTCTTTATGAAATGCAATTGCTGTTGCTTTTCCAATACCTTGACCTGCTGCTGTTACGAGTATTTTTTTACCTTCTAATCTTCCACTCATTTTTTATTTATCCTTTCGATTTCATTATAAAGTGAACTATGATCAGTGTTTCCATGACCATTATCGACAAGAGTTTTATACATTTCTTTCACCAAATTTGAAATAGGTAAATGTGTATTATATGAATTTGCACACTCTAAAATGTTATTCATATCTTTTAAATGAGTAGATGTTTTACCTTTTGGACTAAAATCTTTATCGATCATTCTTTTTCCATGAGTTTGTAAAATTTTACTGTCTGCCCAACCTCCAGACAGAGCTTTAATAAGTTTAACTGGATCAGCTCCAGCTTTTTCACTTAAAGTTATTGCCTCTGCAACTGCACCAATTGTAACTCCTACTACAATTTGATTTGCTAACTTTGAAACTTGTCCACTACCAATAGGACCTACTAAAGTTGGATTTCCCATTGCTTTTAAAATATTTATAGAGTTATCAAAAACACTTTGTTCTCCTCCAACCATTATAGCTAAAGAGGCTTCCTCAGCTCCAATTGTTCCTCCTGATACTGGTGCATCTAAATAATTTACATTTTTTGATTTTAGATTGTTTCCATATTTTGTTGCTGTCGTTGGTTTAACAGAACTCATATCAATAACAGTTGATCCAGATTTTAAATTGTCTAATAAATCTGAATTATTCATTATTGTATCAACAGCGTCATCATCTGTTAACATTGTGATAACAAAGTCGATATCTTTAACAACCTCACCTAATGTTCTTGATATTTCAGCTCCAAACTCTTTCAAAGGTTCTGCTTTATAAATTGAACGATTGAATACTTTAAGTTTAAAACCTGATTTTAATAAATTTTTAGCCATTGGCAGGCCCATAAGACCTGTGCCAATAAAACCTATTTTCATCATGGTTTTGGTTTAAACTCGTGGAAGTTTTGTGTCATTGCTTCAGGGAAGAACATAACACAAGCTAATACAATTAACTGAATTACTATAAACGGTGCAAAACCTCTAAATATATCTGTTAATGAAATATGTGGAGGAGCAACCGATTTTAAATAAAAAGCAGCGGGCCCAAAGGGTGGACTTAAAAATGAAACTTGCATGTTTACACAAAATAATATTCCAAACCAAATTGGATCAAATCCAAGAGCTATAACAATTGGCAAAAATACTGGCATTGCTAACAATACAATCCCAACCCAATCCATAAATGCTCCCATTATCAAAAACATTAACTGCATCATGAAAATTAAGTACATTGGTTTTAAATCATAAGCCAAAATAGTTTCTGCTACATATTTTGGACCTCCTGCTAGAGAATAAGCACCTGCTAAAACTGTGGCACCAAAAGTAATAGTTAAAATAGTACCTGATGCTTTGAAAGTTCTTGTTAATGCATCTTTAAATAAAAACCACGTAAGTTCTTTTCTTCCAAAAATTATAATTAATGTAGCAACAACACCCATACCAGCAGCTTCTGTAATACCTGTTATTCCTGAATAGATTGAACCTAAAACAATTATCACTATTCCAATTGGTGGCAAAAGACCTGGTAGATAAGAAATTTTTTCTTTTAAAGTTAATGGCGGCTCATCACTTAATGGTGCAAGATGTGGCTGTAATCTTGTTCTAATTAAAATGTAAGTAATTATCAAACCTGAAATCATTAAACCTGGAACTATTGCTTCTTGGAACAACATTGTAATTGAAGTTTCTGTTGTCAATCCATAGATTATTAAAACAATAGAAGGAGGTATCATGGTTCCTAATGAACCTGATGCACAGATAATACCAATCGACATATCTTGATCATATTTTAATCTCAACATTTGAGGCAGTGCAATCAATCCTAATAAAACTATTTCTCCTCCAATAATTCCACTCATAGCAGCCATAATTGTTGCCATGATGGCGGTTACAACACCTACTCCTCCTCTAGTTTTTCTTAGCCACGCATTCAAGGCATCATAAAGGTCTCTAGCTATGTTCGAGCGTTCAAGCAAGGAGGCCATAAATATAAATAAAGGAACTGATAAAAATGAATAAGTTACAACAAGTGAATAATATCTTGAAAGTAATATCCCTAAAGCATGTTCTCCTATATATAAAAATACAAGCACTGCTCCCATAAAACCTGAAGCAAAACCCATTGGAACACCAATAGATATAAGTAATAATAATCCAACTATAAGTATTAATGAAAGTGATCCTATTTCCATTTTATTTTAATTCTTTAGAAGGGTCGTATTGTTTTTCTTTAGGATTTCTCCAATCAATAATTAAATTATTTACAGATTGAACAGCAATAAGAAATACACATATAAGTGTAAGAGGCTTCATAGTAGCAGGAATAGGTGGATCCCAATAAGTAGCAAATCTCTCCCAATTTATAAATGATCTGTATGCATCTTCCATACCTCCATAAATTACAGCTGCAGCAAAAAGAACAATAATAATTGTACTTATTAGATCAAAAATTCTCTGTGTTGGTCTGCTAACCCAATCATATAACAATACTATTCTAATATGGCTTCTTAACCTTGTTGCATATATTCCACCAACCAAATAACAAACACCAGCCAACCATAAACATAATTCATTAGCCCACAAGGTTGGTTTAAACAATATATACCTCATAAAAATTTCGTACATCATTACAAGTACAATTACAGGAATTAAATATTTTATTGTGTGGCTTAAAAATAAGGAAATTCTATCAATCCAATTTATTGGAAAATCATCTTTACTTGCAACTTTTTCATTTTGTTCTTGTAATTCTTTGTCAATCATCAAATAAAAAAATTTTAAGTTGGTAAGAAGGGCCTTTGTAGGCCCTTCTAGACTTTTTTAATTACATAATACCGTTAGCTTTCATATAAGCTGTATGTATGTCTATAAGAGCAGCAGCTTCAGGAGATTTCTTTTTCCATTCCTGCCAAGCATTAAGTGCAGCATTTCTGAACTTAAGTCTATCTTCTCTAGACCAGTCATGAAGTGTAACACCCATTTCTTTTAAAGCTTTAACTGCTTCTGCGTTTTTTCTCTCAACCAAGCTAGTGATTGTTCTACCAGCAATCTCAATACCTGCTTTCATAGCTCCTCTTTCATGAGGTTTTAGCTTTTTCCATACTTTTGTATTACAAGCTAAATGGTCAGCTGGCATAGAGTGGAAACCTGGGTATGTAGCATATTTGTTTTGCTCATAGTGTCCACCTGCATAGTTAGTAGCTAGAGATGAATAGTCAGCACCATCAATTAGACCAGTTTGTAAAGCAGTTGGAACCTCACCAAAGTCCATTACGATTGGTTTAGCACCTAGTGCAGTAAAGATCATACTTTCCATTCCTGGAGGTGATCTAAATTTAAAGTCTTTGATAGATGCAACATCTGGAATTGGTTTGCTAGAAATTAGAGACTCATGTCCTGGTATCCACCAACCAATTAAAGTCATTCCATATTTGTTGTAAAGTGCATCAACAGCTTCTTGAGCTCCTGGGAAATTCAAGAATTCATATTGTTGATAAGGGTTATCGTATCCACCCATTACATCACCTGCGAATTGGAACGCTGCATTTTTACCAGTTTGGTAACCAGCACCAGTCATATCACAATCGATAATTCCAGTTTGTGCAGAGTTAAACACCTCAGCAGACTTTCCTGTTACTGATGATGAGTAGAACATTTCTATTTTTAAGCTTCCGCCAGAAAACATTTCTACGTTTTTAGCAAATTGAGCCGCAACTTCACCATTAGGTGAACTAGCAGTAAAGTGTGTTTCAATTTTTAAAGTCTTTGCATTTGCAGAGCCAAATAAAACAACTGAAACAATAGCTACAGCTGCTATAGTTTTAGATATAAGTTTAAACATTATCTTCCTCTCGTTTATGTTTTTTTTGAAAGTTAATCATAAATGGTTTTTGAGATCAATAATTTCGTTTAACTTTTATATATAGAAATTATATATATTCTCTAAACAGACAACTTATAGTTGTTCTAAACTACTTCTGAAATAAGTGGTTTTTTACTGAAAAAACAGAAGATATTATCTACTGCCATCATGCTCATGGCCAATCTTGTCTCATGTGTTGCGCTCCCGATGTGAGGTAGGACAAAACAGTTATCTAATTTTAAATATCTTTTATCTAAATTTGGTTCATTATTAAAAACATCTAAACCTGCTGCGTAAATTTTTTTATTTTCTAGTGCATCTATCAATGCATCGTCATCAATAGTTGATCCTCTTGAAGTATTAATAACTACTGCATGCTTTGGTAGCAAATTTATTGTTGATGAATTAAGAATATGTTTAGTCTCAGCTGTTGCAGGTGTGTGAATGCTTAAAAAATCACACTCGGGTAGCATTGTATTTATATCAGAATAATACTTTGCACCATCCTCTAGATCATAAGAAAGTTTATTTCTGTTGTAATAAATAATTTTCATACCAAATGCCTTAGCAGATTTTGCAGCCATTCTACCGATACGACCCATACCAATGATACCTAAGGTTTTCCCTGTAACAGAATTTCCAATCAAAAATTTAGTTAGGTCTGGTTTTTGATTTTTCCAATCATCAGCTTTAACTAAGTTATAAGCTTCACCAATTCTTCTGGATGCAGCTAATATTAAAAGGATTGTAGTTTCGGCTACCGCCTCATTTAATACATTTGGAGTATTTGTTACCTTAATTTTTTTTTCTTCAGCAGATTTAATTGAAATATTGTCATAGCCAACACCAACTTGAGCTATTATTTTTAATTTCCCATTTAAATTATTAAAAAAATTTTCACTAATTTTATCAAATCCTGTTGAAATCATTCCATCATAGTCATTAATAATTTTTATTAATTCGCTTTCTGTAATGGGTTCGTCTTTTGGATTAAGAGTTACTTCAAATTCTTTTTGAAGTTTTTCTTCTGCTAAATCTGAGATTTTTCTAGAAACTAATATTTTTGGCTTCATATTAGTGAGAATCTCTTGGTAAACCTTTGGTGTGTGATACGTCTAAATATTTACCTCGAGAATTAATACATGCGCCATCATCCAATTGACCAACAGTATTTCTAAATATTTCCTGCCAAGGAGTTTGATTATTTGGTTTAAATACTTTTTTGTTTTTTCTTCGTTTTTTAAATTCAGCTTGAGAAATCAATAAATCAACTCTTCTTTTATTTAAGTCTATTTTTATTTTATCGTAAGTTTTAACAATGCCTAAATCTCCGCCTACCGCTGATTCTGGTGAAACATGAAGTATTGATGGACTTTCTGATGTTCCGCTCTGTCTTCCATCTCCCAAAGTTGGTAAATGTCTAATTCCTTTTTTTAATAATCTATCTGGTGGTTGCATGTTAACCACTTCAGCTGATCCAGGATAACCAACAGGTCCACAGCCTCTTATAATCAATAGAGAGTTTTCATCTATTTTTAACTTCTGATTATTAAGTCTTTTATGATAATCCTCAGGACCTTCAAAAACTATAGCTTTACATTCAAAAACATTTGGGTGTTTAGGATTTGATAAATATTGATCTCTAAATTCTTTACTGATTACAGATGTTTTCATGATAGCAGATGAGAAAAAGTTGCTTTTCATAACTAAAAAACCTGCTTTTTCAGTCAATGCATTCTTAAATGTTTTAATTACTTTGCTATCTACATCAACTTTCTTTCTTAAATTTTCACCTACAGTTTTTCCTGTAACTGTCTTTATATTTGTATGGATTTTTTTATTTTTAATTAATTCCCTCATTACAGCAGGTATTGCTCCAGCTCTGTGAAAACTTTCCATTAAGTATTCTCCTGCAGGTTGGCAATTTACCAATAAAGGAATGTTGTGCCCAAGTTTTTGCCAATCAGAAAGATCAAATTTAATTCCCATATGTTTTGCAATAGCGCTTAGATGAGCTGTACAATTACTAGATCCGCCAATAGCACTCGCAACTACGACTGCATTTTCAAAAGCTTTACGTGTCAAAATTTTTGATGGGGTTAAATCCTCATGAACCATACCAACAATTCTTTTTCCTGTTTCATATGAAATTTGCTCTCTTTCTCTATAAGGAGCAGGAATAACCGCACCTCCTGGTAAAGACATTCCTAATGCCTCTGCTACTGAGTTCATCGAAGAAGCTGTTCCCATTGTATTACAATGTCCTGCGCTTGGCGCGGAAGATGCGACCATATCCATAAATTCTTCGTATTTAATTTCTCCTTTGGCTAACATTTTTCTAGCTTCCCAAACTACCATTCCTGACCCAGCTAATTTACCTTTGTAAACTCCATCTAACATTGGACCACCTGACAAAACTATTGCGGGAATGTTTACCGTTGCAGCAGCCATTAAAGCAGCTGGAGTAGTTTTGTCACATCCTGTTGTTAAGATAACTCCATCAATTGGATATCCATATAAAACTTCCACTAGTGATAAGTAAGAAAGATTTCTATCCAACATTGCTGTTGGTCTTTTTCCAGTTTCTTGAATTGGGTGAGTAGGAAATTCCATTGGTATACCTCCTGCTCTTCTTATTCCATCTTTTATTCTTTTACTTAAAGACATAAAATGCCTGTTGCATGGAGAAAGATCACTTCCAGATTGCGCTATTCCTATAATTGGATTACCAGATTGTAATTCTTTTCTTGTAAGACCATAATTTAAATATCTTTCCAGATATAAAGCAGTCATGTCAGGGTTTTTTGGATTATTGAACCATTGTTGACTTCTGAAACTTTTTTTTCTTTTTTTAGGCATAATTTAAATAATGGTTTGTTTAGATTTATAGTTATATAATAATTTTATGAATAATCTAATAGTTTTAAATAAGAATGACAATGTGGGCGTAAGCCAATTTATTATTCCTGAAAAAACTAAAATACAAGGTCATGAAATTAGTACTATCGATCCAATCCCTTTTGGACATAAAGTTTGTTTAAAAACAATTAAAAAAGGTGATCCAATCATTAAATATGATCAAATTATTGGGTTTGCATTAGATGATATTAAACCTGGACAACATGTGCATTCTCATAATTTAGAATTTAGAGAATTCAAAAGAGATTTTAAAGTCACAGATAAAAAACATGTTATTGATGAAAAAGCAGATACCTTCTTTAATGGAATTTTAAGAGATAATGGACAGGTCGCTACTAGAAATTATATTGGAATAGTGAGTACCGTAAATTGCTCAGCAACTGTCACTAAAATGATTGTTGAGAAGATTAAATATTCTGACATTTTAAAAGATTATCCAAACATCGACGGCATAGTACCAATTACTCACTCAACTGGATGTGGAATGAATACAGAAAGTGAAGGAATGCAAATTTTCCAAAGAACTATAGACGGATTTAAAAATCATCCAAACTTTTCTCATGTTTTTGTAATAGGTCTTGGTTGTGAATGCGCCCAAGTAAGTTTATTTGATGAATCTTTAAAAAAACATAACCGAATACATTTTTTAACAATTCAAGATGAAGGTGGAACTAAAAAAATTGTAGATAAAGTATTATCACAAATTAAAAATTTACTTTCTGAGGCAAATAATGTCCAAAGAACTTCACAACCATTAAGTCACTTAACACTAGCTCTTCAATGTGGAGGTTCTGATGGGTATTCCGGAATAACTGCAAATCCCGCTTTAGGAGTGGCGGCAGATCTATTGGTTAAAAAAGGTGGAAGTGCAATTTTATCTGAAACTCCAGAGATTTATGGAGCAGAACATTTATTAATTAATAGAGCTAACTCACAAGAGACTGCTGACAAACTACTTAAAAGAATTGAATGGTGGAGGCATTACACTTCAATTAATAATAGTTCGATGGATAACAATCCAGCACCAGGAAATAAAAAAGGTGGACTTACTACTATATTAGAAAAATCTTTAGGTGCTGTTGCAAAAGGAGGAAATTCTATCCTTCAAGATGTATTGCACTATGCAGAACCTTTAAAAAATAAAGGTTTTAATTTTATGGATTCTCCAGGTTATGATCCAGTATCAGTTACTGGTCAAGTTGCATCAGGTGCTAATGTAATTTGTTTTACAACGGGACGAGGATCCTGTTTTGGTTGCAAGCCAGTTCCAAGTTTAAAACTTTCAACAAACTCAGCGATGTTTGAAAGAATGTCTGAAGATATGGATATTAATTGTGGAACAATTGCTGAAGGAAAAGAAAAAGTTGAAGAAGTTGGTCAAAAAATATTTGAATTAGTTGTAAATACTGCTTCGGGAAATAAATCAAAAAGTGAAATCAACGGCTACGGTGACGAGGAGTTTAATCCTTGGCAAGTTGGCGTTGTAATGTAATTAATATTTCCTGTGCCTCAACAAACATCCTTGATTAATGTAATTTTATTAGCTGCCGGTGGTTTTTTCATGTTCGTTTGTATGGACTCTATGGCAAAATACCTTGGTACTGTTATGCCAATTACTCAAGCAATTTGGGGAAGATTTTTTTTTCACTTAATTTCTTTAATTATATTTTTTTTAATTTTTAAACCAAAAGTAAACTTAAAAAAAAATTTTAAAGTTCAAATAATAAGATCTACTTTAATGGTTACAGCTACTTCGTTTATGTTTTATTCTTTACAGAAATTTGATTTAGTAGATATTTATGTTGTTTTCTTCACAGCTCCATTAATTGTTTCATTACTTTCAGCATACTTTTTAAAAGATATATTAACACCCAAGGGTATACTTTTGATGTTGCTTAGTTTTGGATCAATTATTTACTCATTAGGGCCAAGTATGAGAATATTTAGTGTTGATTTAATTTTTCCAATAGTTCCACCAATTTGCTGGGCTCTATATCAATTTTTTACTAAACTAGTATCAGGTGATAACGATCCTTTTGCTGCAATTTTTTATACCTCTATTCTGGGTGCAATTATTTTTAGTGTATTTATATTTTTTAATTGGGTTCCATTGGAAAAAAATATCTTCTGGCTATATCTAATATTACTTGGTGCGGCAGGTTTTGTAAGTCATTCTTTGATTATTTATGCTATTCAGCTGTCAAATTTATCTTTTGTAACAAATTTTCAATATTCTCAATTGGTTTGGTCAACAATTATAAATTTTTTAATATTTGGTGTACCATTCGATTATAATAAAATTGTTGGTGTAATAGGAATTATAGTTTTTGGTATAATGTTTATTCGAACAGAGGGAACTAAGAAAAGTTAATAGATGATATAATTATGAAAAATATTGGATTTATTGGTGTTGGTTATATGGGCTATGGGATAGCCAAAAATATTTTAAAACATAAAAATAATCTTTTTGTCATTGCTAATAAAAATAGAAAACCAATTGAGAAAATTGTTAACGATGGAGCTGAAGAAGTAAAATCTTTTGAAGATTTTTCTATTAAAAATTTAGATGCGATGTTCATGTGTGTTACCAATACTCCCATAGCGAAATTAATTTCTGAAAAAATATCTGATATTTTGGATAGTAAAACTTTAATTATTGATATCACTACTCATAATAAAACTGGATCAATGGAAACAGAGGAAATATTCAAAGCAAAAAATATTAATTATGTTGAATGTCCTGTAATGGGAGGACCCGTTCAAGCAGAACAAGGTATACTAGGGGGTATTGTTGGAGCATCAGATGAAAATTTTAAAATCGCTGAGCCATACTTTAATTTTTTCTGTAAAGAATATTTTCACTTTGGACCTGTTGGAATGGGAGCAAAATCTAAGCTTTTAAATAATTTTTTATCCCTTGGAAATGCTGCATTAGTTAATCATTTAGCTAAAAGTGCTACAGAAATGGGTTTAGATTTAAAAAAAGTATTTGATGTTGCAAAGCTTGGTTCTGGAAATTCAGCAGCACTTAATAGAGTTTTTGATAATCTGTTAAAAGGTGATTTTACTGGATTTAAATTTACGGCAAGTAATTCCGTAAAAGATTTAACTTATATTCAAGATTTATTAAAAGAATTTCCTGAAGCTGAAAAAGTTGCTGAAGTAAATAAAAATTATTTTCAAAAAGCTGTTGATGACGGTTACGGTGAAAATTTTATTAGTGAATTAATAAATAAAAAATAATTTTGGAAGTAACTTAAGTTAGCGGGAATCTACTAAAGCACTAGGTTGTATTCAATAAATATATTTGCACAAAATTAAAATAAATTAATTGAAATTGTATAAATTATAATTACCTTTTTTATAGAAGGAGGTTTATGTTAATACTTTCACCACCTGATACTTAGCTGAACAGCTTTTCATTTGAAAAATATAACGAAAATAAATTCCTCTCGGGATTATAATGCCAAAGAGGCAATACAAGGGAGCTCTTTAGGTATACACTTAAAGAGCGAACCCTTTAAAAACTAATTTACTGATTTTAATATTTCTAGTGGAAGTGGAGCTTCTGGGTATTTTTTTTGACACAACTTTTCATAGTTTTCACAAAAACTCATGATAGTTTTTTGAACTTCTTTTTTATTTTTATTTGAAAGATTAAGCTCTTTAATTAATTCACTGCAACTTTTTTCTAATTCTATTATTTGCTCTCCTGAAAAAAATTCTCCTGTTTCTATTTCCCAATAAGTGTCTTCAAGCTCATCATCGCTTAAATCATTAAGTTTTTTCTGCAATAATTTTATGGTCTCGTCTTCAGTTTCCTTTTCTCTCATAGGAGAATCCTTAAGTTTTCCAAGGCATTTATCTCTTAATCCATCAATGAAATGAAAATAAGGTTTACCCTCTGAAAAATCTCTAAAATGATTTGTGTTAAAATATTTATCAATAGCTGTTTCTGTTGAAACCTTTTCTTTACCCTTGATTATAGCAATTTGAACGTAAACTTCTTGGCTAATATATTCTTCAATATGATCTTTAACTTTTTGAGGAATCATTTTTAATATTAGTAACTAGTGTTCTTCTCTATACCTATTATGGCAAGCTTTACAATTACTCCACATAAATTGTTTCAGAGTGCCCTTTATATCTTCGGCATTTTCAATTACAGATGTAAGTTTTATCATATCATCAGAGGCTTTTTGCATTAATGCATTGAAGTCGTCTTTTTCATCCCAAATTGTTAATAAAGCTTCAGTATCAAAACCCTCTTGAGTATTTTCAGGAAATAAATCTATTAAAACTTTATAATTTTCACTCATTTCTATCATTAGTTTTTTTGCTTTTTCAAATTCTCCTTTTGAAGAGAAAACTTGAACCCTTTTAGCTGTACTATAGTTTTTACTAAACAATGCTTGTCTACTTTTAATAATATCTTCAACTGTTAACTCAGCATTACTAGATGAGACGAAAAATAGGCTTATAATTGAGAATAATATTATTTTAATATATTTTTTTATGTGATTAAATAAATCATGCATGTAACAAATACCCTAACAGAGTATGGCATTATATCAAAAGCGTTACATTGGCTCAGCGCTATTATTCTTTTTATACAAATACCTTTGGGTTTTTACCTAGTTGATTTAGATTTTGGTGATCAAAGAATAACTATTGAAGATATTCACGTTACGTTAGGTTTAACTGTTTTTTATATAATAATAATAAGGTTAATAAATAATATACTTAACCCAACTCCAAAATTAGATCCAAGTATTTTTAAAGGACAAAGATTTCTCGCAAAGATGAATCATGTGCTTTTATATGTTGCTATTTTAGCAATAACAATTTCAGGAATTTTAAAAAAATTATTTAACGGGGAAACATTAACAATATTGTTTAGAGAAATTCAAATTAATGAAAATTTTGATTTAGCAGATCAATTTTATGAAATTCATATTCTTTCAAATTATACCCTTATCGGTTTAATAGTGCTTCATATAACTGCTGTTATTATTCACAAACTATTTTTTGGGGACAATTTATTAAAAAGAATTCTTTAATCTTAATGACAAGCAATTCCAAACTTTTTTAATCTCCAATAATTATAAGGCCAGGGAGTTAAAAAACCTACAATCAGCATTATTGGCACCACCCACCATGTTAAAATTGCGCCTCCAGTTAAAACATAGTCAGTTAAATTCATCATAATTTCCATACTAATCATTGAAATTAAACTCATACCACAAGCTGTTTTGAATGCGTTATCAAAATTAAAATTTTGTGTCATTAAAATTATTGTTTCTAAAATAATACTTGTGATCAATCCGTTAATGATTGCTAAAATCATTATTCCTAAAACTGGAAAAGGAATTTGAGTTAATTGAAAAAATAATATTGTTCCAAAATCTCCAATTGCACAACCAAGTACACACCAAGCTGTATTTTTTGCGCTTCTTTTCCAGGTATGTCTACAAGACCAATGAAATGTAGAGGTATTCATTATAATTTGATATTAATGATAAATGATTTTTAGACAAGTTTTCGATAATAAATCATCAACCTATACTTATTTAATTGCATCGGCAAAAGGTCGCGAGGCAGTCATAATTGATCCAGTAATTGAGAATGTTGAAAGCTACATAAAGTTACTTAAAGAATTAGATTTAAAACTAGTTAGGGTAATAGATACCCATATTCATGCTGATCATATAACTGGTGCAAGTAAACTCAAGCAAGCAACAAATTGCTCTACACTTATGGGGGAACATACGCCTGCTGATGCAGTAGAAATTAAAGTAAAAGATGATGAAATAATAAAAATTGACCAAATAGAAATTAAAGCGATGTATACACCCGGTCATACTTCTGACAGCTATAGTTTCTTAATGGATAAATATTTGTTTTCAGGAGATACTCTTTTAATTAATGGAACCGGTAGAACAGATTTTCAAAACGGAAGTTCAAAAGATGCTTATAATTCGATCTTTAATAGATTATTAAAATTACCTGAGGACACCATTTTGTATCCTGGTCATGATTACAACGGCAAAGAATCTAGCACAATTGGAAATGAAAAAAAATTTAATCCAAGATTGCAGGTTAAAAATGTTGATGAGTATGTTGAGCTTATGTCAAACTTAAATTTAGCAAAACCACAATTAATAGATATCAATGTAAGTAGAAATATTAAGTTAGGTGCTAATTAAATACAACAAATATTAAAAACCAATAAGAAACTAATCCGGCTGAAATTGTTGCAATAATATTTTTTGAAAAATAACCTACAATTACAGCAACTAATGCTCCAAAAATTTTAGGATCATTCATTTCTATAAAAGTTCCAAAATCATTTATAAATATTCCTGGAAATATTATTGCTGGGAATACTGCAGAAGGAACATATTCCAACACTGCTTTAATTTTATCTCCCAACATATCTCTACTTATTAAAGCGATCATAGTCATTCTAGTAAAGTAAGTTAATATTCCAGCAAAAATTATTGCAGTAAGAGTCATTTTTTTAACCTCAATAATAGTGCAGCTACAAATAGAGCAATTATGGGTGAAATAATTATGTAGGATTTAAATGGAGCATCAAAAAATAACAGTGAACTTAAACCACAAGTAATCATTACAATTACATGATCTAATTTTTTTAAATCCTGAACAACAATTGCTATAAATGTTAAAGGAATTGCAAATTTTAACCCAAGTTCTTCTGGAACAAATGAACCTAAAACAATACCTGATAAGGTTGCAATTTGCCAACATACCCACATTGTGCAACCAGTACCAATTAAATGATAATGTAAAAATTCTTCATTTCTATTTTTTTTGAAAAATTTATTAGACTCAGCAAATCCTTGATCTACAACAACATAAGAAATTAATAATTTTTTTATAAAAGATAATTTTTCTAAATATTCAGATAAAACTGCTCCATATAACAGATGTCGAGAATTTATAATACCAACAGAAGCAACCGCAACTAAACTAGATGCGCCTCCTGATAACAATTGTAAAAATACTATCTGCGAAGCTCCTCCAAAAATTATGAAAGACATTGCGTAGACCAAATATGGGTGAAATCCAAGTTCGACCCCGATTGCTCCACAAATTATTCCAAATGGAATTACTGAAAGCATATGCGGAGAAATATCCAACATCCCTCTAGTAAATAATTGTTTTTTGGTAAGCATTTAGCTGTTTTATTAAAAACAAACTATGTGATCAATATTAATCGGTCTTTTAATTCCAAACTTTTCGTCAGCTTCATGTTGATGTTCGTGATGGGAATGGACAAAAACTGGAATTAATAAATCGCTATTGGTTTTTAAAGTATAGATAAAGTTTGTTCCTCTAAATTTTCGATCAACTACTTCTAGCTTTAGATTACTTTTATCGTCATGCTCAAGGTCCTCTGGTTGTAATAATAATTGAACATTTGAACCTTTTGGATAATGCTTAATAAAATTACCCTTAATTGTTCCAAGATCGTCATTTTCTAATGAATTTTCTCCTGTTACTTTTGCTGGAATTAAAATTCCACGATTTAAAAAATTTACTACTTCGACTGAATTTGGAAAATGATAAACATTATAAGGATCATCAAACTGTTTAATTTGACCATCTAATATAATTGCACATTTGCTACCAAGATAAAAAGCTTCATAGGAGTCATGAGTAACAATTATTGTTGTAATTTTTAATTTGCTTAATAATTTTTTTAATCTTACTTGAATTTCTTCTTTAAAACTTTGGTCTACATTAGATAGCGGTTCATCTAAAAGCAAAAGATCAGGTTGAGTTAATAACGATCTTGCAAGTGAAGCTCTTTGCGCCTCCCCTGCGCTAATTTCATGAGGAAATTTTGGTAATATTTTTTTTATATCAAGAAAATCTATAATCTCCTTAAAACTAAGCTTTTTTTTTCTTTTTCCTTTATTTCTCTCTGCGCCTAATAAAATATTTTTTTCAACTGTGTAATGAGGAAATAAACTGTTGTCCTGAAAAGCTAAAGATATGTTTCTATCTTCAGGTTCTACATTTTTATCTTTAGACGATAATAATTTTCCGTTCAATTTTATTGAACCTTTATCAATTTTTTCTAAACCAGCTATAGTTCTAAGTATTGTAGTTTTTCCAATTCCTGATGGACCAAGAATACACAAAGTATCCCCTTCTTTTTCAATAGCAAAAGATGCATTCTTGACTTTAATCTTTCCACCTATAGTGAAATCAACATTTTTAATCTCTAAATAACTATCGCTCATTTTCCCTCAGTATATATTTAGATGTAAGCATTATAAATAGACTTGCAATCAAAATTAAAAATAATGAAGGAACAGCTGCGGCTTCTAATAAGTCTTCTGAAGCAGATATATAAGCTGTAGTTGCAAATGTTTCAAAATTAAAAGGTCTTAAAATCAAAGTGATTGGCAATTCTCTTATTATTTCTAAAGAAATTAGTATTCCAACAAATAAAAGAGAGTTTCTTAAGAAAGGTAAATGAATATTCATGAAAGTTTTCTTTTTAGAGTAACCAAGCAAATATGAACTTTCATCAACGGAAATATTTATTTTCTCATAACCAGATTTTATTCCGTTAAAAGCTAAAGAATAGAATCTTACAAAATAAACTAGGACAAGTCCTAGAATAGAACCAATAAACATTTTTTTAATAGATAAAAAACCTAGTGCTTTTACAACATTGTCATCAAACCAAGCAATAAAAGTTATAAATGCTACTGCTAAAATTACTCCTGGAATTGCATAACCAGAAATAGATAAAGTAGACAAAACGTTTAAAGTTTTATTTTTAGAAACTCTATTTCCATAATTAGAAATTAAAGAAAAAATTATTAAAACTAAGCTTGATAATAACACTAAGTACAAGGTGTTTAATGTTAAAGTTACTACTGGAATATCAAAAAGATTTTCAGGAAATTTTAAAGTCCAATAAAGCATTTGACTTAGTGGAAATAAAAAACTTAGGAAAAAAACTAAGAAGCAAATTAAAAACGCAAAAAATGCTTTACTTCCTGATAGTTGGATTTTTTCTTTTTGTTTAAATCCTCCTTTAGTATTTGCGTGATACCTTGCCTTCTTTCTAGATAAATTTTCTAAAATAAATATTGCAAAAATGAATAAAAGAAGAAAAAAAGATATCCTATTTGAGAAAGCTAAGTCATCAAATGTAATCCAAGAATTATAAATACCTGTTGTTAAAGTATTTATAGAAAAGAAATCAACCGCCCCAAATTCGGCTAAAGTTTCCATCGCAACTAGAGAAAGGCCTGCAACAATTGCTGGTCTAGCGGCAGGTAAAATTAAGAAATAAAAAGATTTTGCTTTTGAAAATCCTAAATTTCTACCTAAATCAATTAAATTTTGAGATTGATACTGAAATGATGCTCTTGAGAGAATATAAACATAAGCAAACAGTGAAAAAGATAGAGAAAGTACAGCTCCTATCAGACCATCAAACTTTGGAATACTTTGATTATAATTTGCCTCTCCAAACAAATTTTTCAATATCGAATATAAAGTTCCATAATTTTCAAAGAAAGCTGTCAATGAATATGCGTAAATATAAGGAGGTACAGCAAAAGATAATATAAGTGCCCATTTAAAAAAATTACTAAAAGGAAATTTATAAAAAGAAACTAAATAAGCCGTACTGGTTCCAATTAAAAAAGTTAAAACTAAAACACTAATCAGCAAAACTAGTGAATTAAAAATATATTCAAACAAAAAGGTATCTTTTAGAATTTGATAATAATTTGATGTATCCTCAAAAAAACTAGTAAATACAGTTACAATTGGTATAGCAACAAAAATTGATACCAGTAAAGAACTTAAAAACCAAAAATTAATTTTTTTTAAATACATTTTTACCCTTTTTTTCAAGTGAACATAATCAATAGTAGGGTAAATAACTATTGAGTTATGTTCACTTTTTGAAAATTAACTTTTTAAATCAAAAACATTAATGACACGATCAATATCATCATTTTCGATCTCAGATAATTTTCTATTATTTATTTTTTTTTTAATTTTTTCACATTGTGACAAGCATGGCTCACAAGTTATCTGACCCTCTAGAGAACCACTCTCGCCTGGAGAAATGTCTAAATTAAAATTAAATAAATTCTTTCTCACTTGTTCCTTACTTCCATCCAGCAGCTGTCATTACCTCTAATGCAGCAGCTTGATTTTTTCCATAGCTTGAAACTTTAGTTGTTAAATCTTGTTTAAAATCTAATCCTAAATTATTCACTACTAATGGACTTGGAGATACCCCAGCTATCATTGGAAACTCAAAAGTATTATTTGTAAAATGTTCCTGAGCCTCTGGTGATAATAAAAAGTCAACAAGAGCGATAGCATTTGCTTTATTAGGAGCTCCTTTTACTAAAGCTGCACAACTAATATTCATGTGTGTTCCTCTATCATTTTGATTAGGAAAAAATGCCTTAACTTTTTTAGCAGCAGCTTGTTGTTCTGCTCCTTTATTACCAGATAGCATTAGTGCCAAGTAATATGTATTAGCTACAGCAATATCAGCTTCTCCAGCTGCAACTGCCATAATTTGAGCTCTGTCGTTTCCTTTTGGTGTTCTTGCCATATTAGCAACAACTCCTTTAGACCATTCAGCAGCAGCTTTCTTTCCATTATTCTCAATCAATGAAGCTACAAGAGATTTGTTATAAATGTTGCTTGATTTTCTAATTACTAATCTGCCTTTCCATTTTGGATCAGCTAGACCTTCATATGTAAGACCTGATAATTCAGCACCACTAACTCTTTCTGGTGAATAGTAAATTATTCTTGCTCTTTTAGCTACTCCTACCCAGTGTGTAGTTCTAAAATTTTTTGGAACAGAAGATTTAATTGTCGGTGACACCAAACCACTTTGAGTCATTCCTTTAGCCTTGAAAGCTCCACATCTTCCAGCATCAGCAGTAATATAAAGATCAGCTGAAGAGTCAGTCCCCTCTTCAATCATTCTTTTTTCTAATGCACTGGCCTTTCCATTAATCAGGTTTACTTTAATTCCAGTTTTGTTGGTAAATTTGCTATAAAGCTCACTATCTGCTTTGTAATGTCTTGCATTGAAGATATTTACTTCATTTGCAATCGCAAAAGACGAGACTATTAAAGAAACAAATAAACTTATTATTGTTACTTTTTTCATTGTATCCTTTTCTTTACCCTAATTGATTTGCGAATGAGAATTATTCTCAATGCGAATGATTATCAATCGCATATTTTGTCGCAGAATACAAGGATTATTTTATATTATTTATAGAGGGTATTTTTATTTCCAGTCGCCTATTTTACTGAATAAGAAATTTCTAAAAGCTTGGACTCTAGCTGTATTTTTTAATGATTGAGGGTATACAAAATGAGCTTCAGTTATAGGACCTTCTACTTTTGGAAGTACTTTAATTATATTACTAGTATTTGAAACTAAATATTCTGGCAATGCTGCCAAACCCACTCCGGACTCAACGCCATATAATAAACCACTAACACTATTAACCTTCATAATAGATTTTCTTTTTTTTCCATCATGCATTCCTATTTTTAAAGCCCAATCAGGATTATAAACTGGCGAAGGAGCACCTTTTCCAAATGAAATAAATTTATGTTTGTTTAAATCATTAACTGTTTTTGGCATCCCATTTTTTTCTAAGTATTTATTTGATCCATAAATATAATACTTAATATCAACTAATTTTTTCTGAATATAATTAAGCTGTTTTGGTCTTCTCATAAAAATTCCAATATCAGCTTGACGAGTACTCAAATCTAATTCTTTATCATCAAAAACGAGTTCAATCTCAATTTCTGGATTAAGTGTCATAAATTCTTGAATTCTTGGTGTTAACCAATGTGTTCCAAAACTTCTTACAGTTGTAATTGTTAATTTTCCTGTTGGTTTGCTCTTTTGATCACCTAATGATGTTTCAACTTCTTTAAGTTTGCTAATCACCTCATGAGCAGTTTTAAAAACATATTCTCCATTTTGTGTGAGGGTTAAGCCTCTTGCATGTCTTTCAAACAACTGCACTTTTAAATCTTGTTCTAATGATTGTATTTGTCTGCTAATTGCTGATTGGCTAAGATTTAAATTAACAGTAGCATTCGTAAAGCTTCCAGCTTCTGCTACAGCATGAAAAATTTTTAATTTATCCCAATCCATTATTTATTTAAATCAACTAGTACTCTTCCAGCAATTTCACCTTTTAAAATTTTTGGATAAGTTTCAACTAATTCCTCCAAACTAACAGTTAAAACTGATTTTTCAATTAAATCAAAATCGATTAATTTAGATGCTTCTCCCCAAATAAAATCTCTTCTCTTTATGCTACAATTAGCGGAGTCCATTCCCCAAACTTTAATACCTCTTAACATAAAGGGAAGTAAATTTGTATTTAGCTCATTACTGTTTGCATTTCCACAAACTGCTATAATTCCATTTGATTTTGTTTGAGCTATTGCGTTTGCTAAAATTTTTCCACCTACAGTATCAACTACTCCATCCCATAAACCTTTATCTATTGGTCTTGGATCTTTATCAAATTCTGCCCTATTTATAATGTTTTTAGCACCTAATGATTTTAAATAGTCTGACTTAGAATCTTTTCCGGTTACTGCAGCAACATTGTAACCTAATTTAGTTAAAGCCATAACTGCTAAACTACCAACTCCACCTGTAGCGCCAGTTACCAAAACATCGTTAACTTTTTCTCCTAATAAAATACTTTCTCTTGCTTGAATAGCAAATGCACTCATTAAAGAAGTTAAACCTGCTGTTCCTAAAATCATTGCTTGTTTGCTAGTTAAACTATCTGGTTTTTTAACTAAAAAGTCTCCACTTACTTTTGCAATTTGTGAAAACCCTCCAAAAAAAACTTCTCCCACTCTAAAACCAGTAAGTATTACTTCATCACCTTCTTTAAATTTTGGATTATCGCTTTGAATAACAGTTCCAGAAAAATCTATTCCTGGGATATGAGGATATTCTTTAACTAATCTTCCCCCATTCTTTAGAATCATTCCATCTTTAAAGTTTAAGTCCGAATAATCTACTTTTACAGTTACATCACCATGTTTTAAGAAACTTTTATCTAAGGATTTTACTTCACACGAAAAGTTTTCGCCTTCTTGGTTAAGGACTATTGCTTTGAATTGATCCGACACACTAATCTTTTAACGTAGTGCTGATAAATCGTAAATATCTATTTTGATAACTTAAGTCTTCTTTAAATTGACCTAAATAAAAATTAGTAACTGTCGTTGCTTGTTCTTTTTTAATACCTCTCATAGTCATACACTGATGAGTTGAATCTATGGTTACTGCTACACCTTTTGCATCTAGAGCTTCCATTAAAGTATTTGCTATCTGAACAGTTAATCTTTCTTGTGTCTGTAATCTTTTTGAAAATATTTCAACTACTCTTGCAATTTTACTTAATCCTACAACTCTTTCATTTGGTATATAGGCAACATGAGCTTTTCCTATAATTGGAGCCATATGATGTTCACAGTGACTTTGCACCGAAATATTTTTTTGAACAACCATGTCACTGTAACCTTCAACATCACCAAAAGTTTTATCTAATACTTTTTTTGCATCCTCATTGTAACCTTGAAAATATTCTTTGAATGCTTTTACAACTCTTTTAGGAGTTTCTAACAAGCCTTCTCTTTTAGGATCTTCACCCATCCAAGATAAAATGGTTCTAATAGCTTCTTCAGCTTCTTTATCTGAAACCTTTTTTATATCTAAATTTTTGTCGTCTGTGTCTTTTACTAATTTCATAGCGCCTTTTTATACAGTAAATACCTGAATTTAAAAATATTTAATATATTTAGATATGTGCTACATAATCACCCCGTATGTTCAAAAAAAGAGAAAATATCTATGATATTGAGGAAGGAAATCTTCTATCACCAAAATTTGATAATGATGGGTTAATCCCAGTTATTACTATGTGTTCAAAAACAAAAGATATTTTGATGCATGGATATATGAATGTTGAAGCTCTTAAAAAGACAATAGAAACTAAAGAGGCACACTATTTTAGTAGATCGAGAAAAGCTATTTGGCACAAAGGTAAAACAAGTGGTTTTACACAAAAAGTTACTGAGATAAGAATTGATGATGATCAAGACTCAATATGGTTAACTGTTGATATTGGTGATGGAGCTAGTTGTCATGTTGGTTATAGATCATGTTTTTATAGATCAATTCCTATGGGACCAATAGAAAACGGAAGAAAAGTTGAAATGGAATTTCTTGAAAAAGAAAAAAAATTTGATCCTGAAGAAGTTTATAAAGGTCAACCAAATCCAACTAAAATTTAAATGAGTGAAAAACAAAAAAATGTTCTAGGTGAAGACCTTGAGGAATGTTCAAATGATCCTTTAACAGGATGGTTTCGCGATGGTTGTTGTAACACTGACGAGAATGATCATGGACTTCATACAGTTTGTGCTAAAGTTACGACCGAATGCTTAGAGTGGATGAAAGAAGCAGGTAACGATTTAATTACTCCACATCCTGAATTTGGGTTTCCAGGTTTAAAAGATGGAGATGGATGGTGTTTGTGTGCTAGTTGGTATGCAAGAGCAGTTGAAGCCGGTAAAGGATGTCCAATATTTTTGAAAAGAACCCACGAAAACACTCTTAAATATGTACCTATTGAAACTTTAAAAAAATTTGCAATAGACTTATCTTAATTACATATTTCCATATCTTGGACCACCACTTCCTTCTGGTGTAACCCAAGTTATATTTTGAGAAGGTTCTTTAATATCACATGTTTTACAATGAATACAATTTTGAGAATTAATTACAAATTTATTTACATCATTTTCTTTTTGAACTTCATAAACGCCTGCAGGACAATATCTTTGAGCAGGTTCATCAAATTTTTCTAAAGTATAATTTATTGGTAAATCAGGATCTTTAAGCTTTAAATGAACTGGTTGATTGTCTGCATGATTGGTTCCTGTTAAATACACTGAACTTGTTTTATCAAAAGTAATTACGTTATCATACTTTGGATAATCTATTTTAGGCATTTGGTTTGCAGGTTTTAATGTTTCATGATCAGCATGTTTATGTTTAAGAGTAAAAGGAAGTTTTCCTCTAAATAAAATTTGATCGATACCTGTGAAAATTATTCCTAAAATTAATCCCCAACTAAAACTAGGTTTCACATTCCGAGCTTCATAAAGCTCTTTATGTAACCAGCTATTTTTAAATTTATCTTCATAAATAGATAAATCTTTATTTTCTTTTAAGTGTTCATTAATAGTTTCGGCTGCAATAATCCCACTTTTCATCGCTGTATGAGAACCTTTAATTTTTGGCATATTTAAAGTTCCAGCATCACAACCAACTAACAAAGCTCCGGGCATAAACATTTTTGGCAAACTTTGAAATCCACCTTCAATTAAAGCCCTTGCACCGTAAGAAATTCTTTTTCCACCTTCTATAATTTTTTTTATTGCTGGATGTGTTTTAAACCTCTGAAATTCATCATAAGGTGATAAATGTGGATTTTTGTAATCTAGACCAATTACATAGCCCAGAAAAACTTGTTTATTTTCTGCATGATACATAAAACTACCACCATATGTATTGTTATCTAATGGCCATCCAGCTGTATGCATAACTAAGCCTTCTTCGTGATTTTTATCCTCTATTTCCCAAATTTCTTTAAAACCAATTCCATATTGTTGAGGATCTTTACCTTTATTTAATTCAAATTTTTCAATCAATTGTTTGCCTAAGTGACCTCTACACCCTTCGGCAAAAACAGTTACTTTACCTAAAAGCTCAATACCTGGTTCAAAACTATCTTTTTTATTACCATCTTTATCTATACCCATATCTTGAGTTGCAACACCTTTAACAGATCCATCTTCGTTATATAAAATTTCACTTGCTGGAAATCCTGGAAAGATTTCTACACCTAAATTTTCAGCTTGTTCAGCTAGCCATCTACATAAATTTGCAAGACTAATAATATAATTTTTATGATTTTGTTGTACAGCAGGTAGTAGCCAAGTTGGCCAACTTAAAGATTTGGTTTTTCCTAAAAATAAAAATTTTTCTTTAGTTACTTTTGTTTTGATTGGAGAATTTAATTCTCTCCAATTTGGTAATAATTCATCTAGAGCACGAGTTTCAAATACATTTCCACTTAAAATATGAGCTCCAATTTCTGATGCTTTTTCTAATAAACAAACATTTACATTTGGATCTAATTGTTTTAACTTTATTGCGGTTGATAATCCTGATGGTCCTCCACCAATAATTACAACATCATATTCCATCGATTCTCTAGACATACTCTAGTTTTTAACTGTAAGGATTATTTTTGTATAGTGTTTAATTTGTTCAGCTCTTCCATGAACTGAGGCAGTGCCTCAAATAAATCAGCTTCAAGTCCGTAATCTGCAACACTGAAAATTGGCGCCTCACCATCTTTGTTAATTGCAACTATAACTTTACTTTCTTTCATTCCTGCTAAATGCTGAATAGCGCCTGAGATTCCAACAGCGATATATAGATCTGGTACTACCACTTTTCCTGTTTGACCCACTTGATGATCATTACTTATATATCCAGCATCTACTGCCGCTCTTGATGCTCCAATTGCTGCACCTAGTTTGTCAGCAATTTCTGTAATTAATTTAAAATTATCTCCACTTTGCATTCCTCTGCCACCTGATACAACAATTCTTGCTGTTCCAAGCTCAGGTCGATCAGATTTAATTTCTTCTCTTTTGATAAATTTTGTGTTTGAAAACTCTTCACTAGCATCGACTTTTTCAATTGGAGCTGATCCACCTGTGCTCTCACATGGATCGAAAGAAGTGGGTCTGATTGTAACGCACTTTTTAACATCATTGCTCTTAATTGTTGCAAAAGCGTTACCAGCATAAATTGGTCTTAAAAAAGTATCTGGTGATATTACTTTAATAATGTCACTTACTTGTGATGTATCAAGATGAGCAGCAATTCGTGGCATCAAATTTTTTCCAAATGTATTAGCTGAACATATAATGTGAGAATAATTTTCTGCGAGTTTAACAATCACTGGAGCAAAATTTTCTGCTGTGAAGTTTTCATAATGAGCTCCTTCTACACTCAATACCTTTTTAACTACTGGAAGTTCAGATAATTGTTTTGCAGCATCTGCAGAGTTTTGACCAATAATCACAGCATGAACATCTGAATCAATTTGAGATGCTGCTGTAGCTGCATTAAGAGTAAATGGTCTTAATTCTTTATTGTTATGTTCCGCTATAAGTAAAACTGCCATTAAATTACTTTCGCCTCATTTTTTAACTTTTGAACTAATTCAGCAACATTTGCTACTTTTATACCTGCTTTTCTTTTTGGAGGTTCCTCTACTTTTAATTGTTCTAATCTTGGTGATACATCCACGCCTAAATCAGAAGCAGCAATTTCCTCTATAGGTTTTTTCTTAGCCTTCATTATATTTGGTAATGATGCATATCTTGGTTCATTCAGCCTAAGATCACAAGTTACAATAGCTGGAACATTTATTTCAATTGTTTCAAGACCTTCATCTATTTCTCTAGTTACTTCTAATTTATTATCTTTAACATCAATCTTTGAGGCAAATGTTGCTTGCGGCCAATTTAATAAAGCACTCAACATTTGGCCTGTTTGATTACAATCATCGTCTATTGCTTGTTTACCCATAAATACTAAATCTGGTTTTTCTTTATCTACTATTTTTTGTAAAATTTTTGAGACAGCAAGTGGTTCTAAAACTCCATCGACTTTCACATGAATACCTCTGTCCGCACCAACCGCTAAAGCTTTCCTAACAGTTTCTTGAGCTTTTTCTTCACCGACAGTTACTGCAACTACTTCTGTAGCTTTGCCTGCCTCTTTAATTTTTACAGCCTCTTCTATTGCATTATCATCGGGGGGATTGGTTGACATTTTAACGTTGTCAGTAACTACACCCGTTCCGTCTTCTTTAACTCTTATTTGAACGTTGTAATCAATAACCCTTTTTACAGCTACTAAAATTTTCATTAAGCTCTCAATAAATTATTTTCTGAATCGTATGGACTCTCATCCAAGACAGTAGCGTCGTACATTTCACCTAATATATCAACTTGTAATTTGTCGCCCACATTCGAACAATCTGGTTTAACCATCGCAAGCGCTATTGATTTATCTAATCTAAACCCAAATTCACCTCCGGTTGCTCTTCCAACAACTTTTCCGTCTTTAAAAATTGGGTTATTTCCAAGCACATCTGCATCTTTCGTATTATGAACCTCTAAAGTAACCAATTTATTATCAAAACCTTTTTCTCTCCATTTGTTAAGTGCTTCTAACCCAATAAAGTTTCCTTTATTTGGATGAACAAATCTATCAAGACCAGACTCATATGGTGAATATTCAATTGATAATTCTGTTCCAACTAGCTTGTAAGATTTTTCAACTCTTAAACTATTCATAGCTCTAATTCCAAAGGGTTTAATTCCGTAATCTTTTCCCGCTTCCATTAATTTATCAAAAATATGATTTTGATATTCAATTGGATGATGTAATTCCCAACCAAGCTCACCAACAAAGTTTACTCTCATTGCATTTACTGGAGCGTATCCAACATTTACATTTTTTGCAGTTAGCCATTTGAAATTTTCATTTGAAAAATCATCTGTTGAAACCTTTTGCATTAACTGTCTAGCTTTAGGTCCTGCTACTACCAGGACTCCTGTACTATTAGTTAGATCTTCAAAAATTACTGATCCATCATCTGGCATCCATTTTTGTATCCAATCATGGTCCAATCTTAAATTTGCTCCAGCAGAAACTAGATAATAACTATTTTCTGCTTCTTTCATTATTGTAAATTCTGAATGCACCCCACCTTTAGTGTTCAAAGCATGACATAAATTTATCCTTCCAATTTTCTTTGGAAGTTTATTAGCTACTAAATAATCTAAAAATTCTTCTGCTTTAGTCCCTTTAATTCTACATTTTGCAAATGCAGTCATATCTAAAAGACCCACGTTTTCTTTTACATTTTGACATTCTTTTTTAATAGCATCAAACCATTTCGATCTTCTGAATGACCAATCATCTTTTTGTTCCATTCCATCTGTTGCAAAAAAATTAGGTCTTTCCCATCCAAACTTCTGACCAAAAACTGCTCCTAAATTTTTCATTCTTTCATAACAAGGAGCTGTTCTTAATGGTCTTGCTGCTGGTCTTTCTTCATCTGGATAGTGAACAATAAATACATGGCTATATGCTTCTTCATTTTTTGCTTTCAAATAAGATTTAGTTGCATAGTTACCGTAACGTCTTGGTTCAACTCCTAACATATCAATTGTAGGTTCACCATCAACGATCCACTCTGCTAATTGCCAGCCTGCACCACCTGCTGCAGTTATTCCAAAACTATGTCCTTCATTAATCCAAAAATTTTTAAGTCCCCAAGCTGGTCCGACAATTGGATTTCCATCAGGAGTATAACAGATTGCTCCATTATAAACTTTCTTTACTCCAACTTCTCCAAACGCAGGTACTCTATGAATTGCTCCTTCAATGTGTGGAGCTAATCTGTCTAAGTCTTCTTGAAATAATTCATATTCAGAATTTTTTGATGGCCCCTCTACATAACAAGCTGGTGCACCATCTTCATAAGGGCCTAAAATTAATCCTCCAGCTTCTTCTCTCATATACCATCTGCTATCACTATCTCTTAAGACTCCCATTTCTGGTAATCCATCTTTTTTTCTTTTTTGAATTGCAGGATGGGGTTCTGTAACAATGTATTGATGTTCAACAGGTATTACTGGAATATCTAATCCTACCATTTCACCTGTTTGTCTCGCAAAATTTCCAGAACAAGAAATAACATGTTCGCACTCTATTGATCCCTTATCTGTTTCAACAATCCATCCATCTTTAGTTTGCCTCATTGATAGGACAGTTGTGTTTCTATAAATTTCTGCTCCTCTATTTCTTGCACCTGTTGCTAATGCTTGTGTTAAATCTGCTGGTTGAATATATCCATCTTCAGGGTGTTGTATTGCGCCAACTAAATCATCAGTATGACATAATGGCCAAATTTCTTTTACTTGTTCTGGTTTCAAAAATTTAACATCTACTCCGATAGTTCGAGCAACACCTGCGTACTGATGGTATTCATCCATTCTATCTTTTGTACTTGCTAGACGAATATTTGAAACAACACTAAAGCCAACATTTTTTCCAGTTTCTTCTTCTAATGTTTTGTAAAGATTAACTGCATATTTATGAAGTTGTCCAACTGAATAACTCATATTAAATAAAGGCAACAAACCTGCTGCGTGCCAAGTAGATCCCGAAGTTAACTCTTTTCTTTCAACTAGAACAACATCAGACCAGCCCTTTTTTGCTAAATGATAAAGGGCACTTACCCCTACAACTCCTCCACCAACTACTACAACTTTAGTTTTTGTTTTCATTCTGCGATTCCTACTAAATTTTTAATTGTTACGAAACAAAAATGTATATGTGGACAATCAAATTGAGCTTCCCAGAGGGATTGGACTAGATACCATTGTGGTTAACCAACAGTCTTTCAAAGTTCCCTCAGAGGTGTACTTTTCGACTTGCCAATTGAATTTGTGATAAATTTTATCCTTATCAAGAATGATAACTTCAAATTGAGCCCATTTGTCACTACTTCCAAGTTCAGTGATTGTGTGACTTAGGTGGTTAATCATCATCCCGTAAGAGTCGCTTTTTATCATCATCTTAAAGTTGCTTAATGGTCCTGTTACTCTTTTATTATTTGGGTGAGCAAATTTCCAAGTTTGTTCTATACCACTATCTTTATATTCAAGATCATTTTGTTGAAGCCCGCTCAATTGAATTTTAATAACCTCTTTCGGGCCTATAGTGCTATTGGGGTTTAATAATTCAGCGTAAGAAAATGAAATAAGGAAAAAAAATAAAATTACAGCTTTAAAGATTATTAGCGGTTTTTCTAACATCATTTAAAAATTCTTGTCTCTTGGCATCACTTACAAATGGTACTGCAAAATATCTTCTATAGACAATGTTATATATGCCACACATATGAAATACCCCTCTTTTTAATCTTCTAATTGGTAAGTTTAAAAAAAAAGTTGTAATTGCTAATCTTGGTGAACCATATGTGCAGAATATTATAGCTTTTTTATCTCTTAAGTTTCCAATTGGATAACCGTAATTTCCAACTAACTGTTTAAATCTAAACGCCCAAGGTGGGGCTAAAACTTTATCTATCCAACCCTCAACTATCGCTGGCATCCTAAAATTCCAAATTGGAGCAATTAAAACAATTGTATCACTTTCCTCGATTCTTTTTCTATGATCTAAAACTTCTTGATCTGGTTCTTCACCAGCAAAAACAGGATCAAATTTCTCTTTATATAAATCAACAACATCTACCTGATTTCCATTTACTTTTGATTGCTTAACGAATTCATCTCGAATTGCTGCATTAAATGAATTGTCATTGTAGTGCCCATACACTAAGAAAATTTTTTTCATTGTATTAAATTTTTATTCAGTAGTTTTGTATTTACTATTATTAATTATAAATACAAATAAAATTGGAAGAATTAATGTTAAAAGTGTTACAAAAATTAACAGTATTCCAAGTTCAGAATAATCTGCTGTTGTTTGTATTTCGCCAGAAACCTTATCCTTAACCTCTCTTGTTACAGTAAATATTTCATTTAAATATTTTGTTCCTAACGCACTCGCTGATAATGCTAGATTTGTAAAAGATGCAAAAACTGCAAAAAAGGTTGCCTTTAAATGTGCTGGAGCATTTTTTGCTATCCAAGCTAGTAGAGGTATCATTGATACTTGGCCAAGCGGAGACTCTAGTGCGGTATTAATTAATGCAATAAACTTAGCATCAACTACTCCACCTGTTAACGAAGCTGTCCAGTTATGAAAACCATAATACATTCCAACACTTGGTAAAAACAAAATTGCACCCGCAATACTTAAAACAACAATTATTTTTGCTATTGAATTGTTCGCCATAAACGGTCTTAATAAAACAATACCAGCTAATGTTAAAATTGATGCTAATAATGATAGAACAGAAAAAAACTGCTCATTAAATCCTAGTTCATCAATTTCGAACCATGTTAAACCAGGGCCAGGACCTGGCATGGCTCTAAATACAAAAATAATTACTGCTGTACCTACAATTGTTAATCTTAGTTCCTGAGGTAATTCCTTAATAAGTTTAAACATTAAAAACAAAATGATTATAACTGAGCCTATAAAAACAATTTCTTGTGCAAACGGAACTTTAAAGGAACCAATAGACAATGTGAAAATAACAAAAACTAAACTTCCTCCTAATATCCACCAGTTTATTTTTGTTTTTTCGTTACCTCTTTCATCTTTAAATTCTAGACCTTTAGATTTTAAAGTTTGTATTTTTTTATGTCTTAAATAATTGGCTAAAATTACACCTAGTATAGAAACTAAAGGTATTACAAGAGCATAAATGTAGATAGTTCCATATAAATTTATCTTATCGGCCTGCTCAAGGCTTTCCACATCTCTAAACAAAATTACATTAACTAATGCAACAAGTACTGTGCCACCAATAATAGCAAACCTTCCAAGTGTCTGCATTGTTGTATGCATTATTTTTATTTGATCTTTAGAATAATCATTTCCTGTTTCATCAACCAAAGGAACTGCCTCAACTGTCATAGCATCAGCTACAACGTCCTGAACCACATAACCAACTGGAGCTAAAATCACACTTATCACAAACCATTTTTCTACCGAAAATACCTGGGACATATCTTCAGTATGAATAATCAATCCATACATAATTAGTAAACTAAGAGCTATCAATGAAGCTCCAAAGTAGACCATGTAATTTTTTCTCTCCCAGATTAGATCTACTAAATGTCCTAATGGCATTTTTAATGCCCAAGGAATTCCTGCCCAAAAACCTAGGCCTGCTAAAAATGCTGCTGATAAATTTAAATAATCTTTAACAAAAAATGTACCAACAATACCTGTTAAACCAGAAATACCTGCAGCCATATAAACCATTAATGGAGGTAGATAAGTCCATTTAAATTGACGACCCAAATCTAAAAATGTGCTGTCTAAAAATTTAATTATTTTGCTCATTAGTCACTTAAAACTGGAAAAGCTTGTCTAACTTTTAAAAAATATTTTTGATATTCCATTTTAGTACATTTGTTTTCAATATACTTAATATCATTTTTTTCCATCAATTCTTTTGCCTTTTCGTCTCGTATACCAAGCTGTAACCATAAAACTTTAGCACCAATTTTAACTGTATCTTCTGCAATAGCATAAACTTCTTTTGATGGTCTAAAAACATCTACAATATCAACCTTATCATTAATATCAGATATTTTAGCAAATACTTCTTCTCCTAAAATTTTTTGACCCTCAGCCCTAGGATTGACAGGATAAACTTTAAATCCATATTTTTGCATATATTTCATAACTATAGTTGATGCTTTTGTTGGATCGTTACTAACTCCTACCATTGCAATTGATTTATATTTAGAAAGAACTTCTTTGATATCACTCATATTGATTTCTAATCTTTTGAATTTATTTTTTCCTCACAGAATTTTTGAGCTTCCTTAATGGTCATTGGTTGATCTAATTTTTGACTTCCTGCAACACAAGCATCTACTGCTCTTTTAGAATTATGATCTCTAAGATCAATAACTACATAAAGTCCAAATAAAATAAAAATTATTAAAATTATATTTTTTGATTTCATTTGTTTTTCCACTTAGGTTTTCTTTTTTCAAGAAAAGCTGAAATACCCTCTTTAGCGTCCATTGCCATCATGTTAAGTGTCATCATTTTACTTGTATAAGCGTAAGCTTTACTTAATGGCATTTCTAATTGTTTGTAAAACGCTTGCTTTCCAATTTTTATTGTTAAATTAGATTTAGAAGCAATTTTATTTGCTACTTTAAACACTTCATTGTTTAGTTTTGCTTTTGAAAAATTATCATTTATCAACCCTATTTCTTTTGCATGATTTGCATTGATAGGTTCTCCGGTTAACAGCATTTTCATCATTGGTTTTCGACTTATCTTTCTACTGACGGCAACCATAGGTGTGCTACAAAATAAACCAATATTTACTCCTGGAGTAGCAAACATTGCATCTTTAGTGCTATAAGCTAAATCACAACTTGCAACCAATTGACACCCGGCTGCGAATGCTGCTCCATGAACTTTAGCAATTACAGGTTTCCTACCTTCAACAATCTGGAGCATTACTTTTGAACAAAGATTAAATAATTTTAAATATTTTTCTCTTTTTTTTAAACCTCTTACTTCTTTCAAATTGTGTCCTGCACTAAATCCTTTTCCAGCACCCTCTAATATTATGACTTTTACTTTTTTATCAGAATCTAGTTTTTTAAATGTTTTCAATAAATCAGAAAGGTTTTTAAATGATAAAGAATTATAAGTTTTTGGTTCATCGATAATAATTGATGAAATTTCTTTATTAATTTTTTTAATTTTTATATTGCTTGTCATTTAATCAGTTAATCCATCGGATCTGGCCTGATTTCTTTCTATATGAATTGGTAAAACTTTGCCATAAATAGCTTTGGAATGTTCTGGTGTATTTACTCTCCATGGATCTAAAACATAAGCAGGAATACACATATATCTTGATTTTTGGCCTTCAACTTTTGTTACTCTATGCAAAGTAAATCTTCCTTTAAATATTTGTAAATCTCCTGGCTCTAACTTCAATTGTCTTACTCTAGTTCTATCACCTGCTATAACTTTTTTAACTTCTTCGAAATTTTCATTTCCAGGTTCTCTAATATTTGGACAGTACTCAAATACACCACCCTTCTCAGGTTTTTGTATCATTAAACTAAGTGTAAATTCACAACTATCAAAATGCCATGGTAGCACTCCATCTGGTTTCATAACATTATACGCATGACATGCTAAAGGATCAGCCCATCTGTAAATAGGTGAAACACCTAAACAAGCAGATACAAATTTTAAAATTTCCTCTGTTTCGTAAAGATATTTCATCTCTGAATCTTTTGGAAAACAATCTGAATTTAAATATCCATTGTATCTATTCATAAAAGTTCTTTTTGGATGATCTTTTGGTAATGAGGGATCGTCCTTTGCATACAAGTAAGCATTAATACTTTCTTTAGACATATAAACTTCGTCTAATTGTTTTTCTAACTCAGAATTCATTACTTTAAGTGATTTAGGTAAAATAAAATTTGGAATTGTTGAGCAACTATATTGATCAAGTTCTTCTTTACATTTTTTAACTAGATTTTGAATTATTGGTGAATTTAATTCATGTATTGGATATTTTTCTAAATCTACAATAGTTTTAAGTCTATCGTTCATTTAATTTTATTCTAACTTTCCCTCTTCTCTCATTTTTGCTCTTATTTTAGTAGCTGATATTTTTTGAGTTTCTTCGTCCAAAACTATTTCCTCAATTTTATATCCAACACCCCTACCATAACAAATATTTGTAATATTTGGCACTAACATTATTTTAAATTGCCCTTCAAATTCAGGATTTAATCTGTCTTCAATATTTTTTTTTACTGTATCAAAATCAAAAGGATTATCATCTACACCTTGTACATCTCTAATTTGAATACAAACTTGTCCAGTTTTTTTAATAATTTCTTTAAACAAAGTATAATGTCCATCGTGAAAAGGTTGCCATCTTCCTAGCATTTGTGCTGTTGGTTTTTTGTTATCCCATTGGTGTGTCATTTTTTTATCTCCTCTATTATTTTTGGTGCCCAATTTTTTGCATCCTGAGTTGTTACATGAAAATCAAAATTCTTAGGATTAACAAACATTTGATTAGTGTCTTTAAATCTTCCTTCTTTAATTGTATCAACCCACACTCTAAAATCTGCCGGAAACAAGCTTCTTGCTTTAGGAGTTGGTGCAATAAAATCAGCAATTACATAATGACCTTCTGCTTTTAATTTTAAAGCTGCTTCAGCCATTCTTTTTGCTTGTCTTACCCTTCCTTCTTCTGAAAAATCCCAATCGTTTGCTGCTTTTCTTACCTCATCTGCATTTAATCTTTTTGCATTTAAGTGTGGTGCAATTTCATTTGCTAGAGTTGTTTTACCAGCTCCAGGTAAACCCATTACTAAAATAATTTTCATTAAATATCTTCTAACGGATGATGGGACATCAATTCAAGTCCATTTTCACCTACAAGGTACTGTTGTTCAAGTTTTACGCCTTCTCTACCACCAACTTTACCAATATAACTCTCAAGTGTGATTGTCATGTTCTTCTCAAAAGCTCCACCTTCTTCTCCACCATCAGTTGGATATCTTATTTGAGGCCACTCATCACATAAACCAATTCCATGAACCATACATGAATACCTATTTCCATAATATTCATCAGGCAAAACCCAAGATTTTTTTATAAATTCTTTAAAACTCATTCCTGGTTTTATTAATCTAAAATTATGATCAATTTGATTTCTAGCCATTGAATATAGTTTTTTTTGCTCATCATTAAATTTATGTCCAACTACAAAGGTCCTTGATATGTCAGCACAGTATCCATAGGGACCAACCATATCTGTATCAAAAGCAACAATTTCTCCCTGTTGCATAACTTTATTACTACTCTCTTGCATCCATGGATTTGTTCTTTCACCAGAAGATAAAATCCTACACTCAATCCACTCACCTCCATTTTCAATATTCGTTTTATGTAAAATTGACCACAATTCATCTTCAGTCATTCCTGGTTTAAGATCTGATCTCATTTTTGATACACCTTTTTCTGCAACTTCTATTGCTGCTTTCATACAAGTCAATTCATCAGACGATTTTATTACCCTAGCTTGTTCTAAAATCAATTTTGCATCTACAACTTCAATACCTTCATTATTTAAAGCTGTAACCGCAGGTCCATTTAGAACATCGATTGCAATTTTTTTTGATTTAAAATAATTGTTTGATAAATCTTTAACTTCATTTATCCATTTTGATAATTGTAAATTTGCTTGATCTCCATTGCTAAAATAATCCCATGTGATTGAAGGTCTTATTTCGTCAATTAGATTTAAATGCTTTGATAATATTTCACAATTAAAATACTCATAAAGAATTGTTGGTCCATTAACTGGAACAAAACAATATCTTGTTAAATTATGCATATTATAGACACTCATGTTGACTGTATCTAAAGCATAACGAACATTCACTGGATCAAACAAAATACAAGCTTCTAAATTATTTTTTATTAATTCATTTCTAACCCTATCTAAACGATATGATCTTAATTTATCAAAATCAATCTCGTCTTCTCTTAATCTTTTTTTGGTAATAAAATTTTGTCTTGGTTTTATCTCAGGAGCTATTTTTCTACTAAACCTCATAATACCCTATACAACCCTAACCATGCGTTAACATCTTTGCTTGCAATATAGTCAGATTTAAAAAATTCTACTTCTTCCCACTTCTTGCTATCTTTCAGTATATCAATTTTTTTATCAAAACCATACTCTTCATGAATTCCTTCATTAATTGTGAAACAAATTAAACCTCCTGGTTTTGTGATTCTTATAAATTCATCTAATGCATTTGGTTTTACATGCCCAAAAGTAAATGTTCCAACACACATAACTCCACCATAAAAGTTATTCTCAACTTCTATTTTTTTATTTAAATCAACCTTTACTAATTTTTGATAAAGATCTTTTGGTACAGTATCTAATAAAGTTTGAGACAAATCAGCTCCATGAAAATTTTTAAAACTATATTTTTTAAGCTCCAATCCAACTAAACCTGTTCCACATCCAGCATCAAAAATTAAAGTATCTTTATTTTTCTCATATTTGTTAAATGTTTCCGCGGTTTCTTTAGGTCCTGTGTAGTTCCAATCAACCATGTCTTTATTGTATTTATCTTTGTCTCCCCACTCATCGTAGTACTTCATAACTTCATCAGTAGTTTTAAGCTTATAAATTGGAATTTTGTTTCCTACGTCTTTTTGAGCCATTAGCTTCTCATTTTTTCACCACTTGGATCATAAAGTGGTTCTTTAATAATTGAACAATTAAATAAATCTCCATTTATCTCTACTTGAATTTTATTTTCAGAATTAATGTTTTTTTGATCAACAAAAGTAAACGCTACACTTTTATTTACAAAATGAGCAAAACCACCTGAGGTTACATATCCAATACTTTGATCTCCATTCATAACAGCTTCATTATTTGTTACATCAATATCATTTGTTTCAACAATTAATGGTATAAGTTTATTTGAAGAATTTTCATTTTGTGCATTTTCTTTACCGATAAACTCTTTATCCCAATTTATAAATGCATCTAAACCTGTCTCTTTTGCTGTAAAATCTGGTCTATAATCTAAAGTCCAGGCTCCCCAATTTTTCTCTAACCTCATTGACATTAATGCTCTTCCGCCAAAAGGTTTTATATTAAATTCTTTTCCAGCTTCCATTAATTCTTCATAAAGTTTTAATTGATAGTGAGGTGCTACATAAATTTCATAACCCAGTTCACCTGTAAATGAAATTCTATTTATTATTGCTGGAACTCCCCCAACAAACATTCTTCTAGAATCTCTAAATTTAAATTTTTCATTTGAAACATCGTCTCTTACGATTTTTTCTAAAACTTTCCTTGAGTTAGGTCCTGCGATAGACAAACCATGATACTCATCAGATCTATTAGAATAACTTAAATTAAATTTATCTAAATGACTCTCGAACCAACGTCTGTGCATTTCTTGAGCAGCTCCAGACCCAAACACCATGAATTCATTTTCATCTAAACAAGCCACAGTTAAATCACCACATAACTTTCCTCTATATGACAGCATAGGAGATAAAGATATTCTCCCTGGTTTTGGAAGTCTTCCAGCCATTATGTGATCTAAAAATTTTCTAGCATCAGGACCTTTGAATTCATGTTTTGAAAAGTTGGCAACTTCGATTAAACCAACATTTTCTCTTACATTAATAACTTCTTTTGAAACATAGTCATGTGATCTTGATCTTTTAATAGTAGGCTCTTCATGAGCATCTTCTTTATTGTTTGCAAACCACAAAACATTTTCTAATCCAAAGCTATCTCCCATAACAGCACCTTGATTTACAAAACGATCATACAGCGCAGTAGTTTTTTGTTTTCTTCCCTTTGGCAAAGTTTCGTTTGGAAAAGTCATAATAAATCTTCGCTCATAATTTTCTGAGGATTTTATTGTTCCATATTGAGGTGATGCATAATCTCCAAATCTTGCAACATCCATTGCCCAAACATCTATTGATGGTTCTCCATCAATAATCCATTCTGCTATACACTTTCCAACACCACCACCTTGGCAAAATCCAGCCATAACACCAACAGCAACCCAATAATTTCTCATTCCTGGCACTGGACCAATAAGAGGACTTCCGTCTGGACCAAAAGTAAAAGGTCCATTAACTATATTTTTTATTCCTGCCCGCTCTAATGCTGGCATTCTCTCAAAACCAATTGCTAATCTATCTTCAATATTATCTAACTTTGGCTCAAGCAACTCGTGACCAAAATTCATTGGTGTACCCTCTACTTTCCAAGGAGTTGACTTTGGTTCATAGGTTCCAAGCAACATTCCTTTTCCTTCTTGTCTAAAATAAATATTTCCCTCAAAATCTGTACCAATAGGTAATCTTTGATCACCCATTGCTTCGATTTCAGGAATAGGTTCAGTGATTAAATAATGATGCTCCATTGGTTGCACAGGAAGATTTAATCCAGCTAATTGCCCGACTTCTCTTGCCCAAAGTCCTCCTGCATTAATTACTATTTCAGCATTTATATTTCCTTTGTCGGTAAATACTTCCCATGACCCATCTTTTTTTTGTTTAGTATCTTTAACTACTGTATGGGTATAATACTTGCCTCCATGAACTTTTGCAGCTTTTGCAAAAGCATAAGTAACTCCTGATGGATCAACTTCACCATCAATTGGATCCCATAATGCAAGTAAGTATCTAGACGGATCAATTAATGGGTGTTTCTTTTTTACTTCTTCAAGAGAAATAAATTCTTGATCAAGCCCCATATATCTTGCTTTTGATCTTTCTCTTTTTAAATAATCAGCCCACACTTCATTGGATGCTAAATAAAATCCTCCACTGGGTTTAAAGCCAACAGAATGACCAGACTCTTTTTCTATCTCTTTATACAGGCCAATCGTGTAAGCCATCATCCTAGAAATATTCGGATCAGATGAAATTACATGAACATTCCCTGCTGCATGCCAAGATGAACCAGAAGTAAGCTCATTTCTTTCAAGCAAGATACAATCCTTTAATCCAAATTTAGATAAATGATAAAGAATAGAGCACCCTACTACACCGCCTCCTATGATTACTACTTTCGCATGCTTTTCCATTAGTATTTAATTTCCTTGTTTACTTTTTTTAGAGATTTATCTGTACCATGATGGAAATGTTTGCTCATATCAGGCATATATTTCATTGAAATTGGTTTTTTTCCAATTGCAACTGACATTTCTCTTACGTGATGTGCTTCTGCTCCACAACATATGCCAATAAAGTTTATTTTGTTCTGAACACAATCTTTTGCAAACTCTGCCATTTCAAATCTGTTACAAAACAAATTATCTAAAGCTACTGGGAATGCATTTCCTCCTGGAATACAATTGCAACCATGATCAGTTATATTTAGAAAACCAGGTTCTTCCTCTGTTGTTCTGTATGGTACTGGAAGTCCAGCAACGTGACATGAAACTTTTTCTCTAACTTTTTTTAATAGTTTCATTGTCATTTCAGGTCCTCGATAACAATTTAAACCAACTACATCTGCACCTAAATCTTCCATCATTTTGCAAGCATCTTCAGCAGTGTGGCCTTCTCTAGTTTTGTCCCCTCTAGGAATTGCAAAATTACAAACTGCAATAAGTCCAGCATCTTTAATTGCTTTTAATGCTATCTTCATTTCTTCAGTCCAATTTATTGTTTCTGCAATTACAAAATCAACACCAGCTTCTTTCGCCCAAGCTATCTGTTCTTCATACATTTGTTGACATTGTTTATGAGTATTAGCATCACCAGGATCAAATACGTTTGTATTAGCTACATCTCCACAAACCATTAAATCTAAATCTTTAAATTCATTCGCAGCATCTTTCGCTATCTTAAGAGCATTTTTTTGGAGTGGCTCTAACATATCTTCTTTGCCAATAATTCTCAGTTTTTCTCTATGACCATAATAAGTAAATGCTTGAACAACATCTGATCCAGCTCTAATAAATTCTCTATGTAACTGAGTTACTACCTCAGGATGTTCTAAAACTACTTCTGGAACAAATGGACCTGCTGAAAGATAACCTCTTCTTTCCATTGCAAAAAGATATCCTTCTGCACACATAATAGGTCCTTCATTTAATCTAGTAATAAGATCTTTTTTCATAATTTATCCTTTCATTTCATTATATTGTTTGCAACCCATTTGTGGAAATGATGGGTGGGATTATCCATCACAGGTGAAAAGTTTCCCCCATTATAAGATGGTGATTTTCTCCCATCTTGCATTCCCTCAATTATATTTAAATCTTCACTTTGAACTCCTTTCCAAAGTTCAAAGTTTTGTTTTCTAAGTGATTTAAATTTTTTCGAATTTGCCGCTTCGTTACCAACATAAAAAATTTCCATATGTTCTTTTGTATATTGATTATTTACCGGTTCTAACCAGAAGGCGTAAAAATGGTCTTTATGAATTCCAAGCATTACATTTGGGAAAAGAGCAACGTATTCGGCAATATGTTCTTGATCTTTTGGCCAGTTTGGGAATGTTGGAAATTTTAAGTTACTTTTAAACCTTGGGTTATAAACCATAGTCCCTTGGCCTGCAAAACGATTGGGTAATCCTTGAATATGATAATGATCATCAATTTTTGAGTAAGAGTTTAATCCAGGATGAACCCAGGGTAGATGATAACTTTCACAATAATTTTCTATTGCAAATTTCCAATTACATTTAGCATTTAAATTAAAATAACCATAATCTTTTGAATAAACAATTAAGTCTCTATCTTTTATCGGCCAGAATTTTTTCCATCTGTCACTTAAAGGTTTAATGTATTTTTCAAAATTGATTTCATTGTTGTTTAAATTTACAAAAATTAAATCTAACCAAACATGAGATCTAACTTCCTTAAGACCACTTTTTGATTTACTAAATTTATTACAATTATGTTTGTTCATCCCACCAATATGAGGTGTGGCTATTAACTTGCCGCTCATGTCATATGACCAAGAATGATAAGGGCATCTTATTACATTCTTAATTTTACATTTTTCTTGAAGAATCTTAAAACCTCGATGACTACAAACATTATGAAAAACTTTAATTTTATTATTTTTATCTCTCAATATAATTAATGGAATTCCTAGCAAATCAAATGGTTTGGCGTCTCCAATATTTGGTAAGGAACTACCAACACCAATTACGACCCATTTATTTTCAAAAATTTTTTTCCTCTCAATAGATAAATAATCTGGATTGGTGTAACACTCATTTGGTAAGCCATGAGCTTTATGAATATTTTTGTTAACTACTTTTATTTTTTTTAAATCAACTATTTGAGATAACTTTTTCATTTCAACTTTTATTAAACCTCCTTGTTTAAGTTGGAATTAATTAAAGCTAAATTTTTACGATTCTCTTATTATGATTTGTTGAAATACAGTCTTACAATTTAAAATATAAACAAATTCTTTGAAAAAAAAATTTGCAGAAAATTTCATAGTCAAACCCTATCTCCTAATAAATAGTATTTAAAGACAATTTGACTTCAACTAAAGGTTGAAAGATATTTGCAATCTTTTCATTGATATGTTGTAGTGTTAAATCGAAAATTAACTAACGGAGATACAATGAAAAAATTAAAAACAATTCTATTTTCCGCGCTTTTAGCATTCGGCATGACTTCTTTTGCAAATGCTTGTGGAAAATTAGTTATAGCCGAACAAAACTGGGCATCTGCCGAGTTAATGGCAAACGTTGATAAAATCATCCTCGAAGAAGGATATGGATGTGACGTAGAATTAGTGCCTGGTGCTACTATGCCAACTTTTACATCTATGAATGATAAAGGAACACCTGACATGAACCCTGAGCAATGGGCGAATGCGGTTTATACTCCTTTAAAAAAAGCGGTAAGTGAAAAAAGATTAATTATTGCAAATAAAGCTCCAATTACAGGTCTAGGAGAAGGTTGGTGGTTAAATCCAGCAGCTTTAAAAAAACATCCAGAACTTAAAGGAATGACAGCTGTTCAAATTTTAGAACGTCCAGATTTATTTCCTGATAAAGAAGACCCATCAAAAGGTGCTTTCATGGGATGTCCAGCAGGTTGGGGATGTCAATTAGCTAATGCAAATTTATACAGAGCATTTGAAATGGAAAAAAAAGGTTGGAAACTTATTGATCCAGGTTCAGCTGCAGGTTTAGATGGTTCAATTGCTAAAGCATCAGATTCTGGTGAGCCGTGGTTTGGATATTACTGGAATCCTACATCAATGGTTGGAAAATATAATTTACAGCCAGTTGATTTTGGTGTTCCTTTTGCAGGTAGAGATAATTGGGACAATTGTATTACTCTTGCAGAACAAGATTGTGCAAACCCAAAACCAACAGCTTGGACAAAATCTGAAGTAAACTCAATTGTAAGTGCTAACTTTGCAAAAACTGGTGGAAAAGATGTACTTAAATATGTTGAAAGTAGAACTTTCCCAGGCACAGTGATGAATGGAATGTTAGTTTACATGGCTGACAACCAAGCAAAAGGTTCTGATGCTGCTGTTGAGTTTTTAATAAAGCATGAAGATATTTGGACTAAGTGGGTATCTTCAGATGCTGCAAAAAAAATCAAAAAAAGTTTATAATTAACTTTTAATTACGAGCCTATTTAATATAGGCTCGTAAAATTTAATATTTATGGAATTTTTTACTGAATTTCCAGAAATGGGAAGAAGATCCCAAATGGAGCTAAGAAAAGGTATCGACTTAGCTTTTAGAAATTTTTCAAAAGAATATGGAGACAACATAGAGGCATTTTTTGATCCATTATTATTTTTTTTAGTATCATTAGAAAAATTATTATTATCTACACCATGGATAATAATTATTGCAGTAATTTGTGGATTAGCATGGCTGGGTTCAAAAAGTTGGAAATTAGTTACAGGAAGTGCAATTGCTTTTTTATTAATTGGTTATTTTGGAATGTGGGAAGATTGTATGGCAACAGTTGCAATTATTACTGTATGTACAATCATTTGTATTGTTATTGGTATTCCAATAGGAATTGTAATGGCTAGATCCTCTAGAGCAGAAAAAACAATACTTCCTGTTTTGGATATGATGCAAACAATACCAAGTTTTGTTTATTTGATACCAATTTTAATGTTGTTAGGTATAGGAAAGGTTCCAGGATTAATCGCTGTTTGTGTTTATGCAGTTCCTCCAATTATTAGATTAACTAATTTAGGTATTAGAGAAGTAGATAAAGAGACTTTGGAGGCTAGTGAAGCTTTTGGAGCAACTACAACTCAAAAATTAAAATCTGTTCAAATTCCGCTAGCTTTACCCACTGTTTTTGCTGGTGTAAACCAAACCATAATGATGGCTTTAGCTATGGTGGTTATTGCTTCTATGATAGGCGTAAAAGGTCTTGGTGTGCCTATATTAAGAGCTGTTTCTAACCAATATTTGGCTCTTGGTATGATGAATGGATTGGCAATAGTTGCTCTTGCAATTGTCTTTGATAGGGTCACCCAAGAGTACGGTAGAAGGATCCAAAAGCATAGAGGTCAGATAAAATAGCTGATACTTTGCTGCATCGAATTTTCTAGACTCATATTTCAAAATAAATAAAGATCTCCCCCTATGAATTTTTCATTGGAAATAGGACCTAAAACAGAGGTTGATACAGTTCCGGCATTGTCTGATGTTTACATTACAATGCTACCTGGAGGTGATTACAGAGAAACTGCTCATAAAGCAGTAGAGCTTGTAAAAAAAGGATTTAACCCTGTGCCTCATTTTCCAGCAAGATCAATGCATGATGAAAAAGAACTGAAAGATTATGTTTCTAGATGCAAAGATGGAGGGGTAAAACAAGCCTTAATCATTGGAGGTGGAAGAGAGCCAGCAGGTAAATTTGATAGTTCTTTTCAGCTTTTAGAGACAGGTTATTTTGAAAAAATGAAAATAGGAATTGCTGGACATCCCGAGGGGAGTCCTGATATATCCGATTCAAATTTAGAAAAAGCTATGATAGATAAAAAGCCTTACGCTGATTATATTGTAACCCAATGGTTATTAGATCCTCAGCCTATTATAGATTTTATTTCTAAACAAAGCGTACCAGTACATGTGGGAATTACTGGGCCTTTAAAAATATCTAGCTTAATAAAGTTTGCTAATATTGTAGGGGCAAAAAATTCCATAAACTTTCTTAAATCTAATTTTACTAAGGCATTAGATTTATTGAAACCTAAAGACCCTAATGATTTAATTGGGAAAGTTAAATCGCATACTGATAACTTCCACATTTATACATTCGGCGGCTTGAAGGAAACTAACAAGTGGTTGAAGGAGAATAGTTATGTCTAAAGAATTTGACTATACTAAAGTAAAACATGCTACTTCTGTAGATCAGTCTGATAGAGAAGTACCATACAATTTAAGACAAAGTGGGCCAACTAAAGTTGAATTATTAATTTCAACAAGGGTAAGAAAGTCTCCCTATTGGCATTTATCAATGCAGGCAGGTTGTTGGAGAGCAACTGTATACAATCGAATTTATCATCCAAGAGGTTATGTAAAACCTGAAGATGGTGGAGCGATGGTGGAATATGATGCTATCGTAAACCATGTAACAATGTGGAACGTTGCTGTTGAAAGACAAATAAGAGTTAAAGGTCCAGATGCAGAAAAGTTTACTGACTACGTGATAACTAGAGATGCAACAAAAATCTCTCCTATGAGAGCAAGATATGTAATATTATGTAATGCTTACGGTGGGGTTTTAAATGATCCAATTCTTTTAAGAATTTCAAAAGATGAATTTTGGTTTTCATTATCAGACTCTGATATTGGAATGTATTTACAAGGTGTGAATGCAGATGGAAGATTCAATTGTACAATAGAGGAAATAGATGCTTGTCCAGTACAAATTCAAGGTCCTAAATCGAAAGCTTTAATGAAAGACCTTTGTGGAGACAAAGTTGATTTTGATAATATGCCTTTTTATGGATTAGCAGAAGCATCTATGGGGGGAAGAAGTTGTGTAATTTCTCAATCTGGTTTTTCAGGAGAAGCTGGTTATGAAATATATTTAAGAAATGCAACTTTGTATGCTGAAGATATGTGGAATGCAGTACTAGATGCAGGAAAAAAACATAACTTGATGGTTATTGCACCTGCACACCATAGAAGAATTCAAGCAGGTATTCTTTCTTGGGGACAAGACATGGATCAACAACATAATCCTTTTCAATGCAATTTAGGTTATCAAGTTTCATTATCAGGTAAAGGTGAATGGAATAAAAAGTCTGATTATGTTGGTAAAGCTGCTTTGGAAAAAATGGGAGCAGATATAAAAGCTGGAAAAAAACCATATAAACTTCAATTAGTTGGAATGGAGTTGGGTGGTAAACCAATTGACGATTATGCACCTGATTTTTGGTTAGTATCACCAGAAGGTGGCGGAGATCCAGTTGGATTTATTACTTCACCTTGGTGGCATCCAGAAAAGAAAACAAACATTGCTATGGGATACGTTCCATTTGATGGAACTTTAAACCCTAATGGATTTCCAAAAGGTAAAGTTGGAACTAAGTTTAAAGTTCATCTTCCAGAAAAATACTCAGACACTCCAGGAACACCTGTAGATGCTGTAGTTGTGGATATTCCATTCAAAGAGTCTTTCAACGCAAATACAAGAGAAGTTGTAAAAGGCTAGAAAATTGTAAAGGGAGCTTAAATTAGCTCCCTTTAAATCCTTAATGACAAAAAGTTTTTTAATAGCAGTTTGCATTATTATTGTGATTGCTTTAATAGTATTTCCATTAATTGTTTCATACAAAGCACAAGAAAATAAAAAAAAATAATGCTTACAGAAATTTTTAAAATTATTATCAGTATTCTAAGGTTGGATAAAAATTTTTTTAAAGATAAAAAAAATTTTGGTCAAGCATCAATTTACTTTGCTATTTTGTTAATTTTGATTGGTGCATTAATTAGCATCATACCAAATAGTTCATTTTTAATATACATGGGATCTTACTTTGAACTTGGGATAATGAAAGGACCATCCCTAAGAGCGATTATAATAACTTCATTAATTATGTGGTTTCTAAAAACAACTTATCTTTTTTTTGTTGGTACAATTTTATTTCCAAGTATAAAAACTAATTGTAGTTATAGAAAAATTTTAATTTTAGTTGCTTATTGTCAAGTCCCTCTTTTTTTAAATCTAGTTATAATAAGTCCAATACTTTTGTTTTTAGCCTTTATAACTTATACTTGGTACAATATATCCTTGATAATAGGATTAAAAATATTTTTAAATTATGATGGGTATCTTAAAACAATTTTAATATCTTTGACTCCTCAAATTATTTTTTTATTATACGTTTTTTCAATTTTTCAAACTAACAATGTCAGTTTAAGTTAAAGTGGAAAAATAGTCTTTGATATTCTACAAGATTTACATAATTTAAATCCTATTAGAATTAAATTTTGAGACACGCTCTCGTCTTCTTCTTTACATTCATCACAAATATTATTTAATTCTTCATTATCTATATTAAATTTTTTATCTTCAGTTTGATCAATCATTATCAGTTAAACCAGCGCCTGCTGCACCTTCTTTTAAGCTATCACTTTCTTCTACAAAAGTATCTTCTGACAACTTATATAAGTTATTCCACTCATCTTTTGTAAAATTGTCTTTATTTTCTAGTAAATGAACCTCAATTGTATTTGCTATCTTTGGGAATTCTTGATCAATAAAACTTAATATCATATTTATATTTAAATTTAGTAAAATTATTTTTTCATCAATTTTTACATAAATTTTTTTTCCAATAATTTCTGAGGAACGACTTATAAAAGACAAAAAAATTACTGGGTATGCAATATTTTTAAATTCAATTTTTTTTAAATTTTCCAAAATATTTATTTGATCTAAAAAACTAACACCTAAAATAATTGGACAATAAGGATGTTTTAATGATGAATTTTTTTCGCTAATTAAATTTAAGTTTTCAAATTTATTTTGATTTTTTTCATTAAAATATTCATTAAGATGTTTTACACCTGGTAAACTAAATAGTTCCAATAATCTTACACTTTTTGCTGTTTCTTCTGAAACCCCCCATGAGTATCCTGCGGCTTTTGTAGCTCTTTTGACAGTTGTTTCAATTTCACTCAAGGATTTCATTATTAAATTTTAGTTTTATAAACCCATTGTTCGTCATAATTTTTTAATTCATGTGGCAATGGTGCTCCTTGGAACATGCAAATTCTTAACCATTTATCAGACTTTGGATCAAATTTTAATGCACCAAAAAAAGATAGTTTAAGTCTAAGCATATCGATTGGCATTAATTCTTTACCAATTGTATTGTCTTGTATTTCTGAATAGGGAAATTTTTCTATAATGAAAGCTCTTCTCACAACGTGTCTTAATTTAGAATTAGAGGCTAAAAATTCAGCTATTGTTAAACTATTTTTTGTGACCAATAATACATCATAAAGTTTTTTTATATCTCTTGCTATTGCCAGAGGTTGTTCCAGTTCAGATCCATTCTCTTCAAAGCGGTCTGCTAATCTAGGTTCTTCTTTATTTTTTGAAATAAACCAAAAATTTTGATTATTTTGTTTTTCCTCAAAATTAATATTTAAAATGTTTTTATATTTTGCCTCGATAATATTTAGTAATTCTTCAACTGTTCTATCTGTTGGAATATTAAAATATTTTTCCTCATCAGAACTCATTTCTTTCACCAAAGGATTAGTAATATCATTATAGGGCTCCATCATTATTGAAACAATATACTCAATACATTCTTCACAAGTATTATCCTCTAACCATTGGTATATTTTGTTAAATGGATATTCGATCTCAAAATCAAATTCTCTGTCAATAAAATTTAAAAATTTTTCAACATCTCTTAATAACATTGAGATTTTTTTTTGTTGATATTTACTATCTGTATTCCAGCTTGTTATATTTTTTAATGATTTTTTTACACATTCTATAAATAAATCAGTATCTTTACTTTTTGTATTTTTTATTTCTCTTATTTTTTTAAGTGCTTTTTCTCTACTTTCAATCCAATTATTTAATAGAGTTGGGTGATTAACTATAAATGGAGCCATGCCTAATCCTGTTGAATTGCCAATTCCTAAATTTTTACAAATATTATCATCAAGTCTAACAGCAATTTTTGGATTTTTATGATAAGCAACATGGTTAACTTGATCAAAAGTAAATTGTCTTACTAAATAAACCAGCATCATTTCTAGCCTGAATGGACCATTAATTTCCTCACGATTTTTAATTCTAAATCGATCTGCAAGACCAAATTTGCCTGATCCATATACTGCTGTTGTCCTATATAAGTAGCCAACTTTTGATAATAAGTTTAAATCAGGCTGGTTACCATTACTTAGGTTTTCAACTACGTGATTATAAATTCTTACTGATTTATTTGCTCTCGATAAAGTTAATTCTTTATAAGAAAGTCTACCAATTTCTTGTTTTGGAACTTCATTTTTTAATCTTTCAATGTCTTTTTTTGTTGGAACTCCATCATGTAATGTAAAAGCAGCATCCCATTTTGTGGCGATAACCCTGTCTGATCTTTCCTCATCTTTAATTTCATTTGCAAAGCAAACAAGAGAATAAACTCTTTTATTTTTTTTAAATGAATAAACAGCTTCTCCAAAACCATTTTCATTTAAATTAAATAAATCTTTTTTATATTCCCATTCTTTAAATTCATTTAGGAAACTTCTTAAAAAAGATAATTTAGATTGATGAAAAGATCCTAGCCTTGATAATTTCATTATTTTGTTTGGGTCTCTTAGTTCAACTTTCATAATTAAATAGATTTATAAAAATTGTACCAGTTATTTCCAAGTATTCCATGTGTCTCAACATCTGAAAAACCTACTTTTTTTAGACCTTTTTCGATATTTATAAATCCTCTTGCATCAAGAAACCAATCGGGTTGTTTTGGAAAACCTGGTTTATTTTTTGACCCCTCACCAAAATTTTTACTTTTTGACCACGATCCATTTCTCATCCATTCAACAACATGATCAGGATGATCCAAACAAAGATCAGAACCTATTCCAATTTTGTTTACATTCATTATTTCGGTAGTTTTTGCAACCATTTCACAAAAACTGTCGAGAGTACAATTTGTATTATTTTTTAAATGATGAGGGTATAATGATAGACCCAACATACCGCCGCTATCACTTAAAATTTTTAATAAATCTGAGGATTTGTTCCTTCTAGCTGGATGCCAAAAAGAAGGATTAGCATGAGTAATTGCAATTGGTTTTTCACTTAACTCAATTGCATCTATAGTGCTTTTTTCTGCTGAATGTGACATGTCAACCACAAGACCAACTCTGTTCATTTCTCTTATAACCTCTCGTCCAAAATTTGTAACTCCACTATCTACTTTTTCATAACAACCTGTTGCTAGTAAGGATTGGTTGTTATAGGTCAGCTGCATAAATCGACATCCTAATTCATAAACCTTTTCAACAAGCTTTATGTCATCTTCAATTGGCGAACAATTTTGAAAACCAAAGAATATTGCAGTTTTCTTTTCTGTATTAGCTTTATCAATATCTTTAAAATTCTTACCAGGAAAAATTAAATCAGAATTTTCATGAAATAATTTTTCCCATTTTTTGATTTCGAGTTTCAATTCATCAAAATCCTCATGGTATACAATTGTAACATGAACAGCATCCAAACCAGCAGATCTATTAATCTCAAAGATTTTTCTCGACCAATTACAGTATTGAAGGTTGTCGATTTTATAATTCATAGTATGCTTAACTCTAATCAATATGTATTTTAAATACTATTAATTTTATTGAAATTTTAAGTTAATTTTGAAATAAATAGATTGATCAATTTTCATGAAAAAAAATACTAAATTAAAAGTTTCAATCGTTATGGGAAGCCAGTCTGACTATAAAATAATGATACTAGCAGAAAAAACCCTAAAAAAAATTGGAGTTTCATTTGAAACAAAAATCATATCCGCTCACAGAACTCCACAAAGAATGTACGAATATGCCGCAAATGTTGAGCGAAATCATATAGGAGTAGTAATTGCAGGTGCCGGAGGATCTGCTCATCTTCCTGGTATGATATCAGCACTTACACATGTACCAGTTCTTGGTGTTCCTGTTGAAAGTAAAAAACTTAAAGGATTAGATAGCTTGTTATCAATAGCACAAATGCCTAAAGGAATACCTGTTGGAACACTTGCCATAGGAGAAGATGGTGCCATTAATGCAGCTTTATTGGCTGCAGGAATAATTGCTAATCACAATCCAAATGTTCGAAAAAAACTTAAAAACTTTAGAACGTCACAAACTAAATCTGTAAAGAAAACTCCAAAATAAAATGTCTGAAATTACTCTTGGTATTATTGGAGGCGGTCAACTTGGAAGTATGCTTGCAATAGCAGCTAAAAAATTAAACATTAAAACTGTCATTTTTTGTGACGACATAGATGCACCAGCACAAAATTTTTGCAATCTGTTTGTTACTGGAAGTTATGTTAATAAAGAAAAAATATCAGAATTTATAAATCAAGTTGATTTAGTAACTTACGAATTCGAAAACATACCTTTCGAAACATTGAATGAAATTAATAAATTAAAACCAGTTTTACCAAAACCTTCAATTAACAGATTAATTCAACATCGATTAGCTGAAAAAGATTTTATAAATAAATTAAATATTAGAACTACCAGGTATGTATCAATAGAAAAAAAATCAGATATTGATGCATTGGAAGATTTTTTACCAGGAATATTAAAAACAACAACGCTTGGATATGATGGTAAAGGTCAATATCCAATAAATTCTAGCAAAGAACTTAATTCTTTAAATATAGATTTTTCAAAAGGATATATTCTTGAAAAACTTGTTAAATTAAAAAAGGAAATTTCAATTATCATTACAAGATTTAGCAACAACAAATATGAGATATATGAACCAATCGAGAATACTCATGAAGATCAAATTCTTAAATATTCAAAAATTCCTGCAGAAATAAATGAAAAGATTTTTAATCAATCTAAAGATTGGTCTATGCTAATAGCTGAAGAACTAAAATATGTTGGAACTTTGTGTGTAGAATTTTTTATTGATAGAAATGATAATCTTTATGTTAATGAGATTGCTCCAAGAGTACACAACTCAGGACATCTAACTATAAATGCATTTAATGTTAGTCAATTTGAAAATCATGTGAGGGCAGTATGTGGTTTACAGCAAATTCCATTAAAAAAAATATCTAATGCTAAAATGATGAATTTGCTTGGCGATCAAATTACACATTATAGAGATATGCAAAAGTTTAATGACAATGAATTTTTCTTTGATTATCTAAAAAAAGATGTAAAAGAAAAAAGGAAAATGGGTCACATCACAACTTTAGTATAAATGTTAAAATCAGTAGAAGGTAATTTTGATAACCCCGAAGTTAATGAGCTTCTAATAAAGCATTTTATAGAACTAAGAGCCGCCTCCCCAGAGGGAAGTGCTCACGTCTTAGATATACCTGGTTTAAAAGTTCCATCAATTAAATTTTGGAGTTTATGGGATGATAAAAAATTAATTGGTTGTGGTGCTTTAAAATTTTTAGATAAAGAACATGGAGAATTTAAATCTATAAGAATTCACGATAATTTTAGAGAGCAAGGCCAAGGAATTAATGTAATTAATCATTTAATAAATGAAGCTAAAAAGCTTAAAATAAAAAGACTAAGCATCGAAACAGGTGCAGGTGATTTTTTTATACCAGCAAGAAAACTTTTCAATAAAACTGGATTTACTGTGTGCGAACCTTTTGCACACTATAAAAAGGACATTAATTCTGTTTATTTAACTATGCTTATTGAGGATATTTAATAAATTTTTTTTGATTATTAATCAATTTTGTTGACAAAACCCATTAAAATCTAAAGAAAGCCATTATTACTTAATTATAAGTAATAATTAAACATAACAAAAAGTAAGAAGATAAATATGAGTCTACAAGGTAAAGTAAAGTGGTTCAATCCAACCAAAGGTTTTGGTTTTATTGAAAGAGAAGATAAAGAAAAAGATGTGTTTGTACATGTTTCAGCAGTAAGAGACGCTGGTATGAACGGTTTAGATGAGGGTCAAGCTTTGACTTTCGATGTTGAAGATGGTCCAAAAGGTCCTTCAGCAGTTAACTTAAAAACTGCATAATTTCACACTTCCTATTGGCTGAAAAATTAAATTTAGATATTTATAAGTTAATTATTCAGCCAATACCTTATTAAATAGTAACTTTAAAAATAATTATTAATTATAGAATTAAGTTAAAAAATTAATAAATTAATCAAAAATATGATTGGAATTTTAGGTGGAATGGGAACTCAAGCTGGACTTGATTTTTGTAACAAGCTTGCAATACTAAATAGAGGAAAAATTGATCAAGAGTACCCATTATTTTTACTTTACAACAAATCAAATATTCCTGGAAGGCCCGAGTCTATAGGTTCTCAAACTAAAAATCTTTCAAACAAGTCTACTAATAAAACGAGTAGAGAAAAATATAACAAAGTTTTAAAAAGTTTGCTCAAAGGTTGCAAACTATTAGAAAAAAATAAATGTAAATTTATAGTTATACCTTGTAATACAGCTCATTATTGGTTTGATGATTTACAAAAAAAAATAAATATTCCAATAATCAATATGCCAAAAGAAGTTTTCAAGTTTACAAAAAAAAAATGTAAAAAAAACTCAAAAATTGGTCTATTAGCAACTGAAGGAACCCTTAAAACTAGAGTTTATAAGAAAATTTTTGATAAAAATTATCAATTAATAGAGCCTTCTCCAAAAATTCAAAAAATGTCAGTTAATAAAGCTATTAAATTTGTTAAAATGGGCAATGTAAAAGCTGCTGCAAAAGTAATTAAACCTGCAATTGATTCTTTAATTAAAATGAAATGTAGAAAAATTATTTTAGGTTGTACTGAACTCCCAATTGCAATTTTTGCTTTTAAATCTTTTAAAAATGTAAAATCTTCAAAAGTATTTTTAGATCCAAATCTAATCTTGGCTCACTCAGCTATGGTTAAGAATAAAAATTAACTTATGTCTAATAAAACTGAAAAGCCATATGTGTTAAGAGCTGCTGAATTTGTTTATTTAAATATAATAGAAATTAAAAAACAAAATCCTGAGATCAACAATATACAGGCGTTTGAAATTTTTATGACTACTAAAGAATATGATATTTTAAGCTCTGGGGAATTTCATGATAAATGGTTTTTTGAGCTCAAGAATAATAAGTTTATCGACTCTATAACCAAAAAAAAAATCAATGAAGAGACTTTAAGACTTTTAGAGCTTCAAAAAGATTCTATGGTGAAATTTTTATTAAAAATACCAAAACTTTATTATACTAAAAGTCACTTTCCTTTAGAAATTTCACAGCGAGCTTTTAATCATTTATGGAGAGTGTGTGAAAGCTTTGAAATGTGGTGCAAAGAAACTGACCAAGAAAATCTTATAAGTCTAAATATTATTGAGTAGTGGTATTTAAATTAAGTATTGATCTAGTTATTTCTATTCTTTCTTTAACTAATTTTTGTAAATTTTGATTATCTAGTTTTTCTCTGGTTATCATTATGTTTTTTTCAACTAGTTTTCTTAATTCTTCATTAAATTTGTTATTTTTATATTTTAGATTTTTTTTATTTATTTCTTCTTTAACTAACATTTTTTTATTTATTTCTTCTTTAACTAACATTAAAGAGTTTTTACCAGTTGTTTTTTTTATGCTTTGATCAATCATAAATTGCGCAGCTGCTTTATAAACATTACCTGTGGTAAGAACTGTCACACCTGGGCCAATAAATGAAAATATAGGAACAAAACCAGTCAAAAAGAAAAAAGACAGTATAATTATTCCAATTCTAAAAGATCTATACATAGTGGATAAAGCTTAAGTGATTTGATATTTTATTTCTACATCTAATTTGTTCATTATAGGTACTGATTTATTTGATTTTACTTAATTTATTTGCTTATTAAATAAGGTGATTAAAATTTTTCCTTTCATATTTATACTTTTATGGTCTTCAGCCTTCATAACAACTAAACCTATTATAGACAACAGTGATCCATTTGCTGCTCTAGCTTTTAGATTTGCTTTAGTTGCTTTAGGTTTTTTTTTATTTTCAATTTATTCAAAACAAGAAATTTTAGTTAGTAAAAAAAATTTTTTTGAATCTTTTTTTAGTGGTGTGTTATTTCATGGTTTTTATCTTGGGGGTGTGTTTTATTCAATTTCAATAGGCATGCCTACAGCAATAGCAGCATTAATCGTAACCCTACAACCAGTTCTTACAAATGCATTGAGCGGTCCAATGTTAAATGAAAAGGTATCTGCTAAACAATGGACGGGTGTTTTGTTGGGATTTGTTGGCGCAGGACTTGTATTGGGTTTTGATGTTGGCTCTAAGATACCAACAGCTGGATTGATCGCAACAATAATAGCTTTATTAGCTATTACATTTTCTACTTTGTGGCAAAAAAAATTAAGTAACAACTTACCTTTATCTGTAAGCAATATGAATCAAGCTATTGGTGGATGTATATTTCATTTATCAATAATTGTTTTGTTTGTTGATCCATATATTCATTTCTCACAAACATTTATTATTGCAATGAGCCATCAAATATTTTTAGTATCATTTGGAGCATTTACAATATTGATGTTTTTAATAAAAAGAAACTCAGCAAGCAAAACAGTATCTATATTTTTTTTAATTCCAGCAACATCTGCCTTTATGGCCTGGCTTTTTTTAAATGAAAGCTTAACCAGATTAGATCTAATTGGATTTCTAATTACTTCTATAGGTGTTTATATTGCAACAAGAGATTGAAAATTTAAACTTATATGGATTTAAAGCCAAACTCTAGAGATGCATCTGTAATTGAATGATACAAAGATTCTCCAAAACTTCTTAGCGCAAATAACCTTACTTTATCAGGGTTGTTGTCTAACTTATCAACAGTGAAAGCTATTCCATTATAAGTTGAGTTAATTGATTTATTTTTTTCCAATATATTAAAATTAAAAGGACATCCTTTTTTCAAAACTTCCATTGTTTCTTGTCCTTCAATCTGAATTATTGCTCTTGAATGAGATAAATCTGTTACAGCAAATTCTGTATCTTTAAATTTATCTATTACATCTTTTATTAAATCTTTTTTTGTTGAAACTAAAAGCCAATTTTTTGGTCCATTCCACATAATTCTTGTAATATCATTAAAAACTACAGCTAAAGGTTCATTTTTTAATTTTAAACCATCGATATCAATACCCTCAAATGAAATTGAAGAATTTTTGTACTGAACTATTTGAATAATTAGTAAATTTTTGATTTCAGAAATTTTAAGTAAATCTTTTTCATTTTTTCCTTCATAATCTCCAAATTGACCTGTTGTATGAACATTTGCTAATGCGGAAATTAATCTCATGATCTAACTCTTTCTCCTTTTGGGTCTACATAATGTGATGAAACTATCTCAACTGGTATTACTTTATTTTTAAGTGGCGACATGGCAAAAAGCTTTTGACCAATCATTTTTTTTCCATCTTTCAAAATTGCTAAAGAAAAAGGATTATCATGTTCAACACTCCAACATGATGCAGAGATATGACCTAATTTTGAATTGGGTAATGGCGCTTTATCATCTTTAACCAAATGAGAGCCTTCTGGGATACTTGTTTGTTTATCTAACGGAACTACTCCTACTATTCTTTGTCTATTTTCAGCAGTAAATGCAGATCTTTGTAGTGATCTTTTTCCAATAAAATCTTTCTTTTTACTAACAAGACCTTCTAAAGCGTTATCATATGGAATTGTTCTGCCGTCAAGTTCCGATCCAGCAACATGTCCCATTTCAATTCTAAGAGTTGATAATGCTTCAGTTCCATACGGTTGAATGTTAAATTCCTCACCTACTTCTATGATTTTTTCCCACATAAAGTTTCCGTAATCAGATTCAACATTTACTTCATAAGCAAGCTCTCCTGAAAATGAAATTCTAAATATTCTTGCTTTTACCCCAAATAAATCTCCTTCCATATAGCCCATGAAAGGCAAACCTTCATTTGATACATCAGAATTTGGAAATAATTTTTGTAATAAATCTCTAGATTTAGGTCCAGCGATAGCTGCTCCAGCCCATTGTTCTGTAGTTGAAACTACATTCACATTTAATTCAGGCCACACTAATTGCAAATAATATTCTAAATGCGAAAGAACGTTTGCTGCTTGAGCTGTGGTAGTAGTCATATGATAATGACTTTCTGAAATTCTTGTAGTTGTTCCGTCATCCATAACAATTCCATCTTCTCTTAACATTACACCATATCTAGCTTTACCGACTGGTAGCTTTAGCCATGAATTTGTGTAAACTCTATTTAATAACTCTGCTGCATCAGGACCTTTAACATCAATTTTTCCTAAAGTTGTTACGTCACAAACTCCAACATTTGTTCTCACATTTTTAGCCTCTCTTTTAGATGCCTCAAATAAATTTTCATTTCCTCTTTTGTAATACCTTGGTCTTAACCAAACACCCGCATCAACAAAAACTGCATTATTTTTTTCATGCCATTCATGCATTGGAGATTTTCTGGTTGGTCTTGAATGTTTTCCAACCTCTCTTCCTACTATTGCACCAATAGAAACTGGAGTGTAAGGAGGTCTGAAAGTTGTATGACCTACTGCAGGAACAACTTTGTTTTCAATTTCGGATACTAATTGCAATCCATTTAAATTACTGGTTTTTCCTTGATCAGTTGCCATTCCTAGAGTTGTATATCTTTTGACGTGTTCAATTGATCGATAGCCTTCTCTTAGAGCTATTTCTACATCAGATACCGCTACATCATTTTGAAAATCTAAAAATCTTTTATAATTTTTACCTTTTGGCAATGGAACACACCAAAACCTATCATGTTGAGAAGATTTCTTTTCAACAACATTTGGAATAGGTATCTCATTATCATTTTCAGTAATTTTTTTTGATAATTCGCTTCCAGCTTTAAATGAGGTTTTCAATGTTTCATCAAGCGAAAATACTCCATTAGCTGCACCTAAAGTGATTTCATTTTGTTTTGATTGTCCTGGAACAAATGCGTCAATTTCCTCTTTAAACTTTGTTTTATTTCCTGATTGTGAAGCTAAATGAATCGTTGGTGTCCAAAAACCTGAAACGCAAATACAATCACATTGTATGCTTTCTATTTTACCAAGTTTTTTTTTGTCTTCAGAAATACTTGCAATATCTGCGTATTTAACTTTTTTATACCCTTGCGCTGCAACCACAACATATGAATTTTTCATGTTAATTCCTAAATTTTTTGCTTCATCAATTATTTCTGACTCAGGATTTTTTCTTGAGTCTAAAACAACTGGATCTACTCCATGTTTTTTAAATTCAATTGCTGTTTCGTATCCACTGTCATTATTTGTAAATACTAGTGGTTTTCTTCCAACTAAAACACCATATACCTTTAAATATTCTTTAGCAGCTGAAGAAAGCATTACACCTGGTGTATCATTATTTCCAAAAACTATTGGTCTTTCAATTGATCCAGAGGAAATTAAAACTTCTTTTGCACGAATGTACCATAATCTTTTATTTGGGTGATATTTTTTAGTTTCTGGCAAATGATCACTAACTTTTTCCGACATCACAAGCATATTGTGATCATAGTATCCAAAAATTTGAGATCTATTTTTAACAACCACATTCGGCATTGTTTTTAGCTCAGCAATTATCCCCTCGGCCCAATCTTTACCTGATTGATTACCAATATTGACATCACTAGTTAATAAAGATCCACCAAATCTTGGTTTATCCTCAGCTAAAATTACTTTTGCTCCATTTTTTGCTGCAGCATATGCACTAGCTAATCCTGAAGGTCCAGAGCCTGCAATTAACAAATCACAGTATTCATACTTGTGTTCATACCTTTCTTTATCATGTTTAGTTGAAGCAACACCTAAACCAGCTGCTTTTCTAATAAATGGTTCATAAATTCTGTACCAAAAACTTTTTGGCCACATAAAAGTTTTGTAATAAAAACCTGCGGGTAGAAAAATTTTTAAAAAATTATTTATTGCTCCAATGTCAAAATTCACACTCGGCCAACAATTAACACTTTTAGCCTCTAAACCCTCAAAAAGTTCTTGCTCCGTTGCTTTAATATTAGGTTCTGTTTCACTATTTCTATAAAGTTGAACTACAGCATAAGGTTCATCTACACCTGCACCAAAGAAACCTCTAGGTCTGTGATATTTAAAGCTTCTTCCTACTAAGTGAACTCCATTTGCCAATAAAGCAGATGCTAAAGTATCGCCTTCAAAACCAAAGTAAGTGGTGCCATTAAACTTAAATGATAACTTTTTATCTCTATTAATTAATCCAACATTTTTAATTCTAAAAGCTTGAGTCATTAAGCAACTTCCTCATCAGCTTTAAAAGTTCTGAAAATTTCATGGGTTGCGGTATCTCTCTCAACCTTTATCCATTGCCTACATCCAGAAATATGTTGCCATAGCTCTAAATGCTTTCCTCTTAAACTTTTTCTGTTATAAACAAAATCATCCCACTCTTGATCAGAAACTTCTTTGTTAAGCTCTGGTCTTTTAACACTTGCATCTCCACCATAAGAAAATTCATTTTGAGATCTCATACCACAATGTGGGCAATTTATATAAAGCATTTAAGATATCCAGGTTTTGGTTCCAAGTCCCTTTTCATCAATAAGATGACCTGTGCTAAATCTATTTAAACTATAGCCAGCATTTAATTCATGTACTCTATCTTGAGCAATAGTATGAGCAAATGTCCAACCTGATGCAGGTGTAGCTTTAAATCCTCCATAGCACCATCCACAATTCAAATACAAACCTTCAATGTGTGTTTTATCGATAATAGGTGAACCATCCATTGACATATCCATAATACCACCCCACGTTCTAAGCATTTTTAATTTACTCAAAAATGGCATCATCGCTATACCTTCAGTTAATACATGTTGTAATGTTGGTAAGTTTCCTCTTTGGGCATAACTATTATAACCATCAAGATCACCACCCATTACCATCTCACCTTTGTCAGATTGACTTACATAAAAGTGTCCTGCACCAAATGTAACTACATTATCTAAAACTGGTTTAACTGGCTCAGAAACACATGCTTGGAGTAAATGAGTTTCTATTGGTAAAGTCATGTTTAATTTTTCTGCTAAAATATTTGTGCTACCAGCAACACATAAACCAACTTTTTTTGCCTTAATATTTCCACGTGAAGTTCTAATGCCATTTATTTTTCCCGCTGAAACATCAAATCCAATTACTTCACAATTCTGAATAATATCTACCCCCATTGAGTCTGCCTGACGTGCATAACCCCATGCAACAGCATCATGTCTTGCTGTTCCTGCACTTGGTTGCATCAAGCCACCAAAAATTGGAAATCTTACATTGTCTGAAAAATCAGCCATTGGAATAATTTCTTTAACTTGTTGTCTGTTTAAAAGAACTGCATCTATTCCATTTAATCTCATTGAATTTCCTCTTCTTGCATAAGCATTCATTTGAGCATCTGAATGAGCAAGATTAATAATACCTCTTGGAGAAAACATTACATTGTAGTTCAGGTCCTGACTCATCCTTCTCCATAAATCCATTCCAAACTCACTAAACAAACCATTTTCATCGTGCATATAATTGGATCTAATAATTGTAGTGTTACGTCCTACATTTCCTCCTCCGATCCAACCTTTCTCGATTATTGCAACTTTTGTAATGTTATGCTCTTTAGCAAGGTAATATGCGGTAGCTAGACCGTGACCTCCTCCACCAATAATCACTACATCATATTCCTCTTTAGGTGTTGGATCTTTCCAGGCCAGATCCCAATTTTGGTGGTTTGAAAAAGCGTTTTTAACCAGGTTAAATATTGAATACTTCTGCATCAGATAATTTTATAACAAAGAATATAAATAGTGCTTATTTTTTTTATATATATTTTTTAGAAGTTTCCAAATATCTCAAAAAAGGATAAGAAGTCACAGGAAATGTTTTTAATTTAAAGAATTATTCATGAGTGATGTAAAATCAGACATTCAAATAGCTAGAGAAGCTAAAATGCAACCAATAAAAGATATTCTTTCAAAGGTTGGTGTCCCGGATGAAAATTTTGCTTTCAGCCCAATGGGCAGACACATTGCCAAAATAAATCTGGAATATTTGAGTACCCTTAAAAAAGAAAATGGTAAATTAATTTTAGTTACTGCAATTACTCCTACTCCAGCTGGTGAGGGTAAAACCACAACTTCAGTTGGGTTAAATGACGGTTTAAATAAAATTGGAAAAAAATCTATAGTTTGTTTAAGAGAACCAAGTCTTGGTCCATCATTTGGAATGAAGGGTGGTGCTGCTGGCGGTGGTTATGCCCAAGTAGTACCAATGGAACAAATCAATCTTCATTTTACAGGTGACTTTCATGCTATTACATCTTCACATAATTTACTATCTGCATTAATTGATAATCATATTTATTGGGGTAACAAACTTAAAATTGATGTTAGAAGAGTTGTTTGGAGAAGAGTAATGGATATGAATGATAGATCCTTAAGATCTATCATTGTTGATCTGGGAGGAGTGGCTAATGGTTACCCTAGGCAAGATAGTTTTGATATTACAGTTGCATCTGAGCTAATGGCTATTTTTTGTTTAGCAACAGACCTAAAAGATTTAGAAAATAGAATTGGTAATATTACAATTGGTTATACAAGAGATAAGCAAGCAATTTATGCAAAAGATTTAAATGCACAAGGTCCAATGACCGTTTTGCTTAAAGAAGCTATAAGACCAAATGTAACTCAAACTTTAGAAAACAATCCTGCTATAATTCATGGAGGTCCTTTTGCAAATATTGCTCATGGATGTAATTCGGTGATTGCGACTAAAGCAGGACTAAAATTAGCTGACTATGTTGTAACAGAGGCAGGATTTGGAGCTGATTTAGGTGCAGAAAAATTTCTTGATATTAAATGTAGAAAATCTGATCTCAAACCAGATTGCGTTGTTATTGTAGCAACAATCAGGGCACTAAAAATGCATGGAGGAGTTTCTAAAGAAGATTTAAAAAAAGAAAATGTATCAGCACTAAAAGAAGGAATGGTAAATTTACGTAGGCATATAAATAATATTAGAAAATTTGGATTACCTGTTACTGTTGCTGTTAATCATTTTATTACTGATACAGAAGATGAAATGAAAACCTTGTTAGATTTTTGTGAAACACAAGGTGTGAAAGCCTCTAAATGTACTCATTGGTCTAATGGAAGCAAAGGAACTATTGAATTAGCTAAAAATGTTACAGAAATTTGTGAAGATAAAAAAGATACATTTAAATTTTTATATGAAGATGATCTTCCACTGTTTAAAAAAATAGAAAAAATTGCTCAAGAAATTTATAGTGCATCTGAAGTAGTAGCAGACACAAAAGTGAGACAACAATTAAAAGATTTTGAAGAAAAAGGTTATGGTAAGTTGCCTGTTTGTGTTGCAAAAACTCAATATAGTTTTTCAACAGATCCAAATTTAAAAGGTGCACCCACAGGTCATGTTTTGCCTGTGAGAGAAGTGAGACTTTCTTCTGGTGCTGAATTTATAGTTGTCGTGTGCGGTGAAATCATGACTATGCCAGGTCTACCTAGAGTTCCTGCGGCAGACTCTATAAAATTAAATGATAAAGGTGAGATTGAAGGATTATTCTAAATTAAGATAATCTAGCCAATTTTCTAATTCTCTCATTCTTGAAATTTTATCTAATTTTTTATTATCTTTTTCAATATGCTCAATATGGCTATCTATCTCGGTTTGATCTTTAAACGCCCCTTTCTCTAACAATCTTTCTTTTCTAAAAATAATTAAATTAATCATTTTATTGTACGTAATTTCAGGGTGATATTGAAGTCCCCAAATGTTGCAATCTCCAGCAGTAAAATTTATTCCTTGAACATTATTTATTGAATTTGAAGCTAACAAAGTTGAATTTTCTGGCATCGTTACAACCTCGTCAAAATTAAATGCTGGGGTATTAAATTTTTTGTTTTTATTTTTATAAAGGGGATGATTTAATCCATTACTGTTTATTTCAATGTCTAAGGCAATTCCTTTATGTGATCCTTTAGTGCATTTTTTCACTTCACCTCCAGCTGCAGTTACAGCTACTTGCATACCCCAACATATTGCTAAAATTTTTTTTATTTTTTTTTGACATTCTTTCATAAATTCAATTTGCCTTATTATTTCTGGAGTATTGTTATAAATATTTAAACTACTACCTCCCCAAATAAGACCGTCGTAGCTTTCAAGTGCATTAATATTTTTATCGATATTTTTATCTGAAGAAGGATTAACCACATGAGTTTCTAATTTATCTGTGAAAAACGCCAAACTATCTTTAAGACTTTCTGTATGTGTCTGAATTCCAGCTGTAGAAAAACTTTGATTTTCTTCTCGTAAGTTTCCTTCTACTATCAATATTTTTTTCATTAAAATAATTCTCCAGAAATACTTTTTATGTACATTTCTTTTAGATCATTTTGACTTAATTTTTTGGGATTTCCTCCTGTTGATGGATCTTCAAATGCCATTAAGGAAAGTTCATCTAAATCAATATTATTACAATCCATTACATCTGACAATTTGTGTGGAATATTTAAATTATTTCTTAATTCTAAAATCCAATCTAAAAAACTATTAAATGTTTTATTTAAATTAAGATAATCACAAATAGATATTATTTTATTTTCAATTGAGGTTTTGTTAAATGTTAAAACATAAGGCATAAATATTGCGTTAGATAAACCATGATGAACATTAAATTTACCATTTACAGGGTGACTCAATGAATGGATTGCTCCCAGTCCTTTTTGAAACGCAGTCGAGCCCATTGAAGCTGCAGAAAGCAAATCCATTCTTGCATCAACATCTTTTCCATTTTTAAAGGCTTTAATTAATGAATTTTTAATTAGTTTCATTCCCTCTATTGCCATACCATCAGCCATTGGATGATATCCTGGTGCACAAAACGCTTCTAAATTATGTGCTAGAGCATCCATTCCGGTTGCTGCAGTTAATCTTGGAGATAAATCTATAGTAAGGAAAGGATCTAAAATAACAATTGAAGGTAGCATTTTGGGATGAAAAATAATTTTTTTTGCACCAGTCTCTTTGTTGATAATTGCAGATGCTCTCCCAGTTTCAGATCCTGTTCCAGCAGTGGTAGGAACTGCTATGATTTTTGAAATTTTAGAACTGTCTGCTTTAGTCCAGTAATCACCAATATCCTCAAAATCCCATATAGGTCTAGATTGTTTACACATAAATGCTATAGCCTTTCCAACATCTAAACCACTTCCACCTCCTAAAGCTATTACACCATCACAGTCCGAAGCATTATAAACTTTAACACCTTCATCTACGTTTTGACCAATTGGATTTCCCGTAAAATTAGAAAAGGTAGTTAGATTTTTAAAACTTTTTTTTAAACTCAATATTATATTTTTTATAATATCTAAATTAATTAAATCTTTATCAGTTACAAACAATGGGTTTGAAATACCTAGTTCTTTACAGGCCAAAGATAAGTCTTCAATTCTTTTTTCTCCTATCCACATAGTGGTGGGATAATTCCAATTAACACCCATAACAAAATATAATTTTATTTTTTTAAAAATTGTTAGTAAGATATATTTATAAACTTATTAATGATAGGAAAAATTCTATGTCAAAAGTAGCAATCATCGGTGCTGGCCCTTGTGGACTTTCAATTTTAAGAGCATTTGAACATTTGGAAAAAAAAGGAGAAAAAATTCCTGAAATAGTTTGCTTTGAAAAACAAGAAAGTTGGGGCGGTTTGTGGAATTACAACTGGAGAACTGGTTCAGATCAATATGGAGATCCAGTTCCTAATAGTATGTATAGATACTTATGGTCAAATGGACCTAAGGAGTGTTTAGAATTTGCCGATTATTCTTTTGACGAACATTTCGGAAAACCAATTCCCTCTTTCCCTCCAAGAGAGGTTCTGCAAGATTATATTTTAGGAAGAGTGAGTAAAGGAAATATAAAAAGTAAGATTAAATTTAATACAAGAGTAACAAATACTGTTTATAAAAATGATAAGTTTGAAATTAGCTACCAAGATAAACTTAATAATAAAATTTTAAATGATTCATTCGATTATGTAGTAGTTTCTACCGGTCATTTTTCTGTGCCTTTTATTCCTGAATACGAAGGAATGAATTCCTTCCCAGGAAGAATAATGCACTCACATGATTTTAGAGATGCTGAAGAATTTAGAGGGAAAGATGTAATTGTTTTAGGTAGCAGTTATTCTGCTGAAGATGTGGCTCTACAATGTAATAAGTATGGCGCTAAAAGTGTAACAATCGGTTACAGGCATAACCCAATGGGTTTCAAATGGCCAAAAGGCATGAAAGAAGTTCATTATTTAGACAGATTAGAGGGAAAAAAAGCCATATTTAAAGATGGAACAGAACAAAATGCTGATGTAGTTATTTTATGTACAGGATATCTACATCATTTTCCATTTTTAGATGAAAGCTTAAAATTAAAAACCCATAACAGATTATATCCACCAAAACTTTACAAAGGTGTTGTGTGGCAAGATAATCATAAACTTTTATACTTAGGTATGCAGGACCAGTTTCATACATTTAACATGTTTGACTGTCAGGGATGGTATGCAAGAGATGTAATTATGGGAAAAATCAAAATGCCTAGTAATGACGAAATAGATAAAGACATTGATAAGTGGGTTTCAATGGAGGAGAAATTAGAAAATCCTGATCAAATGATTGATTTTCAAACAGAATATACAAAAGAGCTTCATGATATGTCTGATTACCCTAAAATTGATTTTGAATTAATTAGAAAACATTTCAAAGAATGGGAACATCATAAAGTAGAGGATATTCTTACTTATAGAAACAAATCATTCTCATCTCCCGTAACTGGATCAGTTGCACCTGTGCACCATACCTCATGGGAAAAAGCGATGGATGATTCAATGAAAACCTTCTTAAATAAATAATAAATTAATAATTTATCTTTAATTTTTTATTTTTAGTAATTGCATTTAGCAAAGCTGTCATTAATGGAATTTTTTTTTTATTAATTTTTTTTAAAATATATGGTGCAATTTCATTAGCTAAATCAGCTCCTTCAATGGTATCATTTATCATAAATTTCTTTTTAGCATTTTTAAAAGAAAATCCTTTACCTAAGTATTCACCCATTTTACTATTTCTTCCTCCTACAGCACTGACATACAAATCACCTAAACCCGCTAAACCTCTTACTGTTTCTTTTTTGCCATTAAAATATTGAATTAAATATTCCATTTCGTCAAATGATTTTCTAAATAATGCTGAAGATGTATTGTTTCCTTTACCTGATCCTATAACCATAGAATAAATGTTTTTAATAGCAGAGGAAAATTCTATTCCTCGAACATCAGAAGAGTATTCGGTTTTATAATATTTTGCTGAAATTATTTTTCCTATTTGTTTTGCCACTCTTATATTTTTATTTGCAATAACTGTGTAGCTTTTTATTTTTCTTGCTAATTCTTTTGCCAAACAAGGTCCTTTTAATACAGAGATATTTAGTTTTTCACCTCTCAAATCTAATTGTTCTGACATTGTAATTATTTTGTTTTTTTTACGATCAAATTTAAGACCCTTGGTTAAAACTAGTAAATAAGTTTTTTTATTTAAGTTCTTTAAATATTTTTTTACTAATTCTATTCCAACAGAACTTACAGCAATAACGACTAAATCCCACTTATCATGTAGTAATTGAGAAGAAAACTTTTTAATCAATAATTTTTTTGGCAAAGTAATTTTTAAGCTTGGATGAAGCTTCTTTTTTTTATGAAGTTGATTTCCAAGTTTTATATTATAAGGTTCAGTTAAAGTTACTTTATGATTGTTATCTACCAATGGAAAAGAAAACGCAGCACCCATTGCTCCAGCTCCAATAATTAAAACTTTTTTCATATCTAAAGCTATGCCAAAGTTTTTCTAATTGCTAGTTTCCATCCTTGTAATAAATGATTTCTCAATGAATTTTTAATTTTTGGGGAAAAAACTTTATCTTTTTGCCAAATATTTTTAATTTGATTTAATGATGTAAACTCACCAACTTGATATCCAGCAAAGAGTGCGACTCCTAATGCGGTAGTTTCCAATACTTTTGGTCTAATTACTCTTAAATTTATTGTGTCTGACAAGAATTGTGAAAACCAATTGTTTGCAACCATACCACCATCAATTTTTACTATTCTAGGTTTCAAACCGTCTTTATTCATAGCGTTAAAAAGATCATAACTTTGATAAGCAACTGACTCTACTGTTGCTCTTACTAAACTTTGCCAATTACTATCCCTAGTCAAACCTGTAATTAAACCTCTTGCATCTGGTCTCCAATAAGGTGCGCCCATACCGCTAAAAGCGGGAACAACATAGATACCATTATTTGTATTTGATGATCTTGCTATTTTTTCTGTCTCAGATGCTTTTTTTATTAATTTCATTTTATCTCTTAACCATTGTACACCAGCACCTGCTATAAAAATTGATCCTTCCAAAGCATAAGTGGTCTTGTTGTTCAATCGATAACATATTGTAGTTAATAATTTATTTTTGGAATTTATTTTTTTGGAACCAGTATTCATAATTACAAAAGCTCCTGTTCCATACGTACTTTTAATTGAACCTTTTTCAAAACAAGTTTGACCAACCGCAGCAGCCTGTTGGTCACCTAAAACAGCAGATATTGGAATCACTTTTCCAATAATTTTTTTGTCAGTTTTGCCAAAGTCATCAGCTGAATTTTTTACTTCGGGTAGAATACTCTTTGGAATGTTTAATTTTTTTAAAATCTCATGGTCCCATTTATTGTTGTTAATGTTAAACAACATTGTCCTACTAGCATTTGTAGCCTCAGTTAAATGTTGTTTTCCTTTTGTTAATTTCCAAATTAAAAAAGTGTCAACTGTCCCAAATAATAAATTATTTGATTTTAATAATTTTTTAGACTCCTTTACGTTATCTAAAATCCACCTTACTTTTGTTGCTGAAAAATAAGGATCAATAAATAATCCTGTTTTATTTCTAAAGTCGTTTTCATATTTTTTATTTTTAAGTTTTTTACAATATTCTTGAGTTCTTCGATCTTGCCAAACTATTGCATTGTAAATTGGTTTTCCTGTTTTCTTATTCCATAAAATTGTTGTTTCTCTTTGGTTGGTAATTCCAATACTGATAATGCGACCTTTTATTTTATTAGCTTTATTAATAACATTCTTAAGTGCTTTAAGAGTTGTTGACCAAATCTCATTTGGGTTATGTTCGACCCATCCATTTTTTGGAAAATATTGTTTAAATTCATACTGTGAAACAAATTCAATTTTTCCTTTTGTATTAAAAAGTATTACTCTTGAAGAAGTGGTGCCTTGATCAATGGAAATTATATATTTTTTCAAAATACTAAGCTATGCCAAGATGTTTTTTTCTTTTCTCTACCCAACTTCTTATCAGGTTATCAAAAATTAAAGCAATGAATGCTACACAGATACCAAGTGTAAGTCCAATTCCTGCACCATTTTTATCTGATAGGGCTTTTAAAATATATTGTCCAAGATCTTCTGTTCCAATAAAAGCTCCAATAATTACCATAAATAAAGCAAAAACTATAGTTTGATTTATACCGAGCATCATATGAGGAAAGGCTAACGGAAATTCAATTTTAGTTAATCTCTGAAATTTATTAACACCTGACATGGTAGCTGCATCATGTAGACCTGCCGGAACACTTCTAAGTCCCTCTATTGTATATCTGGTTGCAGGAATTGTTGCATATACAATAACAGCAATTAAAACAGATGTATCTGTTATTCCAAATAACATCATAACAGGAATTAAATAAACAAATGAAGGGAATGTTTGAAAAATGTCACAGACTCCAAGCATGAAGCTTGCTGTATGTTTGTTTTGAAAACTTAAAGTTCCAACTATAAAACCAATAGTGCATGACACAATAACTCCGAATGTTGCCATGTAAGTTGTAACTAAAGCTCTGTCCCACCAAGGACTTAAAGCTATAAATAATGTTAAACCACAAACAATTAAAGCTGAACGAATTCCACCAATTAAATATCCTGCTCCTACGACTAAAACTATAGTAGCTATAGCAGGCATTCTTAAATACAAAGCTCTCATAGGCTGAAGGACATCTTGAATTAACCATGTATTAAATGCTTTTATATAAACAAAAAAAGTATCAAATATCCAATCAACTCCTCTATTCCAAAAATCGGCTGTTGAAATACCCTTATTATGTGGAACCTCAAATAAATAATTATGAGTTCCTTTAAATAAATAAGTTCCTATATATGCAAGTACAATACCAATAATTACTGTTCCAACAAAAAATAAAATATTTTTATTTCTTTGTATAAACGTTAGATTACCAAAATAATCCTCTTGTTTATTGGCCCAAGCCAATGACATTTTATCTAAAAGTATTGCAATTAAACTGATACACAATCCAGCTTCTAAGGCCAAACCTATATCAAGTCTATTTAATGCTAAAAGTAAATTATATCCTAAACCTTTTGCAGCTATAAAAGCTGAAATAACCGCCATAGAAAAACAAACCATTATAACTTGGTTTACACCAATCAAAATATCTCTTCTAGCTGTTGGAATTAAGACTTTGAACATTAGTTGCCAATTATTACATCCACTCATTTTTCCTGCTTCTATAACCTCTGGAGGAACTGCTCTTAAACCTAATATGGTTAATAATATCATTGGTGGAATTGCAACTACCATCGTTATGATAACTGCAGCGTGATCTCCAACTCCAAACAAAACCATAGCAGGAACTAAAACTGCATATTGTGGCATAGTTTGCATAACTAAAAGAATTGGATACAATGCTTTCTCAACACGTTTATTTCTAAATGCTGCAATCCCTAAACCTAAACCAAACATAAATGATAAAGGTGCAGCAACTAATATAAAAGAAAGAGTCTGCATTGATGGCTTCCATTGACCAAATATAGAAATATAAACCATCGTTAAACCTGCAAATAAAGCAAGACCTCTTCCACTTAAATGATAGCTGAGCAATACTGCTCCTGCAGTAACTATTGTCCAAGGTAAACCAGGCAATTCTGCCCAAGGATTATCGCTAATCCAATCCCAACCTGTAAATGTAACTATTGTATTTATGCCTCCGATTAAAATTTCTCTTATCAATTCAATCAAAAACGTCATAAAAAACGTTAGTTTTCTACTTACTTCTAATAATAAAGGCCGAGTTTTAAACTCTTGAGTATCTTCATTCCAAAATTCCAATGGCATCCACTCATTCATTAAAAAAAATAATGAATCATTTATCCAAATAGGTAACCATCCTAACAAAGGAGGTAACCTCCAAAAAACATCAAAAGCGTAATATCTTACTTCTTTACCAAGAAAAACATACGTACTTTGATTTGGATCCCTAACAAATTCTGCCTGACCTCTTATAAATTTATAAGTTTCTGGAACATCAATTGCAAAACATAAAGCAAAAAAAGTAATTAACAAGAATAGCCATTGAAATAATTTTGGATATTTTTTTAAAATTTCCATAATTTAATCTCCGTTTCTTCTTCCTCCAAAAACTGTATTAATTATTTTTGAAGGATTTATTGAGCCAATTAAATTATTTTTATCATCAATAACACCAACTGTTTTTTCCTGAGTAAGAATTTTTTCAGCAACATTTTCAATCACCTCATCTTTTAAAACCTTTAAATCACCAATGCCATCTGTGGATTTATCCATAACATCTTCTATTAATAAAACTTTTTCTCTTGGCACTTCCTCAGTAAATTTTCTTACATATTCTGTTGCTGGATTTAAAACAATCTTAGCGGGAGTATCTAATTGTTCGATTAAACCATCTTTCATAATTGCAATACGATCAGCAAGTTTTAAAGCTTCATCAAAATCATGGGTTATAAACATAATTGTTTTTTTTAATTGCTCTTGAAGTCTTAAAAATTCATCTTGCATTTCTTTTCTAATCAAAGGATCTAATGCTGAAAATGGCTCATCTAAAAACCATATATCAGGCTCAACAGCAAGAGATCTCGCTATACCAACCCTTTGTTGCTGTCCTCCAGATAGTTCTCTTGGGAAATAATTTTCTCTTCCATCAAGACCAACTAACTTAACCATTTCCATTGCTTTATTAATAGTGTCTTCAGTTTTAATACCTTTAATTTGGAGTGGGAAAGCAATATTTTCAACTACAGTTTTGTGTGGTAGTAATGCAAAACTCTGAAAAACCATCCCCATTTTATTTCTTCTAAGATTAATAAGTTCTTTATTGTTTAATTTTAATAAATCCTGACCTTCAATAAAAATTTTTCCACCTGTTGCCTCTGTTAATCTGGAAATGCATCTTAGCAACGTTGACTTGCCTGACCCCGATAAACCCATCACAACTAACATTTCCCCTTTTGCAACTTCAAAAGAAGCATTATTCACTCCAACTATACATCCATTTTCTTGAAAAGTTTTTGCGTCCACATTACCATTTGCTTCTTGAAGCATTTTTTTGGCATTTTCTCCAAAAATTTTATAAACGGACTCACATTTTATTACTGCATCAGACATAAATTTTTATAAAGTTATACGAAATTTAATTAAATTAAAATCTTTATAATTCTCTTCTCCCCACATTAAAAATTTTTTATGAAATAAACACGAGTATCAATTCCAGTACTTAAAAAACTTAACGCCTCACCGCTAACACTTATGCTTTCGTCAACTCCTACATTATTTCCACTAACTGTAAAACCTGCAAAACACTTGCCTTTTTCCTTGTCCCATTCAACAAAAGTATCATCAATTTTATTGCCATTGATAGTATAAATTTCATGAGCTCTGTGATTTAAAAAATTTGCTCCCATTATCGCACGTTGTGGAATAAGTTTTGTAGCATTGCATACTTGCTCATAAACATCATCTGTTAATCTGTGATGATCAGTTCCATCAAAAGTTACCAATATCCCAGATGGAAGTTTTGATATTAATTCACTAAGTTTCTTTTCTTTTGCAATTCTTTCTTCTTCCAATTTCATTCTTTTTACTAAATCATCTCCCTCTCCAAATATAATATTTAAGACACTAAAAGATAAAATTACAATTATTATTATAGAAACTAACCCTAGTAACTGTCGTATAGGCTCTGGTAATTCTTTTATTTTATTTAAATAATTTTCCTTTAACATTATTCTTGAAGCTTTCCGTTTTTCCAAATTCCTGATTTTTGTTTTCCATCTGCCCAGGTAAAAGTTCCTTCACCATTCATAAAACCATTTGCCCACTCTCCTTCATAAGTAGAGCCATCTGGAAATGTTAATGTTCCGATTCCGTTCCAGACACTATTTTTAAATTCTCCTTTATAAATATAACCATTTGGCCATGTTTCAATTCCTTGACCATTTTTTTTTGTACCAACCCATTCACCCTCATATGTAGTTTTATCTGTATAAATCCATTTGCCATAACCGTTTTCACAATTACCCTCTTTACATCCTGTGCTTCTTGCAAAAACTGATGAGCTAAAAAGAAAACTCAAAAGAAAGATAAGAAAAAATTTTTTCATAAATTTATTTTACACAAAATTAGCTAAAAAAAAATCTCTCCCAACAAAGTCGGGAGAGATTTTAAATTTAAACTTTAGCCTTATTTAGTAAAAGCTTTCCAAGTTGACTCATTGTCAGCTAACCATTTTTTAGCTGCGTCTTGGTGAGTCATGCCATCAACATCAACCAAAGCTGCCATAGCTCCAATTTGACTTGTTGAAAATGACATTTTTTTGAAAGCTGCCGCTGCATCAGGATGAGTTTTTGGGAAATCCTCATGAACTGCTTTTTTCAAGTATCCATCAGGAGAACCACATTTACCATCTCCACCATCAGCTGGTCTACAACCTGCTGTATATGGAGGGAAGTCAATAAATGTAAAACCAGCACCATCTGTAAAGTTTGGAGTCCAGTTGAATATAATTGTTCCTCTTCCTTCTTTTTCAGCTGCTTTTAACTCTGCCCAAAGTGCATCTGCACCTCCAGCAAACTTAACCCACCAAAGATCACCTAAACCAAGTGCATCAATTCTCTGTGGTATCAAGTCACCATGCCAAGTTTGTGGACCTTCTAACATTCTTCCTTTTCCATCTGGTGAATCAGGCGTTGTGAAGTTCTTAGCACAGTCTGGATTTTTTAAAGCTGTCCAGTCAGGTAGACCTGGGCATAAACCTTTTTCAACAACCCAGTTTGGATATCCCATATCCTCTAGTGTTCTTGCTTCATGATCTCCCCAGTCAAGTAATCCACCTTTATCTCTCGCTGTATCAAAAGATTTACCAAATGCAGACTCCCATACTTCATGAGATATGGTTACATCACCAATTCTAATTGATTCATAAACTGCTTGTGAGTCAACACCTTCAGCGTACGTAACATTGTTACCCATACTTTCGAAAATCCCACCAATAACGTAAGCCATTACAATTTGACTTGACCAGTTATGAGTTGGGATAACGATAGGCTTCTTGCTATCAGCGTTAGAAATTCCTGCAAAACTTACAACAGAAATAACTAGAGCAGATAGTAATGATATTATTTTTTTCATGTATACCCCTCTATTAATATTAATATTAATAGTCTATGACAAAAAGAACAGTTAGGTAAAGGATTATTAGTTCTAAAAAATATATATATATTTAAACAATAAAAATGGTGATAATCTAAGTAACAATAATATATTTTTAAAAATGTTAGGAACAAGTATTGAAATAAAATATCCAGGTTTAAATGTTTTGCCACCTGGGGTTGAAAGACACATTGTCAATGGTGGAGGCCTAACCGGTTTTCAAATTTTTCCTGATGATGAGATAGAAATAATCAATAATGAGGGAAATCAAACATGTGAAATTATTTGTTTTGATAAAGATGGAAACTCAGATGCTGGAATATTAAATCTTAAATCAAACAACGAAAAAAACTTCATAAAAAATATTCTTAGTGGCAATGATGAAACAATTTTAGCTACCAACTATCAATTAAAAAAAAGAAATTTAAAAATTTCTAATTCAAAATCTTCAATTATATTTGATTTAGACACAGAGCCTGGTGAAAAAATTAAATTAAAATCAAAAGATAAATGTTACACGATATTTGCAGCTCCTGGCAAAGATATGGATGTTACAAAACAAAATCCACCAACTGATTTAACCATATTCGTTAAAAGAGCTAAAATTGTAAATGATAAAGAATTAAATGTAATTCCTGATCCTGTTTTTGAACCTGTTTACGAAGAAAATATAAATAAAGAAAGTTGTATATCTTATGAGGTTAAGGAAGGGGATTATATACAAGTGATAAGTCCAACTGGCAGACAATGTTCTGACTTTGTAGCGTTCGATACAAGAAAATTAGAAAAAGGAATTGAAAAAGGATTGGACTGGCAAACCACAAGAACATTCATGGGTAATACTTTCCCGGGACCAGGTTTGTTCTCTAAATTTTATGACACAGATCATGAGCCACTTGTTGAGGTAATAAGAGATACTGTTGGAAAACATGATACTTTTAATCTTGCATGCACTTCAAAATATTATGAAGACTCAGGGTATTTTGGTCATCCAAATTGTTCAGATAATTTAACTGAAAGTATGTCGAAATACGGTGTTAAGAAACAAAAAGGTTGGCATGCAATTAATTTGTTTTTTAACACCTCTGCTGGAGGATTAAATTCTGTTATTTCTGATGAATCTTATTCAAGACCTGGTGATTATGTAATGTTTAAGGCTTTAAAAGATTTAACAATAGGAACAACTGCATGTCCAAGTGATATAGATCCGTGTAATTCATGGAATCCTACTAATATATTTGTTAGAACTTACGACAAAAATAAAGAATTTAGAAAGTCATTTGGTTTTAGAATGAAAACAGACTCTGAAAATAAACTTACTAGAAATTCTGGCTTTTATGAAAGAACTTCAAAATTAACTAGAAACTTTGTTGATGCTAGAGGCTTTTGGCTTCCAAACGATTACACCAAACATGGTTTGGTTAATGAGTACAATGCTTGTAGAAATGATGCTGTATTAATTGATCTATCATCGCTAAGAAAATTTGAAATAATTGGTCCCGATGCTGAGGAGTTAATGAACTACACTCTCACAAGAAATATAAAAAAACTTTCTGTTGGACAGGTTGTTTATTCTGCAATGTGTTACGAAAATGGAATGATGTTCGATGATGGAACTCTTTTAAGATTAAGCGAAACAGGTTTTAGATGGATATGTGGAGATGAATATGGTGGAGAATGGCTTAAAGAAATTGCAAAAAAAAAGAATTTTAATGCTATTGTTAAAAACTCTACTGACCAAATTAGTAATGTATCTTTGCAAGGTCCTAAAAGTAGAGAAATTTTAAAAAAAATTATCTTTACACCGCCAACACAGCCTTCGATAGATGAGTTGGGCTGGTTCAGATTTACAATTTGTAGAATAGAGGAACTTCAAGGTATACCATTAATTGTTTCAAGAACAGGTTATACTGGTGAGTTAGGTTATGAGATTTGGTGTCATCCAAAACATGCTCCGGAAGTTTGGGATAAATTAATGGAAGCGGGAAAAAATGACGGGCTTATTCCAGCTGGGTTTGCCGCTCTAGATAAACTTAGAATTGAGGCGGGTTTAATTTTATTTGGTGCTGAGTTTGACGGTGAACAAGATCCCTTTGAAGCTGGCATAGGTTTTGCTGTTCCATTGAAAACAAAAGAGGAAGATTTCATTGGTAAAGAGGAATTGGTTAAAAGAAAGTCAAACCCTCAAAAGAAATTAGTAGGATTAGAACTTGCTGGTAAAGAAATAGCTGGTCATGGAGACTGTGTTCATATTGGAAGATCTCAAGTTGGTACAGTTACGAGTGGATGCTTGTCCTCTACTTTAAATAAAAATATTGCACTTTGTAGAATAGACATTCAGTACTCTGAGATTGGTACTGATGTAGAGATTGGTAAAATTGATGGTCATCAAAAAAGAATTGGTGCAAAAGTAGTTGGTTTTCCTTTTTATGATCCAACTAAATCGAGAGTCAAAGCTTAAGAGCTATGCCAAAAGAAAAGAAAACGCTCTTAGATTTTTGGGAAGATCAAATGAGGCAATCTCATACATCTAGTAATTATTTTTTTAGAAAATCACCTTCCCATTATCATATGATGTTGCTAGTAATGTCAGCATATAAAGAAGATAAAAAATTATCAGTAGAAGAATTAAAAACAAAACTATTTAAGACTTCTCGACCTAAATCAGCTTTGATAATCACCGAGGCTTGTGAAAAAGGATTCTTTAGACTTGAAAAAACTTCAACAGACCAGCGAATAAAAAATATAATACCAAGTGAATCATTTATAAATGAGTTTAATGATTATTTAATCACTTTAAAAAACATAAGTTATTAGCCATTTTTAAATAAAAATTTAAGTATCTATTTTTTATATATAATTTTTAGTTCTATAAATAATTATATTAATTACCTTTTTCAAAAAATAATGTTTTATTATGACGACATTACCTTCAAAAGCTAAAGTAGTTATAATCGGTGGTGGAATACATGGGCTAAGTACTGCTTGGAAGCTTTCTGAAACTTACAAAAATCCTGGTGACATAATTGTATTAGAAAAAAAAGATACTGCTGCTGGTGCAAGTGGAATTGCATGTGGTGTCGTAAGAAATAATTATTTTCAACCCGCAATGAGAGAATTGATGGCTCACTCAGTTTCTGTTTGGGAGAGTGATCCTAAAGCATTTAAATACAATCCAGTTGGTTATTTACAAATATCACCTGAGGTAATGCATGAAGATGTTGCAACTATTTACCAACAACAAAAGGCTATTGGATACGAGTCCGTATTCATAGAAGGTGAAAAAGATTGTTCAAGTTATATGAAGGGTATTTTTGACGATTGGCAAGCACAGGGTATTACTTCTGTGCTTCATGAAAAAAAAGGTGGATACGCATTTAACAAAGATTCGATTAAAGCACTAGAGAGTAAATCTACATCTAATGGTGTGCAAGTGATGAAAGGTGTAAAAGTAACAGGATTTAAAAAAGGGAGTAACAGTCAAGCTGTTACTGGAGTAGAAACAGATAAAGGTTTAATCGAATGTGAACAAGTTGTAATTGGGGCAGGTCCTTGGGCAAGAGATTTTTGGAACATGTTAGAACTACCTAAGACAGCAAATATCAAAGGTAAAGATGGTAAAATGCATGAAACTGATATGTGGACATACTGGATGTTACAAGAAGGTGTTATTGGTGTTGAACCAGATTTTTTGAAAACAAATGATGGAAAACAACCACCTGTAGTTCATGTAGACTCGACTGCTCCGTTATATTCAGACAAAACTAAAAAATTATTAACAGATAAAATTTGGGGAATTTATTATAAACCTGATATCGAAGGATTAGGTGTTCAAGGTGGCACTTCACCTTACATAGTCAAAAAACATTTTGATCAAGTTAATGTTGATCCTTATGGAATTGAATCTCCTGAGTATCAAACAACTGATGCATTTAGTGAAATGTGGTGTTCAGCTTTAGCACATTGTCAAAAAAGATTTGAAGGCAAATCTGATTTATATAGAAAAGGACCTTCGGGTGGTCTTGGATGCATGACGCCAGACTCTTTTCCAATCTTTGATAGGTTTTTTGAAAACGTTTACATGATTGCAGATGCAAACCATGGATACAAAATGATTGGTGTTGGTGAACTTGTTGCAAAAGAAATTCTTGGTACTGAAAGTGATTTATTAAAACCATTTAGATTCAACCGTTACGAGAAGGGAGAACTTCACCCTACTTCGAACAGTCCGTTTCCTTGGAGCTAGACTCTAAGCCTAGACACAAATAAATTTTTCAGCTACGTTTGAATAAATTAAATTCATTGAGGGGTGAAAATGACAGATCTAGAAAAACACGTTAACCAACCGGGGCGTGCAAAATTAGTAAAAGACGTAAGAGCAAAAATTAAAGAATTAGGAATAACTTATATTTATTTTCAATTCATTTCAGTCACTGGAAGAGTTGTTGGAAAAGGTATCCCTGCTGACCATTGGGAAAGAACTGCAGAAAAAGGTTTTCAATTAGTTTATGGTTCTACTGCAAATTTATTCTTAGATCGTCATAATAATTACATCGGTTACGGACCAGAGGCTATGGAACTTGTGGGAATTCCTGATCCAGAAACTTTCGTTCAATTACCTTGGGATAAAAGAGTTGCAAGAGTATTTTGTACTTGTTTTAGAAATAGAGAAGAAAGAGAAAATCCAGGCGGTCATTTAACTTCAGACTGTAGAGGAAATTTAAGAATTTTCATGGATGAATTTAAAAAGAAACATGGATTAGAATTAAGAGTGGGTACAGAGCCTGAAATGATGTGGTTAACTAAAAACGAAGATGGAACACCGTCAGGTAAAGGTTTTTCAAAACCTTTTTGTTACCACATTGATCAATTTGAGTCATTAAGACCAGTATTTATGCAAGTAATAGAATATGCAAATGCTATGGGTCTTGATATGATTCAAGGAGACCATGAGGATGCGCCAGGTCAATTAGAATTAAACTGGACTTACGATAACGTTTTAAGAAATGCAGATAGATTATCTACTTACAGACAAATTTGCGCTCAAGTTGCAAGAGAACATAATTTAATTGCTTGCTTTATGACAAAACCTTTTATGGGTGTTTCTGCAAGTGGTTGCCATACAAACATGTCTTTATGGAAAGGTGGAAAGGTTAAAGTAAATAAACTTGGCCATAAATCTTTACCAGGTGTTGATGGAGTGTTTAGTTATGTTGAAGGTGGAACAAACACTTTCATGCCTGATACAAAAGATATGCAAATGCCAGGTAAAATTGGTTTGCAATCAATTGCAGGTATCATGAAGCACTTGCCAGCATTAACAGCCCTTGGATCTTCAACTGTAAATTCTTACAGAAGATTATGGGATCAGGGATTTTGGGCTCCTGTTTACGCTGATTGGGGTTATCAAAATAGAACTTGTGGTTTAAGAGTTTCTGCACCAGGAAGATTTGAATATAGATCGGTTGACTCTATGCATAATCCTTATCTATTGGGTGCTGCTTTATTAAAAGCTTGCGATGAAGGTATAACCAAGAAAATGAAACCAGCTGCTCCAGAATCTAGAAATATTTACGAAGCTCAAAAAGCTGGTAAAGACGTTAAAAAACTTCCATTAAGTTTAGGTGAAGCTTTGGATAGACTGGCAGAGGATGAAGTAATCAAATCTGCAATGCCAGATGAAATGTATAAAGTTTTCCATTGGTACAAAAACGATGAGTGGGAAAGATTTCTTGGTGCAACAACACAATGGGATCTGGATACTTATCTTGATTGTCTACCGTAGGTCACAAAAATAGATAGAAAGGGTATAAATATATGTGTGGTATAGCAGGTTTAATTCATAGAGGAAAATCTTCAAATGTTGGAAGTGAGTTGCAAGGTATGCTCCAAGCATTAAAACATAGAGGGGAAGACTCAACAGGTTACGCTTTATATGGAGACACAGATGGTAAAAATTTCATTATGCGTTTTAAAGTTGGGGAAAACGTAGGTGAAGGAAGTTCGTCAGTTATGGAAGATGTTTCTGTTTACGATGAAAGAAAAAAAATTGTAGACGAAACTTTAGCCGAGATGGGAGCTAAAGTGGTTAAAGAAGAAAGAACTCTTCCCTACTCTTTAAGATATGAAATTGACTACAACGTTAAAGACCTTTTAGAATTTTCGCAACGTATAGAAAGTATCCCTGGTGTAGAAATTCTTTCTATGGGTAAATCTTTAGAAGTGATTAAAGATCTTGGAAACGCTAAAATGGTTTGTGATAGATATAACTTAGATAAAGTTGTTGGAACACATGCTATTGGTCATGCTAGAATGGCTACAGAGTCTGGTGTAGATATCAAATCTGCCCACCCTTTCTGGGGATATCCGTTTAGTGATGTATCTGTTGTTCACAACGGGCAATTAACAAACTACTGGAACAATAGAAGAGTTTTAGAAAATAAAGGTATGAGATTTATGTCTGAATGTGACTCGGAATTAATCGCAGTTTACATTGCAGAAAAAATGAGGGACGGAGCAACTTTAGAGGAAGGAATGAAAGCATCATTAACAGGTTTAGATGGTGTATTTACTTATTTTGTTGCAACTAAAGATTCATTAGGAATGGCAAAAGATACAATGGCTGCAAAACCATTGGTATTATATGAGTCTGATGATTTGGTTGCTATGGGATCTGAAGAAATTGCAATTAGATCTGTATTACCACAAGAAATTGATACATATGATCCATTTGATGGGGAGGTGAAAGTATGGCAAATTTAAAAACAGTATCGAAAAAATCTAAAGCCCAATCAATGGGTATGCACACTGAGGTATTAACAGGAAGAACTCAACAAAAATTCTTTAATCCTGATGAAGCAGAAAACTTTTACTACTTTGGTACATACGATGTAGATTTTAATAAAAGAACTGATCTTGATGTTAAAGACATGACAGCACCTGAGGCTAATAAAGAGATCGATAACTTAATGAGCCAAGGATATGGAACAATAGTAATAAAAAACCCGCAAGGTAAACACAGTCTTGGAGTTGGTATTTTAAATAAACTGAATTTAATTTTTGAAGGAAGTTTAGGATACTTTGGAATGGGTTCTTGTGATGGTCCAATAGTTAGAATTAATGGAAGAGTTGGATGGTCATGTGCAGAAAATTTAATGGCTGGTAAAGTAGTGATCGAAAAGAATGCTGGATCTTGTTTTGGTGCGGCAATTAGAGGTGGAGATTTAATTTGCAAAGGTAGTGTTGGTGCTAGAACTGGTATTGATATGAAAGGTGGAACCATAATAATTGGTGGTGACGCTGGTGCCTTTACTGGTTTTATGATGCAAAGAGGAAGAATAATTATTCTTGGAGATGTTGGAATTAACCTAGGCGACTCTATGTACGATGGGACAATTTTCGTAGGTGGAGAAATTGGTTCTTATGGTAGTGATGCAGTAGATGCAGAGTTAACATCAAGTGATCAAGATTGGCTAAAAAGAAAATTGAAGGTTGCTGAAATTGGTGAAAATTTCGATGTAAGTAAAATGAAAAAAATTGTAGCAGGTAAAAAACTTTGGAATTATGACAATTTGGAACCTACAGAGAAGAAGGGAGCAATATAATGGCTAAGAAAAAATCTAAAAAAGTTAAAAAAAATGGAAAAGGTGTTGGTGGAAAAGCGGATGTCCATGCACATGAAGAAGGTAAAAGAAATAAAAGTTTATTAGGTCATAACGCTATCTTCACACCTGAAGTAATAGACGACATTCATATTAAGTCTCAATTAGGAAGATACAGAATGCGAGGAATGGCATTGATGAAAAAAATTCCTACTTTTGATGATTTAGTTTTCTTACCTGGAACACTAACTAGATTTGTAATCGAAGGTTACAGAGAAAAATGTGAAACAAAAACTGTTATTGGACCAAGATGTGAAAATCCAATTGAGTTAGATATTCCAGTTTATATTACAGGAATGAGTTTCGGTGCGCTTTCTTATGAAGCAAAAACTGCTTTGGCAAGAGGAGCAACTATGGCTGGTAGTGCTACTTGTTCAGGTGAAGGTGGAATGATACCTGATGAGAGAAGATATTCAGAAAAATGGTATTACCAATGTATTCAATCAAGATACGGATTTAATCCTCATCATGCACAATTAGCAGATGGTATTGAAGTATTTATAGGACAAGGCCAAAAAGTTGGAATGGGTGGACACCTAATGGGTCAGAAGGTTACTGACCAAGTTGCTGAGATGAGATCATTGCCATCTGGAATTGATCAAAGATCTCCAGCGAGACACCCTGACTGGCTAGGACCAGATGATTTAGCTCTTAAAGTAGAAGAACTAAGACAGTTAACAAAAAATAAAGTACCAATTCAATTAAAGTTAGGTGCATCCAAAGTTTATGATGATGTGCGTATGGCTGCAAAATGTGATCCTGACTCTATTTATTTAGATGGTATGGAAGGTTCTACAGGAGCTGGCCCACATATCGCTGCTGCAAACACTGGTATTCCAGGTATTGCTGCAATTCGAGAAGCTAGAAGAGCAATCGACGATGTTGGTAAAACTGGAAAAGTAACATTAATTTATGCTGGTGGAGTCAGAGACGGTGCTGACATGGCTAAAGCTTTAGCTCTTGGAGCTGATGCGATAGCTATTGGTACAGGATCTATGATTGCATTAAACTGCAACAAAGATATCCCTGAAGCAAACTTTGAAAAAGAAATGGGAGTAAAAGCAGGTGAATGTTATCACTGCCATACTGGACGTTGCCCAGTTGGTGTTGCAACTCAAGATCCTAAATTAAGAGCAAGACTAAATCCTGATGATGCAGCGCTAAGAGTTTATAATTATCTTCACTCAATGACTTTAGAGGCTCAGCTTTTAGCAAGAGCTTGTGGTAAAACAAATATACACTCTCTAGAGCCAGAAGATTTAGCTGCTTTAACATCAGAGGCATCAGCTTTAGCAAAAGTTCCATTAGCTGGAACTAACTACACGGTTGGTGTTGACAACTACCATAAAATATAGAGGTAAGTATGCCAAAGAAAAAAAATAAAAAAGCATCAAAAACAAAAACTAAAGAGATCAAAGGCCAATTAGGTAAAAAGAAAGAGACGGCTAGAGAAAAAATGATTGGCCAGTCTATTGGTTACAGATATGATGTAAATCTTTTACCTGATTATTCTAAATTAACTCCGTTTCTTAAGAAATATATAGAAGCGATGGGATGGGATGATTTAAATTGGTTAGAAGATGTTCATATGGGCTATGAAGAAGATAGACCTGCTGTATTCTGTAGAAATGCTAATGGTTGGGTAACAATTCCAAAATCAATTAAACTACCAAATAATCAACAAGATAGAGATATGATTGCAAGAGAACTTTTAGTTAAGTTCCAAATGTCTCCGAAGCACCCTCTTGTTGATTTAAAAAAAGCTTACTTAAAATTTTAATTTTACAATCAATAGTTGATTATTTTTAAAAACCTAGTGTTCATACTAGGTTTTTATCCCTTCTTTATATTTGTATCGAATCATAAAATTTTATAGGGTTTATAAAACTAATATGGAGAGAGAAAAATGACTGATCAGTTAGGTGCTCTTACAACCATATTTACAGAATTTTACTATTGGATAACAGTAGTACTGATGTTTTTAATTCACGTCGGATTCTGTATGTATGAAGTTGGAGCTTCTCGATACAAACACCATCAACATACTCTTATGAAAAATACAATGCTGATACCTTTAGTAACAGTAACTTGGTTTTTCTTTGGTTGGTGGATTTATTGGGCATTCCCAACAGGACCGGGTTTAGCCCCATCAATAATGAATGAAAGTGCTGCATTGATTACCGATGAAAGTACTTTTAGTGCGAAATGGTATATGCCAAATACAGAATATATGGCGGTCAACTTAGGTGACCACATAAGCGGTGTATTCTGGGCTGCCTTCTTACTATTCTCATGGACAGCTGCTTCTATTGTTTCAGGAGCAATCATTGAAAGAATAACAACTTTTGCATTTGGAATTTTAGCAATTGCAATCGGATCTGTATTTTGGACAATTGATGCTGCTTGGGGATGGCACTTCGATGGATGGATGTTAAAGCTTTTAGGATATCATGATGCTTATGCATCAGGTGTAATTCACGCTATTGCGGGTGGATTTGCCTTAGGTGTTCTTGTGGTTTTAGGACCAAGAATTGGAAAATTTTCATCAAGTGGTGAACCAAGAAATATAGGACCAAGAAATCCTTGGCTAGTTACAGTTGGATTATTTTTAATTTATACTGGTTTCTGGGGATTCTATGCGGCATGTAATATACCGATATTTGACCTTGGACCTGAATATGGAATGGAGGGTATATCATATTGGACAGCAACTAACATATACGTAACCCCTACTACACTTAGTGGTATTACTTTTAACTTCTTGATGTCTTTATCGGGAGGTTTATTAGCCGGTTATTGGATTGCTAAAGGTGATCCTTTCTGGACTTACTCAAGTGGACTAGCAGGAGTTATCTGTGCCTCGGCTGGAAATGATTTATATCATCCAATTCAAGCAATGATCATAGGTATGATCGGTGTTGTGATTGCATACAAACTACATTACTGGGTTGAGCGTAAGTTCAAAATTGATGATGCAGTTGGAGCAGTTGCAGTACATGGTTATGCTGGTTTTGTAGGTCTTGTGATTTGTGGATTTGTTTTAAATGGTTATCCTTCATCTGGTTACAGTGTTGGAGCTATGTGGGACGGATCGACTTACGCATCAATCAATCCACTGGGACAATTCATAGGAGCGATAATAATGTTTGGAGTTCTTGGAATGTTACCAGGCTATATCTTGGCTAAGATACTAAACGGTATGGGTAAATTAAGAATCCCTCGTGAAGTTGAAATAGCTGGATTAGACTATGAAATGATGGAATCTGCTAAAGAAGATGAAAAAGCAGTTTCATCAGCAACCAGGTAAAGGAGAAAAATATGGCTACAGTAACAAACTGGATAGATCATCTAAATAAACCTGCTGAAGAGGTTGCGGGCGCAATTTATCCTGGAGCTGGATCTAGCGAAACTCTACTGGTTATTTTAGGTATAGTTATCTGGCTTGGATGGCATGTTTTAACTGCAAGAAATGAAAGTGAAGAACTTTCGAGACTAGCAAGAAAAAGACATGGTGCCAATGACCATAAAAGCAATATTACCGACTGGTAATTTAAATTAAAAATTTGGGCGCTACTTAAATGTAGCGCCCTTTTTTATATTCTAAATTTATGGAAGATAATAAAGAAGAATTAAGACCCTCGAAAATGAGAGGTGTAGCATTTCCTAAGGCAAAGTATGGTGTAATACTAGCTGTAATTGTAATCATTGTTGTTAATTTAATTTATTATAAAGAAACAATTTTATCTTTTTTTAAATAATTGTGTTAACTTAAGTTGTGTCTAAAAATTTATTTCAAATTGCGAAGCAAAAAAAAATTAAATATTTTTTAATCAGTTTTGTAGATTTATTTGGTGTATTAAGATCAAAATTAGTCCCTGCTCACGCTATAAAAGAAATGCAAAATGCAGGAGCTGGTTTTGCTGGTTTTGCTGCTTGGCTAGATATGACACCTGCTGATTCTGATATGTTTGGAATTCCTGATCCAGATAGCTTAATTCAGCTTCCTTGGAACAAAGAGGTAGGATGGTTAGCATCTGATCTATGGATGAATGGTAAACCAGTAGATGCATCACCCAGAGTGATGTTAAAAAATCAGATAAAAAAACTTAAAAAACAAAATTTAACAATGAAATCAGGTGTTGAATGTGAATATTTTTTGATTTCACCTGATGGCAACTCAATTGCGGATCCAAGAGATACTCAGTCTAAACCTTGTTATGATCAATCTGCATTAATGAGAAGGTATGATTTAATCAAGGAAATTTGTGATTGTATGATTGAAATGGGATGGGGCCCGTATCAAAACGATCATGAAGATGCTAACGGACAATTTGAAATGAATTGGGATTATTCAGATTGCCTAAAAACAGCAGACAGACACACTTTTTTTAAATTTATGGTAAAAACAATCGCTGAAAAGCATGGATTAAGAGCAACATTTATGCCTAAACCATTTGGAAATTTAACCGGCAATGGTTGTCATGCTCACGTATCAGTTTGGCAAGGTAGTAAAAATAAATTCTTAGATAATAAAGATAAACTTGGTTTAAGTAAAATGGCCTATAATTTTTTAGGTGGGGTGATTAAAAATGCATCATCTTTATCTGCATTTTTTAATCCAACGATCAATAGTTACAGAAGAATAAATGCACCACCTACAAAATCTGGAGCATCATGGTCACCAAGTAGTATTTCTTATACAGGTAATAATCGAACACACATGATTAGAATTCCTGATCCAGGAAGATTTGAATTAAGATTAATGGACGGTTCTGCTAATCCTTATTTATTACAAGCAAGTGTTTTAGCAGCTGGTCTATATGGTTTAAAAAACAAAGTTGATCCAGGCAAACCATTGGATTGTAACATGTATGAAGATTTTGCAAAATATCCAGACTTACCTAAGCTACCTGATGAACTTGAACAATCCTTAAATTTATTAAAAAATAATAAAGATATGAATGATGCTTTTGGCAAAGATGTTATTGAAAGTTATATAAAGTTAAGAAGTTCAGAAATGAATGAATTCAAATCAAAAGATAGTTTTGATAAAACAAAAGATGTTACAAAGTGGGAAAAAGATAATACTTTAGATTGTTAGTACATGACTATATTATCTAACGGTCATCAATGGAAATACACAGAATTTACAGACAATAAAAATTACTCTTTTAACAAAAAAGAAATTCTAAGTTCTCTAACTTCAGAAGAAATTAATGATGCTTATAAGAGTATTTCTAAGTGGAAAGGTTATTCTCCTACTCCCCTGCATTCTTTAAATAAACTTTCAAAAGAATTAAATTTAAACAAAATTTTTTATAAAGATGAAAATAAAAGATTTGATTTAAAATCTTTTAAAGCTTTAGGTGGAGCTTATGCGGTAGAAAAAATAACCAAAGGAAATAAAGATATAGTAGTAGCAACAGCTACCGCAGGTAATCATGGAAGATCTGTTGCCTGGGGGGCTAAAAGATTAGGTCTAAGCTGTAAAATATTTATTAGTGAATTTGTAAGTAATGCAAGAGGCAAAGCTATGGCCGCACTTGGAGCTGAGGTAGTAAAAGTAAAAGGTAATTATGAAAAATCATTGATGGAATGCATAAAGCAGTCTACTGAAAATAATTGGCAAATAGTTCAGGATGTTGCTTGGAAAGATTATATGATTGTACCCAAGTATACGATGGCAGGTTATACAGTCATGATGAAAGAAATAGCTGATCAAATCCAAGAGGAGAAAATAACTCACATCATTTTACAGGCAGGTGTTGGTGGCATGGCTGCTGCCATGGTTGCAGGTATTGCAAGATATTTAAATCATATTCCAGTGGTTATAGTTGTTGAACCTGATAGTGCAGCATGTGTTATGGAAAGCATTAAAACTGGAAAAATAGAAAAAATAGATATTAAAAGAGAAAGCTTAATGGGTGGTATGTCTTGTGGTGAAGTATCATTAGTCCCATGGGAAATACTCAAAAATTCAGTTAAACATTGTATTAGTTTACCAGATGATGATATTGCAAAAACTATGAAACTACTTGGAAATTCAAGCTTTAGTGATGAAAAAATAATTGCAGGAGAAAATTCAGCTCCTGGTGTAATCAGTTTGATAACAAGTTGTGAGGATCAAGCAATTAAAGAAAAATTAGATTTAAATAAAAAATCTAATATTTTAGTTTTTGGTTGTGAAGGAGATACTGACCAAGAAATGTATCAAAAGTTAATTAACCAAAATTAAATTAATGAATAGAACTGGTATATTTTGGATAAGAGAAGATTTTAGAATTGAGAATAATCCCGCTTTATCTTTTGCAACACAAAATCATGATAGTGTAATTGCATTATATATTTATAATAATAATGATTTTGACGACAAAAGAGAGGCTCAAAAATGGTGGGTTTTTAAATCTCTAGAATCTTTAAAAAAAGATTTATCAAATTATAAAATTAATCTTGAAATAGTAAAAGGTGATGAATTAGAGATTTTTTCTAAGTTAAATAAATCAGATAACATTTCAATTTATTGGAATAAAATTTATGAACCAGATGTTATTACTAAAGGAAAAAAAATACGTGATTTATTTATTAAAAATGAAATTAATTTTAAATATTTCAAAGGTAATATTTTAAATGAATTTCAAGAGGTAACAAAAAATGATGGAACTCCCTTTAAGGTGTTTACTCCTTTTTGGAGAAATGCTGAACAAGTATATCTAAATCAGCCGCCAAGTAAAAATTATATCGTTAAAAAAAAAACAAAAAAGATTTTATGGTTTAAGAAATGTATTGAAGCAAAGGATATTTTACCAAAAAAAAATTGGTATGAAAAATTTGAAAAATATTGGAAAGTTTCAGAAAATGACTCAAAAAAAATACTTAAAAACCTAATTGAAAATAAAATTAAGGATTATGGAACTGCTAGGGACATACCTTCTGTGGAGGGAACTTCTAAATTATCCCCGTTTATTAAACATGGCCAAATTCATGTGGGAAGTATTTGGAAAAAATGTTCTGAAATTAAATCAAAAGGAACAGGTTATAGAAAATATATTAATGAACTTGGTTGGAGAGAGTTTTCACATAGTTTAATTAATTATTTTCCCAAATTCTTAAAGGGTAACTTTAGGAAAGAGTTTGATAAATTTCCTTGGGTTAAAAATGAAAAATTCTTAAAAGCTTGGAAAAAAGGTATGACTGGTTATCCTATTGTAGATGCAGGTATGAGAGAATTATATGAAACTGGTTGGATGCACAACAGAATAAGAATGGTTGTTGGTTCATTTTTAGTCAAACATTTGAGAATTAATTGGACTGAAGGTGAGAAACATTTTAGAAATTGCCTACTAGATTTTAATAAAGCAAATAATGTTGCTCAGTGGCAATGGGTTGCTGGTTGTGGTGCAGATGCGGCGCCCTATTTCAGAATATTTAATCCAATTCTTCAGGGTGAAAAATTTGATAAAGAAGGCACTTATGTAAAAAAATGGGTACCTGAACTCAAAAATGTTCCAAAAAAATTTATCCACAAACCGTGGGAAATGGAATCGAAATATCAAGAAGCAATAAAAACAACTATTGGTAAGGATTATCCAAGTCCAATTGTAGTTCACGAAAAAGCCAGAGTTGCGGCTCTTGAAGCATTTCAATCTTTAAAGAAAAAATAGGTTTAATTTTATTCACCTATAAAATGATGAATTATAGTCCTTTTTTGAACTTCTAATCTATGTTCAAACAAATATATACCCTGCCAAGTCCCAAGCAACAATTCACTTTCTTTCACGCTTAGAGAGATTTGATTATTTGTTAATGCAGATTTTATATGTGCAGGCATATCGTCTTTTCCCTCTGTAGTATGGACATACAATTTTTTATCCATTGGAACTAGTTTATCAAAATAATTTAACAAATCTCTTTGAACATCAGGGTCAGCATTTTCTTGAATAATTAATGACGCACTAGTGTGTTGAATACTTAAATTAAGCATTCCATTTTTAAAATTATTATTACTTATCCATTGAATCGTTTGGTCAGTAAATTCATAGAGCTTTTGTCCATTAGTGTTAACTTGGAGATTGTAAAATTTCTGTATCATAAATTAGTTTCCATAGAAGTTAATTCATACAAACGACTAATAGTACGTTTAAATGGGTTCTCTAATAACCTTGACGAGGTAAATTCATTTATATTTTGGTTGGCTGTAATAGCTAGTGGTATTCCCTTATCATAAATAACATCTAAAAGAGTTATAAAGCGTTTTTGTTGATTAGAATTAATGTCAGTAAATTGTGGAATTTTCTCTATAACAATAAATTTACAATTCTTAATTATCTCTAAATAATCTTCAGCACCTAAATTTTGATCACATAACTCATTAAAATTAAGTCTTACTATACCATCATAAAAGTTTTCTATTTTGAAATCTCTTCCTTTAACATTAATCAAAATTATTGATTTTTTTTTATTTTTAGTAATTGTTCTAAAAAATTTATTAATTTTGAAATTTATTTCTTGGTTCAGAGGGTAAAAATATCTTTGTTGTTGTTTGTCGTTTGATTTTCTATAATCGTCTTCAATTTTTAGTTCATGTTCCACAGATTGGTCCTGCATTATTTTAATGAAGGGCTTAAATTGATCCCTTTGAAGTCCATCTTTATAAAGTTCTGAAATTTTAGTATTAGAAGTTACAATTATTTTAATGTCCTCTTTAAATATTTGATCAAATAATTTCCCTAAAATCATAGCATCAACTATATTGGTTACTTGGAATTCATCAAAATAAATTAAAGAGGCCTTAGATTTTAAATCTTTAACAAATAAATTGATTATATTTTCTTCACCACTTTCTTTCCTTTCATGAGCAAAATCATGAAAATTTAACATAAATTCGTTAAAGTGTTTTCTTAATTTTTTTTTATCTAATCTATCAAAAAAAAAATTTAAAATCATAGTTTTTCCAACCCCAACATCTCCATATAAGTAAAACCCTTTTTGAGATAATTTTTTTGAAAATAATTTTGAAAAAAAAGATTTGAAATTAATTTGGTAATATTTATCTATTTTTTTTAGAACAGAAATTTGATTTTTATTTATTTCTAGATCTTGATTTTCACAAAAAGATCTAAATGCATTTTCAAATGATTTTAACATTAATTTCTTTTAGTTTTAAAATCGATACCATATTCTGACCGTGGGCCTTTTCTTAATCCAAATGGACCAGGAATAAATATGGTCATTGGATTTGTTCCTGGTTCAAGATCGACTCTGTGAAAAGTATTTGCAGACCTAAACCCAACGTAACCTGGTTTTCTCCAAAACTTACCAATCTTTGTGGTCTCCCAATATCCTCCTCTTAAAATAATCGTAATATATGGGCATAAATGATTATGAACGCCATCGCCATGATCATCATCTAACATCTCATGAATCAATATATTAAATGGAAACCACTTAGGTCTATTTCTAAACAAGACATAGTACCTATTCATCCAAGGTTTTGCCTCATGGAATTTAGGGTGTGATGGTCCTCTATCTAATACAACTTTTTTTCTTCCGATCCTTTCCAAAAATTTTAAGATCATATTTAGTTGTACTTAACAATAGATCCATTTCTTACTACAAACAAACTATTATTATATATAAATGGTTTTGAAATTAAACTATTTCCAATTTTTTTTGTATCTTCTACAGATCCAAAATTAAGATCAACAACAACAATATCACCGTTAGAATTTGTTAAATACAATTTATAGTTACCTATTACAAATCCAATAGGTTTTAAATTTTTTCTGATTTTTTCTTTATAATTAATCAAAAGATCATTAATACGAATGATATTTCCTTTATTTTTTTCTATTACATATAAATAACCCTCATCAGATACAGTAAAAATCAGATTAGCAATTATTAAAGGAGTAATGGTAGAATTAATTTTATTTATCCAGTTAATTGTGCCTGTTTTTAAATCGACTGAATAAAATTCATTTCTATTATTTGAAAAAAAAATTGAATTACCATCTAAAACTATTTCTGAATTTTTAAAATTATATGTTTCATAAATAATATTGGTGCTTTGTGTGGGCAATTGCCAAATAATTAAGCCTGTTTCTGTATTTACAGCTGTTATATCACCAATAGAATTATTAAAGACAACCATTTTGTTACTTACAATTAAAGAGTATTTCTTATCAGATAAAGTAAATGAATCCTCAGTTTGTACATTCCAACACTCTGAACCATCAATTATTTCAAAACAACGAAGAATATTTTTATAATCAATAACGTAAATTTTATCTTTATTTTTTTTAACTTCTGAATTGAATGGATAGGTGTTATTTTTCATCCAATTCAATTCTCCAGAATTTAAGTTAATTGAATAATACTTTGAAATATCATCTGTTATTAATAAATTTTCTTTATCCAAAACAAAACTTAACTTTGGTTGTAATTTTTTTTCAGCTTTCGTGTAATGATTTTTTTTCCATAAAATTTTACCTTTAGTATTGTATCTGATTATTGATCCCTTTTTATCAAAAAAAATAATTCCATCCTCTAAAAAAATTGGTTTAAAATTGAAGTTACTAATTTGTTTTAACTTCGAAAATTTATAACTATTAAGTTTACTTAATTCTCCACTATATTCTTGAAAACCATAATTGTTATTATTATTTATTACTCTCTTATTAATTTGAATATTATTTAAACCTAAATTTAAATCTTTATTAAACTCACTTATTATTTTTTTTTCTTCTGAATATATTTTTTTAATATTTTGTTTTGACTCAAGTTCTGTTTTATTATTTTTCCACAATATAGACTTGTCTTTTAGTAAACAACTATTTAAGAAAAATAATAAAATTAATGTATAAATTAATTTATTCACTTAAATCTCTATTTAATCTTTTCTCTGACTGTAGCCTTATATCTGGGTTTGAAATTTCTAAATTAATTATCTTATTAAAAAATTCTTTAGATTTTTGTTTTTGATTTTGAGCATAAAAGTATTCTGCCATTAAATACAAAGCATGTGATTTCCAAACACTTTGAGAGTTTATAAGTGGATTTAACATATTTAATAAGTCACTTTCTTCAACAGAATCTGCGTTATATAGAGCCTTCTTGTATATAATTAAATTTTTAATTTCATCATCGAGAGATGTTTCATTAATCGTTAAATCAAATAATTTATTAATGGTCTCTTGATTGTTAACTAGATTATTATCAATAATAAAATAAAGTGATAAAGGTGAATAAGTAGGATCTTTCATCTTAATTATTTCTATTAAATTATTTATTGTATTTTCTTTATTACTATCTTTGTATTCTATAGTAATTGAATTAAATTTATCTGATATTTCTTTTTTCTCATTTGAGACATGATTATCATAAATGTAAAAGCCTATAGCCAAGATTATTATAGTTATTAGTACAGCAAAAATTTTGTTTTTATTGTTTGTAAAAAAGTTCCTAATTTTTTCGTTTCTATTATTTATGCTTACAATTGATATATCTTCTTCCATAACTAAATCATATTCCTTAAAACGTATTGTAAAATTCCCCCATTTTTATAATATTCTAATTCATTTTTAGTATCAATTCTGCATAAAGTTTTAATTTTTTTTATATCGCCTAATTTATATTTAATTTCAATAATTACCTCATCTGAAGGATTTAATCCCTTCTCTATATCTAAAATACTTATTAATTCAGATCCAATTAATTTTAAGTTTTTTCTATTAACATTATTAATAAATTGTAAAGGCAATATTCCCATTCCAATTAAATTTGACCTATGAATTCTTTCAAAACTTTCAGCTATAACTGCTTTAATCCCTAATAATTTTGTTCCTTTAGCTGCCCAATCTCTCGATGATCCAGTTCCGTACTCTTTTCCTCCAATTACAACTAAATCTGTTCCTCTTTTTTTATATTCAACTACAGCATCGTAAATGGGTAATACTTTTTCTTCAGGATGTAACTTAGTAAAACCACCTTCGGTACTTGGAACCATTTCATTTCTGATTCTTATATTTGCAAAAGTACCTCTCATCATAACTTCATGATTTCCTCTTCGTGAACCATAAGAGTTATAATCTTTTGGCAAAATCTGATGTTCCATAAAATATTCACCAGTTGGGCTATCTTTTTGAATACTGCCTGCTGGTGATATATGATCTGTAGTAACCATATCACCTAAAATTAATAATGGTCTTGCGTCCTTAATTTCTTTAAATCCTTCAGGTTTATCTGGTAACGAATCAAAAAATGGAGGTTTTTTTACATAAGTTGAGCTTTCATCCCAATTATAGATACTGCTTTTATCAGTTTTAATTTTTTGCCATTGACTTGGGCCCTCAGAAACATTTGAGTATCTTTGTATAAACATCTCTGCATTAAGAGACTCTTTTAAAGTATCTTCTATCTCTTTATTAGAAGGCCAAATATCTTTTAAAAATACATCTTTTCCTTCTTTATCTTTTCCTAATGGATCTTTGTATAAATCAACTTCCATATGTCCTGCTAATGCATATGCAACAACTAGAGGAGGTGAAGCTAGGTAGTTAGCTTTTATATGTGGAGAAATTCTTCCCTCAAAATTTCTATTTCCAGATAAAACTGAAACAGCATAAATATTTTCTTTTTGGATTGCTTCTACAATATTTTCTGGAAGTGGTCCTGAATTTCCAATACAAGTCGTGCAGCCATACCCAACTAAATTAAAGCCAAGCTGATCTAAATAAGTGTTTAATCCAGCTTTTGCCAAATAGTCTGTAACTACTTGAGATCCAGGTGCTAATGAGGTTTTTACCCAAGGTTTAACCTGTAAACCTTTTTCAATAGCTTTTTTAGCTAAAAGTCCAGCCCCAATTAGAACATTTGGATTAGAGGTGTTTGTGCAAGAAGTTATTGCTGCAATTAATATTGAGCCATCTTTAATTTCATAATCTGTGTTTGTTACTTTTGAAATTGATTTTTCATTTTTATTTGTAGCTTCCTGCAATACTTTTTGAAACGAAATAGGTGCATCTGTTAAAAGAACTTTATCTTGGGGTCTTTTAGGTCCTGAAATAGTTGGTACAACTGTGGACATATCTAAAGATATAATGTCAGTAAATTCTAATTCGTTACTCGTCCACAAACCTTGTTCCTTGGCATATTTTTCAACAATATCGACTGTCTGTTGATCTCTGCCAGAAAATTTTAAATACTTTAATGTTTCTTGATCGATAGGAAAAAAGCCACAAGTAGCACCATATTCTGGAGCCATGTTCGCAATTGTTGCTCTATCCGCAAGAGTTAAATTTTTTAAACCTTCTCCATAAAACTCAACAAACTTACCAACCACTCCTTTATCTCTTAACATTTTAACAACAGTTAAAACTAAATCAGTTGCAGTAGTTCCTTCTGGCAATTTGTTCTTCATTTCAAAACCAATGACCTCTGGTATTAACATAGAAATTGGTTGACCTAGCATTCCAGCTTCAGCTTCAATTCCACCAACACCCCATCCTAAAACAGATAAACCATTTACCATTGTTGTATGACTATCTGTTCCAACTAAAGTATCTGGAAAAAGATATTGTTCTCCTTTAAATTCTTCTGACCAAACAACTTTTGACAGATATTCTAGATTTACTTGGTGACAAATTCCTGTTCCTGGTGGAACTATCCTAAAATTATCAAATGCCTGCTGTCCCCATTTTAAAAAAGAATATCTTTCACCATTTCTCTCAAATTCTATATCGACATTTTTTTCAAAAGAATCTGATTTTGCGGATTGGTCAACTTGTACTGAGTGATCAATTACAAGATCAACTGCAGATAATGGATTGATTGTATTTGGATCTTTATTTTTTTCTTTAACAGCTTCTCTCATTGCGGCTAAATCTGCAACTGCAGGTATTCCGGTATAATCTTGAAGCAATACTCTTGCTGGCCTATAAGCAATTTCAGTTTTAGATTTTTTTGTATTTAGCCAATTTTTAATCGCTTCTATTTGAGATTTTGTGACACTTAAGTCATCTTCGTGTCTTAATAAATTTTCTAGTAAAACTTTTAGAGATTTTGGAAGTTTGTTTATTCCTTCAAGTCCATTTTTTTCTGCTTCATTTAATGAGTAATAATTATAATCTTTGTCATTAACTGTGATTTTTTTAAGTGAATTATAAGAATTTTTATTTCCTGGGGTCATATTATAAATAAAAAGTTACTATGCTTGTTAAAAGAAGCAGTGACATAGCATAATTAAAGTAATTAATAAATTTCTGATTTGTCGCGAATTTCCTGAAAAATTTACCTAAAAAGGTCCATAGAGTTATGCTCGTCACTGAAACAATTAAAGCCATTATGATAATTTGAGTCGTGTAACTTACAAAAGACTCTCCTGGACTAATGTAAGTAGAAACGACAATTATCGATGCAATTACTGCTTTTGGGTTTAGAAATTGAAAAACAAATGTTTCTATAAATTTAACAGGATTAGAATTTTTGTTTTCTTCATTTGTAGATCCTGAAAAAGAAATTTTATAAGCCAGGTAAATTAAAAATAAAGTACCTAAATACTTTAAGATTTCTTGAATTATTGGGTAAAGTTTAAATATATTTATTAATCCTAAAGCTACACATAATAAAAGAAATGGGAAACCAAATGTTACCCCGAAGATGTGTGGAAGTGTCTTTTTTATTCCAAAATTAAATCCAGAATAGAATGCCACAAAATTATTTGGTCCTGGGGTAAAGGCTGCAACTATTCCAAACAAAGTGATTGATAAAATTTCAGGGTGCATTGTTAAGCAATAGGTAAACCATTCTCCGATTTTTGAGAAGGATGAACTAATATTACTTTTCCTTCTTTATCAATCGATCCAAGAATAAGAACTTGTGAAACTACTCCAGCAATATTTTTTTCTGGAAAATTACAAACACCTATTACCTGTTTGCCCTTGAGGTTTTCCTCATTATAATAATGTGTAATTTGAGCAGACGATTGCTTAATTCCTATTTCATCACCAAAATCTACTTCAACAACTAAAGAAGGTTTTCTAGCTTTTTCATTTTTTTTTACTGAAATAACCGTCCCAACTCTAATATCAACTTTATCAAAAATATCGTAGGTAATTTGTTCTTTCATATAATTAATATATAATGGATGAAAAATATGAGTACAGAAAATAATTTAGATCATTTATTTAATAATTCTGTAAAAATTTTAACAGACCTTATTGGTTTTAAAACAATATCTGGAGAGGATAATACTGCTTTAATTGATTACTGTGATGATATCTTAAAAAAAATAGGTGCTACTTCTTTTAGAACTTATGATGATGAAAAAAAAAGAGTAAATCTATTCGCAACTCTTAAAGCTAAAAGTTCAAGAAATAAAAAACCAATAATTTTATCAGGTCATACAGATGTTGTCCCAGTTTCAAAGGGTTGGAGCTCAGACCCTTTTACTGCAACAATTAGGGAGGATAAATTGTATGGAAGAGGTTCTTGTGACATGAAGGGTTTTATTGCATGTACTTTGGCATATGCTCCAATTTATTCAAAATCTAATTTAGATAGAGATATTCATTTTTCTTTTACATTTGATGAAGAAACAGCATGCATAGGGGCCCCAATATTAATCGAAGAGTTAAAAAGAAGAAATATTAAAGATGGCATTTGTATCGTTGGCGAACCTACCAACATGAAGATTATTGATGCGCACAAAGGATGTTATGAATACACAACACATTTTAGAGGTCTAGCAGGACATAGTTCAGCACCTCATAAAGGTGTAAGTGCTGTTGAATATGCATCAAGATATGTAAATAAATTAATCGAATTAAGAGAAAAACTTAAAGTGAGAGAACCAAAAGATTCTATTTTTGATCCACCTCACTCTACTCTATCAATTGGTGGGGTATTTGGCGGTATAGCCCACAATGTAATCGCAGACAAATGTTATGTTAATTGGGAAACAAGACCTGTTGTAAAAGAAGATGGTGTGTTTTTAAATCAGGAAATAGATAAATATGCAAATGAAGTTTTGCTTCCAGATATGAAAAAAGTTTTTCCAAATGCTTCAATTGAAAAAAATATTATAGGTGAAATAATTGGATTTGAAAGAAAGAGCAAATCAGATGCATGTGAATTAATTTCTAGCTTAACAGGTGATAATTCAAGGCAAGTTGTTTCCTTTGGAACTGAAGCAGGTTTATTTCAGGAAATAGGTATTAGTACTGTTGTATGTGGTCCTGGTTCAATTGAACAAGCTCATAAAATTGATGAATTTATAGTTTTAGATGAATTAAAAAAATGTTTAAAACTTCTCGAAGGTATAAAAACAAAATCTATTTTGAACTAATTAAAAAAGCCCATCACATTAAAGTAATGGGCTTTAGTTATAACTAACTTTAAGGTTTGTTGTTATCTCTTAGATATAGCCAGATGAACAATAGCACCTAATGATGCTCCTATTATCCAAGCATATCCTCCACCGCCACCTAAATTAGCAAAGAAATCACCTAAACCTAAAACCAAGATGTTTGGCCAAACCGTTCCAACTGCAATATATCCTGATAGAATCCATGCTAAAATTGCTTTACGGTTAAAACCTCCATTATAATGATATTTTGCACTTGCACTATCATCAAATAAATCATCAACATCTAATTTTTCTTTTTTGATAATGTAATAATCTACAATCATAATACCAAAAACTGGAGCTAAAATAGCACCAAGTGTATTCACAAATGGAAATAATCCCATTTGAGTAATAACAGCTACCCACATACCACCTATTACAAAACCAAAACCAGCAGTTATCAGTCCACCAATTTTAAAATTGATTTTACTTGGTATTAAATTAGCCAAGTCATATGCAGGAGGGATAAAGTTTGCAACCATATTAATACCAACTGTTGCTGCAAAGAATGCAAATGCTGCAATAATTGTTAATCCTAAGTTATCAACTTTAGCAACCATATCTGTTGGGCTTGCAACGTACTCACCAAAAATCGCGATCGTTCCACCAGTTATCATTAAAGTAATAAAAGAAAATAAAATTACATTTCCTACTAATCCCCATAGGTTACCTTTTTTCATTTCATCTTCGTTTTTAACAAATCTAGCAAAGTCACCAAAATTGATTACCACAGCGGCAAAATATCCAACCATAATTGAAAATACTGCTAGGAAAGCTCCAAATGATCCTAAACCTTCAAAACCACCTGATCTTTCTCCACCAGAAAATATATTTCCAACTTCTGAAAATAATCCACCACCAGCTTTAACCCATATGACAATCATTAACAGAATCATAACAGCATAAACTGCTGGTCCAGCGAAGTTTAAAAATTTTTTAACAAGATCTACACCTTGCCAAAATAAATAAACTTGGAACAATGAAACAAATATAAATGAAATCCACATTACACCTGTCATACCTAGAAGCATTACTTCACCTTCAATTCCAGTAATACCTGTTATTAAAAGTGCCACAGCTGTCGAAGCAGCATACGTTTGTGCTCCATACCAAAACATAGCAACAAGTCCTCTAGCCATTGCTGGAAAGTTTGCACCAAAGACACCCATGCTTACTCGAGCGAATACTGGATATGGAATTCCATGTTTCACACTTGGTTTACCTGAAAGATTTACGAGCCACATAATAAAAAATCCTGCAAGAATTAATGCAGCAAATACAGCCCAGCCATTTAATCCTGACGCTAAAAACAAAGACGCTGCCAAAGTATAACCAAATAAACTTTGAACATCATTCGCCCAAACGTTAAAGATTTCAAACCACCCCCAATTCTTTTTATTAGCAGGAGTCGGCGCTAAATCTGAATTGTAGAGTTTTGACGATCTACTCATACTGATCTCCTTTTGTTATGGTTTAAATAAATTAAACCTGTTATCTCATCCAATATCTAGACACTAATACTTTTAAATTTTGTGTAAATAAAATAACGCTCAACTAAAAATAGAAATTTAATTTTTTATAAGCTTTATCTGAGAAAAATAAACTATTTATAATTGACCTAAAATGAACATAAAAAAAAATTAATTTTTTTTAAATTAAATTAAAATTAATTGCTCCAACCGCCTACTGCTTTTACCTCTAAAAACTCCTCAAGACCGTGTTCACCTGCTTCTCGACCTATCCCAGAATGTTTAAAACCACCGAATGGTGCGTCTACAGCAATTCCCGCTCCATTTACATCAACCATTCCAGATCTCAATCTTCTTGCAACTCTTTGTACTTTTTCAGAATCTTGGGTTTGTATATAGTTTGTTAATCCATAAGTAGTATCATTTGCAATTTTTATTGCGTCTTCTTCTGTTTCAAATGGAATAACAGATAAAACAGGTCCAAAAATTTCTGTTCTTGCAACTTCCATATTATTGTTAACATTTGCAAATACTGTTGGTTTAACAAAGTAACCTTTATCTAATCCATCTGGTTTGCCAGTACCTCCTGCAACTAATTTTGCACCTTCATCAATACCTTTTTGTATTAAAGTTTGTATTTTATTGTATTGAGTCTCTGAAATAACTGGGCCAATATGTTCACCCTCTTTTTTGGGGTCACCAACTTCAAAACTTTCTGTATATTTTTTTAATCTCTCAACTGCCTCATTATACATCGACTTTTCAACAAGCATTCTTGTTGGTGCATTACACGATTGACCTGAATTTCTAAAACATCTGAGAGCACCTCTCTCAATAGCTTCTGGATCAGCATCTTTAAAAATTATATTTGCTCCTTTTCCACCTAACTCTAAACTTACTCTTTTAAAATCCTTTGCTGCATTTTGTGAAATTAATGCTCCCGCTCTAGTTGATCCTGTGAAAGAAATCATATTAATATCAGGGTGACTTGTTAGTGCATCACCTGTAGTTGCTCCGTCTCCATTTACTAAATTAAATACTCCTTTAGGAAATTTAATCTCATCAATAATTTCTGCAAGAATCATTGAGGATAATGGTGCTAACTCTGAAGGTTTTAAAACCATAGTGCATCCTGATGCAATTGCTGGCATTACTTTTAAACAAACTTGATTCATTGGCCAATTCCAAGGAGTAATTAATGCACAAACACCTTTTGGCTCATAAATTAGTCTTTGGTTAGGAGCATGTTCACCTAATGGTTTTTCGAATTCAAAATTTTTTAAATATCTTATAAAAGATTTAATATGACTTGCTCCTGTACCTGCTTGTAATTTTGTTGCAAAATCTTTTGGAGCACCCATTTCTAGAGTTATGGCTTCTGCAATGTCAGCCCATCTTTTCTTATAATTTTCATATAATTTTTCTAATAATCCAATTCTCTCTTGTTTAGATGAAAAAGCCCATGATTCATAAGCATCTTTAGCTGCATTAACAGCAAGATCAACGTCAGATTTATTTCCTAAGGTAATTACTGCACAATTTTCTTCTGTTGCAGGATCAATTACTTTAATTTCCTCTGAGCTATTCGGTTTAACCCATTGCCCATTTATAAAAAAATTTTTTTTATCTAACATTTCTTGAAACTACCCTTTCTTTATGATTTTGCAAATAGATTTGTAAGTTCGTAAACAATTGTTGCTGCTGCCAATGAAGTTACCTCTGCATGATCATACGCAGGTGAGACCTCAACCACATCTGCAGAAACTAAATTTAAACCTGAAAGTCCTCTTAAGACATTCACCATTTCTCTTGTAGTCATACCTGCAATCTCTGGAGTACCTGTGCCTGGTGCAAAAGCAGGGTCAAGCACATCAATATCTATTGATAGATATAATGCGTTATCTCCCACTCTATTTTTAATTCTTTCAGCAATTTTATCAGTGCCTTCTGTTTGAAATTCATCACAGTGAATTATCTTAAATCCAAAACTTTCATCATTTTTAATGTCATCTTTACTATAAAGTGGGCCTCTAATGCCTACATGCATAGATGCATCATCTAAAAACAAACCCTCTTCTCTAGCTCTTCTAAATGGAGTTCCATGAGTATATGGTGCTCCAAAATAAGTATCCCATGTATCAAGATGAGCATCAAAATGGACTAATGAAACTGGTCCATTATTTTTTTTGTTAATAGCTCTAAGGAGTGGTACAGCAATTGTGTGATCACCGCCCAAACTAATTATACCACCTACTTTTTTTAACAGATCTGTTGCTCCAGCTTCGATTTGTTTTATTGCTTCATCAATACTAAATGGATTACATGTAATATCTCCAGCATCAGCCACTTGCTGAACTTTAAATGGTTCTACGTCATAACTGGGATGATAATTAGTTCTTAAATGTCTAGAAGCTTGACGAATACTTTGTGGGCCAAATCTTGCACCTGGCCTGTAACTTGTACCAGCATCAAATGGCACTCCTACAATTGCAACATCACAACTTTCAACATCTCTTAACTCTGGTAATCTTGCAAATGTTGACGGCCCTGCAAATCTTGGAACTTTTGTTCCACTTACTGGTTGGATTGGATTTTTATTACGTTCTTTTTTCATTTATTAACAAAATGTACCACATTCTTTTTAAATCGAATATCATCTAAATTATGTTTATGAAGATTTTTAAGCTGATTTTAATATCATTTTTTTTTATAACATCAGCAAATTCAAATTCTATTTATAATCTTATCAAAATACCAAATTTAGAAATCTATAAATTAAAAACTCCCAATAAACTGAAATATTTTTATGCAACTAAGCCCTTTAGACTTGGTGTTCATAAAAATATTTCGTGCATTAATTCAGACACAAAAACTTATAACGAAAAATATCAAATTATATCTAAAAATTTGAGCCGATATTCAAAAAAATTTTTAAGAAAAATTAATCTTAAATATATTGTGATGTGTGAAAACCTATCTATTTCAGGAATAAACACGGCTGGAATTCCTGATCACTTGATGAAAACATTAATTATAGATTTAAAATTTAATGAAAAATATTTTGAGAGAGTAATTCACCACGAATTATTTCATATTATTAATGATAGTTTTAAAGATTTGTTTGATGAAAATGAATGGAAAAAATTTAATAAGCCAAGTTTTAAATATGCTGATTGCTCTACTTGCTCAAAAAAATTAGGATTAGATACTTATACAAATACTAATGGTTTTTTTACAGAATATTCAATGACAATTCCATCCGAAGACATGGCAGAAGTATATTCTCATTTAATAACCGGAAATTATAAAATTTCAGATGATGAAATTCTCAATAAAAAAATTAAATTTATAAAAGATAAATTAAAAGAAATTGATAATACTTTTGTATTTTAGACATGATAAAAAAAGTTAAAGCCTCCCTACATGAAAAATTAATTTTTATTTTTTTAATAATTCTTGGAGTTTTTGCATTAGGTTTTACTACTGTTATAAAAAATAAATGTTTATTTGTAAAAAACTTTGACCCACAAAAAATTAATTTTAAAAAACCAAATAATATTGTTGTGCTTAATGCTGAATGCGGGAATGTCATAATTGAACTCTATCCTGAGATATCCCCAAATGGAGTAGAGAGATTTAAAAAATTAATCAATTTAAAAGCATATGACAATGTAGCTTTTCATAGAGTGATTAAAGATAAACTAGTTCAGGCGGGTGATCTTGAGTTTGGTAAAAAAGATCAATTAGATTATGGAAAAATTGGAACTGGGGAATCAGGTCTAGGTACTATAAAATCAGAGGTTGATGTCGAGTTTTATTTTGAAAGAGGTTCAGTTGGTTTAGCGAGAACTTTAAAATATAATACTGAAGATAGTCAGTTTTTTATTATTCTTGATGATGAGCCACTATTTGAAGGTGAATATACTCCTATAGGAAAAGTGATTTATGGAATTAAAGTATTAGAAAAAATTAAATATTCTCATAGATCCGAATATGTGCTTAGACCCGATTTTATAAATACAGTAAAAATGTTTGAGTAAAAAATTAATTAACTAGTGGCTTACCAGTTGAGAGTGTGTGCCTAATTCTATCTTGAGTTTCTTTGGTTTCAATTAACCTCATAAAAGCATCCAATTCCAATTTGTATAAATCATCTTCTGATAATGTTTTATCAATTGAAGTATCACCACCACTCAATACATGCGCTAGTTCTTGTGCTACTTTTAAACCATGATCCAGTATAACTTTATCATTATATAATTTATCTAAAATTTTATTCATTTCAGGAAGAACTGATTTACCTGGAAGATTAAATTTTAATTCTGATGGGGCTTTGAAGTCTTTATTGTTATTCAAAATTTCTATTGAAGCTTCTAATAAACTATTTCTATTCATAATTTTTTTATCTTGAGGTTTTAGATATTTCATAGGCTCTGCCTCAACTGGTGAAGTGGCGGTTTTACCGTAACCGATTATATCAAATACTTTAAGAGGTCCGTAATTGGGGTCTTTTTTAGCTGCATCTGTATCAAGCCATCTTGCAAGCATTTCTTTACATCCACCACCTGCAGGAATTAAACCAACAATAGTTTCTACTAAACCAACAACAATATTTGTGTGTGAAGCTACAAAATTACTTTGCACCATTACCTCAAATCCTCCTCCGAGTGTTAAACCTGAAGGTGCTGAAATTACAGGATGTTCAGAATACTTTAAGTGCTTACATGTTTCTTGAAAATATTTAATGAATTTTTCAATAGATTTAAAATCACCTTTTTTAGCAAAATCCATAGTATACGTTAAATTTACTCCAGCAGAAAATTGCATGCTCTCATTTATAATAATTAAAGGTTTGTCGGTTGCTTTTTTAAGTGCATCCATTGAGTCATAATCAAGTGCATTGGCTTTGGTGGTAAACTCAACAATATTATAATCTTTAAAACGATAAACTTGAGCAGAATTATTTCCATCAACTCTAATTGCTTTTTTCTTAACTTTTCCTAAAGTTTCAATCTCAGTATATTTTTGTCTAGAACCATAAAAATCTTGATTCTTATTTTTAAATAAATTTTCTAAAAACTCATTTCCTTCAAATTCATCAATTTTATTAAAAAAGTTTTCAACACCAATTTCTTCTAGCATTTCAAATGGGCCTTTTGCCCAATTAAAACCTAATCTCATTGCCTCATCAATATCATTAAAATTTTTAGTAATTCCAGGTACTAAAGACGAAGAATATTTTATAATCTTCGAAATAACAGACCAAGCATACTTACCAAATTTATCATCTCTTGTGATTAAAGATTTTAAATCAACTTTATCAGTTCCAATATTAATTTTTTGACTCGCAGAATACTCACCCGTTTCAAGATTAATTGCCTCCATCACTTTAGTTACACCAATTTTATTCATTCGGTAAAAACCACCTTTACCTTTTCTACCAGTGTAACCCGTTTCAATTAATTTTTTTACAAGAGGAATTTCTTTAGCAACTTCTTGGAAAGGGTCATTGTCAGATAGCTCTTTAATAAAACTTTTTAAAACATCAGCCATTAAATCAATTCCAATTAAATCATAAAGGCCAAAAACTCCTGTTTTTGGAATACCCATTGGTCTTCCAAATATTGCATCTGCTTCTTCAATGCTAAGTTTCATTTTAAAAGCTTCTGTCATTGCAACTTGCATTGCAAAAACACCTATTCTGTTACCTAGAAATCCAGGAGTGTCGTTACAAATAATTGCACCTTTACCCAATTCAATTTCACAGAATTTTTTAAGTGAATTAATTTTCTCTAAATCATTATTTTCATTTTTAACTATCTCTAACAATCCCATGTATCGAACTGGATTAAAAAAATGAGTAATACAAAAATCTTTTTTTTCTTCTGAAGTTAATTTTTCAGATAAAACTTTTATAGGAATAGACGATGTATTTGATGAAACAATTGCTCCATCTTTTCTATTTTTAAAAATTTTTTCATATATATTGTGTTTTATATCAATTCTCTCTACTACTGCTTCAACCACCCAATCAGCATCTTTAACAACACCAAAGTTATCATTAATATTACCAACTTTAATATTGTCTATTTTTGATTTATCCAACAATAATGGTGGTTTTGACTTGAATATTCTTTCTCTAGCTTTTTCAGAAATATCAGTTGTTAAATCTAATAGAGTTACTGGAATTTTTGCATTACATAAATGTGCTGCTATTCCGCTTCCCATTGTTCCTGATCCAATAACTACAACTTTTTTAATATCCATAATTACAAATATTCTATATTGAAAAAATTAATTAAGTAAAATAATTATCTATTAATTCCTCTTAATCTCTCAGATCTTCTTCTTAGTAATTCTGCAGTTACTAAAATTAGAGTAGACATAACTATCAAACATGTTGCCACAGCCATTATGGTTGGACTTAATTGTTCTCTTAAACCAACCCACATTTGAATTGGGATAGTGGTATTTTCTAATCCAGCTAAGAATAGTACTACTACTACTTCATCAAATGATGTAACAAATGCAAATAAAGCACCAGAAATTACACCAGGCATAATAAGTGGTAATGTGATTTTCATAAATGTATTTACTGGATTACTACCTAAGCTTGCAGCTGCTCTAGTTACACTGTGATCAAAGCCTGACAATGTTGCCGTAACTGTAATTACTACAAATGGAGTTCCTAAGATTATATGAGATAGAACAATTCCTGTATGAGTAGCAGCTAAGCCAACTTTTGCCATAAAAAAGAAGATTGCCGTACCAGATATAATAAGAGGTACAATCATTGGTGAAATTAATAACGCCATAAAAGCAGCTTTATATGGCATATGCCTACTGCTTAAACCTAGGGCTGCTACTGTTCCAAGAATTGTAGAACCGATTGTTGCAAAGAATGCAATGATTAAACTATTTTTAGTTGCCAGCCCCCAAGGATTTTTAGTACCGTAGATCATATCTTCATACCATCTTAAAGAGAAACCTTCAGGATCAAGTGCAAGCATCTTAGATGAAAAGTGAATGTATTGTTCTGCATTAAAAGAAAGTGGCAAGATTACAAACAATGGTGCAATCAAAAAGAAGAACACTAAAAAACAAAAAGTTAAATATGTGTAATGCCATATTCTATAGTTTAATGGTGTGTGGTTTGGTAATGCCATAATTATCCTAATTTAATATTATCTATGCCAACTAATTTATTATAAACCCAGTATATAGCCAACACTCCTACTAATAGCATTGTTCCAAGAGCAGATGCAAAAGCCCAGTCTAGTGAACTTTTCATGTGATAAGCTATATTATTACTAATTAAAGATCCGCTTGCTCCACCCACTAAAGCTGGGGTGATATAGTAACCAATTGCCAAAATAAATACTAGCAAACTTCCTGCACCAATTCCTGGGATTGTTAAAGGAAAATAAATTTTAATAAATGAAACCAATGGGGTTCCTCCCAATGATTTTCCAGCTCTCATTAAACTTGGAGAGATTGTTTTCATAACGCTGTAGAGTGGTAGAACCATAAATGGGAGTAGAATTTGTGTCATTGCAACAAATGTACCAATTACATTATACATTAATTCTGGCCTGTTATCGTCTGCGGCCCAACCCAACCAAACAATTAAATCATTAATTGGTCCTTGTTGTTGAAGTAATACCATCCAACTTGATGTTCTAACCAAAAGTGAAGTCCAAAAAGGTAGCAGTACACAAATCATCAGCAAATTGCTGTATTTCATTGGTAAAGTTGCTAACAAATGTGCAATTGGATAAGCAAGAATAAAACAGAAAATTGTAACCCAAAAAGCTACATTTATTGTTCTCAGCCAAAGTGTTTTATAAATACGTCTATCTTCATCTTGCTGAATAATATTTCTTTGTTCATCAAATTTTAAATCTACCCCTTTTAAATATTTAGCATAAGACCATTTGGGAGCAGTATTTTTTAAAGCAACCAAATATTCAGATTGGCCCCATCTTTTGTGAATTTTAATAAACTGTTCTTTGTAATTACCCTCTTCAAGTTTATCTATTTTTCTTATTGTTTTTTTTATTAAGCTACTGAAGCCTGATTTTTCATAATTTAATCGTGCTATGATTTTTCCAAAGGTTTTATTCTTTTTCAATAAACTCAGGTCTTCATAAAGTCCTTCGTATACAGGCTCATCTGGCAAGTCTTTTCCGTCCCATTTTTCCATTGCAACAAATGTTTTAGGTAGCATTTTGGTGATCATTCGATCATCAACACTTCTAAATAACATATCGCCAATTGGAAATATGTAGATAATTAAAATAAATAAAAATAATGGAGCTACAAGCAAAACTGCTTTTAATTTATTTTTACGCTCAGCCTTTTTAAGACTTTCCTCTAAGGGTATTCCGTCTGATGATAAAATTTTTTCTTGGCTCATAATAAAAAAGGGCAGTTAAACATAACTGCCCTTTTAATATATTATAAAATACTATTCTATAAAACTAAATTATAGACTAGCTTTCATTGCTTCCCACTTCTCATTAATCTCATCCTGGTTGTCTGCCCAGTAATCAGGGTTCATAAGAATGTGGCTTTTTAAGTTAGCTGGTGCTGTTGGCATATGTGGTACCATGTTTGTTTTACCATCTTTAAACCAAGGCTCTCCTGCTTCCATAATTGCAATTGAAGATTTTCTCCAAGGAGCGTAAGCAATGTATTTAGCACTTCCTGCTAAACCTTCTGTACTTGTCATTTCTGCAAGTACTTTCATTGCATCACCACTAGCATAATTTGGACCATCTTTAACTAAAGCAAAATATTCATAGTCTAGAATTTGTGCATCCCAAACTTGAACAAGTGGAGTTCCTTCCATTTGCGCGTTAAAGAATCTACCATTCCAACCAGTAGCCATTACTACTTCACCATTAGCTAATAGTTCTGGCGGTTGAGCTCCAGCATTCCAGAATACACATCCACCATTTGGATCTGTGCATAGTGCTTTGATTTTATTTAATGCTCTATCAATACCAGCACCTTCCATTTTTCTGTAAAGTAAGTCTCCACCAGCTTGCGAACCACTAGCTTTTACTCCATCAGCAACCAATGCGATCTCTAAGTTAGACATAGCACCTTTGTAGATTGCTCTTTTTCCTGGAAATTTTTTAGTATTAAAGAAGTCTTTGATTGTTTTTGGTTTTGTATCACCAATTGTTGAATCATTATAAGCAAAGTTCCAAGAGTACAGAATGTTTCCAACTGCACATTTAGAGGGCATGCCAGTAAAGAAGTCTTGGCTTGCAGGTGTTCCATCTGGAGCCGGCAAGAAATCTTTATCAAAATCAAATTCGTGGAAAATACCTTCGTCACATCCAATAATTGTATCTTTTGCATACACATCCATGATGTCCCAAGTAATTTTTCCAGCTTCTTTTTGAGCTTTAATTTCTGATAATCCACCAGTGTAGTCTACCCAATTAACCGGTATACCTAACTTTTTAGCAGTTGGATCACCATAACCCAATTTTTGTGACTCTGTGTAAGCTCCACCCCAAGACACTACAGTTACTGCAAATGCTGAAGTTGTTACAGAAAGTACAAAAGAAAGAGCAAGTAATAATTTACTTAATTTTTTCATTTATTCTCCTATATAACGTTAACGTTTTTTTTTTATAAAATGAAAGTAAAACAATATAGCAAAGCTTAGTCAACAGCTGATTCCAGGCAATTTAGCTTGTTGTTTATTCAGTTTTTTATTAAAATTATTGATTACTATTTTGGATCTAAAGCTCTACAGTCAACACTATTCCAGCCAATTTTAATTTCTTTTCCCTCTTTAATATCCATTCTGTTTGAACTATTTGGGACTTTAAGAATGAAATCCTTATTGCCTAATAAATCTACTCTTAATCTAGTATGATCACCGTGGTATATTACTTCTTCAATTTTTCCCTTATGATTGTTGTCCATATCTCTTTCTGGATCAATAATTGCTCTCTCTGGTCTTAAAGATACTGTAGTTTTGTCTCCTTTAGATTTTGCAACAATTGGATTAGCCATAATGTCTATCCCTGAATTTAATTTCACTTTACATTTATCTCCTGAAACATCTATTACTTCTCCACCAAATGTATTATTTTCTCCAATAAATTCTGCTACAAATGAATTTACAGGTCTTTCATATAATTCATCAGGGCTTGAAAGTTGTTGAACTTTTCCATCATTAAAGACTGCAATTCTATTTGACATTGTTAAAGCTTCGGTTTGATCATGAGTTACATATACCACTGTAACGCCAATATTCTCATGAATATGTTTAATTTCATACTGCATACTTTCTCTTAAATTTTTATCCAAGGCTCCCAGAGGCTCGTCCATAAGTACAAGTTTCGGATCGAATACAAGAGATCTTGCAACAGCTACTCTTTGTTGTTGACCACCAGATAATTGCATAGGCATTCTAGCTTCAAAACCTTGTAATGAAACCATAGACAAAGCTTTATCAACTTTCTTATCAGCTTCATCTTTCGGAATTTTTCTTACTCTTAAAGGAAATGCTAAATTTTCATAAACAGTCATATGAGGAAACAGAGCATAATTTTGAAAGACCATACCAATACCTCTTTTATGAGGTGGAATATCTGAAATAACATTATTATCTAAATATATTTGTCCATTAGTTGGTGTCTCGAAACCAGCCAACATCATTAAACAAGTTGTTTTACCAGAACCAGATGGTCCAAGCATTGTAACAAATTCACCCTCTTCAATATCTAAATTTAGTCCTTTGACGACCAGCTGCTTACCATCATAACTTTTATCAACATTTTCAAATCTTACAAAGTGATCATTAGACATACGACTTTAAAACATTTGTTAGATTGATAATCAAGCAATTTATTTAATGTATAATTCTTTACTCATATTGCAAAATAACTCACTACCATTTTCAGTTACTCTTATTGCTTCAGAAGCTTCAACACCCCAATCTCCAAATTGCATAACAGCAATCATATGAAAACATACGTTGGGCTCTAAAATTGTCATATCTCCTTTGTATATATTAAGTGTATGTTCACCCCAATCAGGTGGATAGCCAATTCCAATTGAGTAACCTGTTCTAGACCTTTTTTCTATTCTATATTTATCTAAAATTTTCCAAAATGCTTGAGCAACATCATCTGCAGTATTCCCTGGTTTGATAGCACTTATACCTGCATTTAAAGCTTCGATAGTTTTATTCATGGTATCAATTTTTAACTGATTTGGTTTACCAAGAAGCACTGTTCTTGCCATTGGAGCATGATATCTCTTATATACTCCAGAAAGTTCTATAATTGTAGCTTCTCCTTCAACAAATTTTTCTTGAGTTGCAGTTAAATGAGAAGCTGAAGTACCTTTACCAGTAGGAAGAAGTGTAGCAATACTCGAATATTCTCCTCCAAATTCCTCTGTTCCATAAAATAAAGTTTTTTGAATTTCTCCTACAGCATCGCATTGTCTAACACCTGGTTTGATAACATCTATTGCCGTTTTCATTCCTCGTTCTGAAATTTTAGCTGCAGATTTCATAAATCCTATTTCAGCATCAGATTTTACTAATCTTGCCCAATTAACTAAACGATCACTGTCTTTAATTTTTGCATTTGGTAGACCTTGCTTAATTTTTTCATAACAGTATGCTGTAAAATAATGAGCATCCATTTCTAAACCAATAGTTAATCTATCCCACTTTCTCTCCTTAATAATTTCAACGAGGTTGTCGTAGGGATGTTTTGGCCATGTATGAATATATTCTTCATCGTAAACTAATATATTCTCGTGCTTTAAATATGTTTTAATGTAAGCTCCACCAGCATCTTGAGCTCTCACAAAACATAATGGTTCTTCAGCATTGACATGAACAATAGCGCATTGAGCGTAATAAAAAGACCAGGCATCATAACCAGTTAAGTAATTCATATTGTTTGTATCATGTGAAATTAAGAGTTCGATGCCTTTTTCTTGCATCATTTTTTGAACTTTTTTTAATCTTTGTTTGTATTCTTCTTTAGTGAACAGCATTAATTTACCTGAAATAACTTTCCAAACCCTTGAACCGAATTATTTTTTTTAATTTTAGTAAGTGTATCCCAGATTAAAGCCTGATTGCTTGATAAGACAACTGTATTTAATTTTTTTTCTAGTTTATCAATAATTTCTAAAACTGGTAAAGCTGTGCAAGATACAAATAGAGCATCAGCACCATTTAAATCTATTTTAGATAAAACATCGAATAAATAATCTTGATCTACTTTGCCAATATCGTAATCATCTTGAATATCAAAGTATGAATTTGAAGAAACTTCAAAACCTTCACTTTTAAAGTAATCTAAAACATCATCATTTAATTTTTTGATATACGGCGTAAAAATTGAAACTTTATTAATATTTAATTTTTTTAATGCTTTAATTGCTGCAGTGCTTGGAGTTGAAACTTCTGCCATTGGTTTTGCAACTTTAACTTTTTGCTCTATTGAGTCATGTCCAGCAGCAATAGTTCCAGAGGTACATCCGTAAACAACACAATCCAAATCTTGATCAGGCAAGATATCTTTTGTTACATCGGTTACTTTATTAGACATTTTAATAAGATTTTCTTTCGTTAGAGGGTTGTAGCACTCAATTCGATTTACAAAAAAATCTATTTTTTTATCCTTGATTACATTAATAAAATCTTTTTCAATCATAAAATCACTAGCTAAAGCAATTAAGCCTACTCTTGGATTTGATCTGCCTATAAATTTAGGATCTATTTTTGTTGAAATCATAATTTAAAAAGTGAATATATCACAAGTTCTTTAATAATCATTAATATTAAAATAGGCATGAATATAAAAGATACTTTCGTAGCATCCCTTGTGCCTATTTTTTTAGGCTTCGGTTTTGTAATTGCTAAACCTGCATTTGAGTCTTTTCCTCCTATTCTTTTAATGGGTATAAGATTTATGTTTGCTGCATCAATATTAATTTGGTGGTTTCCAATTCCAAAAGGATATTTAAAAAGAATATTTACTGCATCATTAGTAGCGAATACCCTGCAATATAGCATTACGTATTCTGGCTTAGATTTAATTGATGCGTCTGCAGCTGTTCTTTTGGTTCAAACAGAAGTTCCGTTTGGAGTTATTTTCGCCTACTTTATTCTTAAAGAAAAACCAACTATTAGAGCTTTGATTGGTATAGCTATAGCGTTTATTGGTGTTTATATTTTAACTGGATCTCCTAACTTGGATGGAAAATTTATTGGAATTGGTCTTACAATTTTAGGATCTGCTATATGGGCTCTTGGACAAGTTATGGTTAAACCTTTAAGTAAAGAAATAAATCCTTTAGCTTTAGTTGCTTGGTTGGCGTTATTCTCTGGACCAATTCTAGTAATGCTATCTGCAATAATTGATGGAGATACAATTAATTATTTAACAAATGCAAAAAAAGATCATTGGATTATTGCAATTTATATTGGTTTCATAATGCAACCAATTACTTATGGCTGTTTCTATTATGTTTTAAAAAACAATCCACTTTATAAAGTTCTTCCAGTTGTCACTATGGGTATCCCACCAACAGGATTATTAGCTGCAATTTTTCTTTTAGGAGAAAAACCAACTCCAGAATTGTTTATAGGTGGAGCGATAATAATAATAGGTGTTATTTTAATTGTATTTAAAATAAATAAAAAAGAAGAGGAAATAAAATGAAAATAGGTTTTATTGGATTGGGCAATGTAGGAGGTAAACTAGCTGGGAGCTTAATAAGAAATAATTTTGACGTTACTGTTAGAGATATAGATGAAAATTTAACAAATTCATTTAAAATGCTTGGAGCTAAAGTTGCAATATCACCAAAACAATTAGCAGAACAATCAGATCTAATTATTACTTCTCTTCCTTCACCAGAAGTTTCCACAGAAGTTATGGAAAGTGAAGATGGAGTTTTAAATGGTTTGTCAGAAAATAAAATATGGTTAGAAATGAGTACAACAGATGAAAACGAAGTTAAAAGACTTGGAAGTAAGGTAATATCTAAAAAAGCTATCCCACTAGATGGGCCTGTAAGTGGTGGTTGTCATAGAGCTGCTACAGGTAATATTGCTATATTTGTAGGTGGAGAAAGAAAAGCTTTTGAAAAAATATTACCTGCATTAGCTGTAATGGGCAGAAAAGTATTACATACTGGTGAATTAGGTAGCGCTTCGGTTCTTAAAGTCATAACAAATTATTTGGCATCAGTTCATTTAGTAGCTTTAGGTGAAGCATGGACTGTTGCGAAAAAATCAAATTTAGATCTAACTAAAGCATTTAAAGGTATAGCAGTTTCATCTGGGAATTCTTTTGTGCATGAAACAGAAAGTCAGGTTATTTTGAATGGCTCTTATAATATTAATTTTACAATGGATCTTGTTTTAAAAGATACTAGTTTGTTTGATAATCTGGCTAAGAAATTAAATGCTCATTTAGAGATTTCTCCAAAGATAGTTGAGATATTTAAAGACGGTCAAAAAAAATATGGTTCAAGAGCATGGTCTTCGATGATTGTAAAAAGAATGGAAGATTTAAATAAAATTGATTTTAGGGCTGAAGGTTTTCCTGATGAGCTTGTGGATAATGAACCAGAAGAAAAAGGCTATGAAATTTAATAAATATGCTAAGATTATTAAATGTTAGATAAAAGAAAATTTTACATAAACGGTAAATGGGTTGACCCAAATGAAAAAAATGATTTTGAGGTAATCAACCCTTGTAATGAAGATCCTTGTGCAATTATTTCATTAGGTTCAAAAAAAGACACAGATAATGCTGTTAAAGCTGCGAAAACTGCATTTGAAACCTGGAAAGAAACTAGCAAAAAAGAAAGGTTAGATTTGCTCGAAAAATTACTAGTAGTATATAAAAAAAGATTTGGAGAAATGGCAGAGGCTATTTCACTAGAAATGGGTGCACCAATGGATTGGGCAACAGATGTTCAAACTGGATCTGGGCAAACACACTTGGAAGATTTTATTTTAAGACTTAAAGATTTTGATTTTGATGAACATTTTGATCAAAAATCTAATAACCACATTTATTATGAACCAATCGGAGTTTGTGGACTAATTACCCCATGGAATTGGCCAATCAACCAAATAGCTCTCAAGGTAGTTCCAGCATTTGCAACTGGATGCGCAATGATACTCAAGCCTTCAGAAATAGCACCTATTTCAGGAATGCTATTTGCAGAAATGATTGATGAAGTTGGATTTCCAAAAGGAGTATTTAATCTGGTAAATGGAGATGGTGTAGGAGTTGGAACTCAAATATCTAGTCATCCCGATATTGATATGGTTTCTTTTACAGGCTCAACACGTGCAGGAAGATTAATTTCAAAAAATGCAGCTGAAACTATAAAAAGAGTTTGCTTAGAACTTGGTGGCAAAGGTGGAAATATAGTTTTTGCTGATAGTTATAAAAATGCAGTTAGAGATGGAATAAGAAATGTAATGAGTAATTCAGGCCAATCATGTGATGCTCCAACAAGAATGTTGGTTGAAAAATCTATTTATGAAAGAGCAGTAAATGAAGCAGTTGATGAGGCAAATAAAATAAAAGTAGATCAAGCATCGAAAAAAGGAGATCATATTGGTCCTGTAATTTCGAAAACCCAATACGATAAAATTATAAATTTAATTGAAAGTGGAATATCTGAGGGAGCAACATTAGCAGCAGGAGGACCTGAATTACCCAATGGCTTAAATAAAGGTTATTTTATTAAACCAACTATTTTCACAAATGTAACAAATGAAATGAGAATTGCAAAAGAGGAAATTTTTGGTCCAGTGCTTTCCATAATACCTTTTGAAAGTGAAGATGAAGCAGTAAATATTGTAAATGATACATCTTACGGTTTAGGAAATTATTTACAAACTGAAGATAGAGAGAAAGCTCATAGAGTTGCAAAAAAACTAAGATCAGGATGTGTTTATATCAATGGAAATGCAGCTGACGCTGGCACACCATTTGGGGGATATAGACAATCAGGAAATGGAAGAGAAGGTGGAGTTTGGGGGCTTGAAGAATATTTAGAAGTAAAAACTGTTACAGGCTGGAAGGATTAATAGTTTTAAACTCCAACATATCTTCAAAAGTACACATTTCAGGTTTTGTAAAAGTAATTTTTGGAAATTTTTTACTAAAGTCTAAAGATAGTTTTTTATTAAATTCAATTAAATTTTTTATTTCGATTTGATTAAGTTCTCTCAGGATATATGCCAAAGTAATATGAAAAGAATATCTTTGATGATTTTCAAATTTTATTTTTAATAAACTACTTAGCTCATCTCTACAATTTCTTAAAATTTTTTCATCTTTCTCAGAAAATGGTTCTAAAATAATACTGTAACCACCAAAAAACATTTTTAGTTTAAGATTCAATTCTTCTGGAAATATATAATTTTGAATTCTTTTATTTAATTCAATAGCTATATCTTTGTAATCCATATCAGGGTCTATATCTGATGGCCAATTATTGGTGTTTTTTGTATTAAAATTGCAACAATCAAATAATGTCATATGAAAACTAGATGGAGGCAGATAGAAATAAGTTTTTTCAGGATTAAAATTTTCTATTTTTTTTTGAAATCTAGTTATCTGGTTAGATAAATCAGTGTTAAGAGGGATATTAGAAATTATTGTACATCCTGGAAATGGTAAAACATTTCCTTTGTCATCAAATTTATTTTCTGCACCTTTTAAAGTATACCCTTCAAGTTTCCCTGCTAAAAATTTTTCCTCATTATTAACTATGTTTAAATCCATTAAAATAAACTAGAACCAGTTTATATTTTCCTTTTCACAAAGTTCCTTCAACCTTAGTGGATAATCTGTCATGATGCCATCTACACCGAACTCAATCATTTTTAACATTTCATACTCTTCATTTACAGTCCATACGTTTACTGGCAAATCTTCTTGATGAGAAATATCGACTAGTTTTTTTGTAACGTCTTTTCGATACGGATGCCAAGCTTTTCCACCTTGGGACTTTATAATTTTTGGTAATTCATGATCTTCATAAAAAGGTAAAAAACTCATCCATGGGGATCTATTGTATATAGTTTTTTTAATTTTCATTCCCCTCACCTGTTGATAAGTTAAGTATGCTCTTGATATTTCAGGATATTGGTTTTTTATTTCTGTCAAAGTTCTCCAATCAAACGAAGAAACAATTATTTTGTCTTTTAAATTTGATGCATTTATCTCATCAACAACTAATTTTATGGTATCTTCGGGAGCTGGAGTTAAATTTTCTTCATCTGGCGTAGATTTAATTTCTAAATTTATTAATAAGTTTTCAGATATATTTTTTGAGGACAGGTCCAATAATTCAGAAAGTTTTGGTATTCTCTGATTTTCTAAAGTTTTTTGATTAACAAATCTTCTTCCATATCTGGATAATTTATTTAGAGACCCTACATCAAACTTTACAAGTTCTTCATAAGTTAAATCAAAAATTTTTATATTTTCATCCTTTATCCAATTTCCCTCATTATCTTTTGTAAAACTTGGATCTAATCTAAAGTCGTGAGTAATCACAGGAATAAGATCTTTTGAAATCAAAATATCTGTTTCGTATGCATTAATATTGTTTTCAAATAAATATTTAAAACTTTCTAGAGTGTTTTCAGGAAGATCTCCTCTAGCTCCACGGTGACCATAAATTTTTATGTGATTTGGTTTCCTTAAAATCAAATTTAATTAACTCTTTTGCCAGTACTTTTGTCAAAAATATAATATTTATTATTCTCAATATTTAGACTTAGATTAGCACCTGTTTTAATAGTTTGATTTCCTGGACACCTATAACAAAAGTCTTTTTTATCTTTCAATTGACCATAAACAAGATTATCCGAACCAAGTTGTTCCACTAAGTCTACTTTTAAATTAATTAAACCATTTTCAGTTTGACTTAAATGCTCAGGTCTTATTCCTAATGTAACATCTCCCTCATAGTCACTATTAATATCTTTAATTTCAAAACCTTCTGCAGATAATGTTTTATTTTTTAAATTACCATCTAAAAAATTCATTTGCGGTGATCCAATAAAACCAGCAACAAATAAGGATTTTGGATTATCATATATCTCGATAGGAGTTCCAAGCTGTTCAATAATTCCATTGTTAATTACTGCTAATCTATCAGCAAGTGTCATGGCCTCAACTTGATCATGTGTAACAAATATACTGGTTACTCCTACTTTCTGCTGAAGTTTTTTAATTTCAAGTCTCATCTGAATTCTTAATTTTGCATCTAAGTTTGAAAGAGGCTCGTCAAATAAGAATATTTTTGGATTTCTTACAATTGCTCTGCCCATTGCAACTCTTTGTCTTTGACCTCCAGATAACATTGAAGGTTTTCTCTGTAAATAATCTGAAATTTGTAACAGCTTAGCTGCATCATTTACTTTTTGCTCAATTGTTTCTTTGTCAATTCCTCTGTTTTTTAGACCATAAGCCAAATTATTATAAACATTCATATGTGGGTATAATGCATAGTTCTGAAACACCATTGCTACATCTCTTTCAGATGGATCAACTTCATTCATTAATTTTCCATCAAGATTGATATCGCCCTCTGTAATATCCTCTAAACCTGCAACCATCCTTAATAAAGTTGATTTTCCACATCCGCTAGGTCCTACAAAAACCATAAATTCTCCTTCATCAATACTTAATGAGGTTTCATGAACAGCCTTAGTTCCGTTTGGGTAAATCTTAGTCACATTTTTTAAATCTAAAAAACTCATTTATTTCTCCGTTTGAATTAATCCTTTTATGAACCATTTTTGTAAAATTACTACCACTAAAACTGGTGGGATCATTGACAAAATGATATATGCAAATCTTTCTGCCGTTCTTGGCAGAGCAACTCCTTCGTAGCTTTCTGTGTAAATAATTTTCATTCCCATTACAACAGTCCAGTATTCTTCTGCGGTTGTCATTATTAGCGGCCATAAATATTGGCTGTATCCATATACAAACATAAAGATAAACATTGCTGCTATCATAGTTTTAGATAATGGCACTAAGAAATCTATGAAAAAACTCCAAGCATTTGCTCCATCTAATTTTGCTGACTCCAGAAGTTCATCTGGAATTGTTTTGTAAAATTGTCTGAAGAAAAAAGTTGCTGTTGCTGAAGCAACTAACGGAAGAATAAGGCCTGTATACGAATTTGTTAAACCTAAATCAGATACAATTTTATAGCTTGGAAAAATTCTTACCTCTAAAGGAACAAGTAGAGTAATAAAGATCAACCAAAAAATTGGTACAGCTAATTTAAATCTATAATAAACCAAAGCATATGCTGACATTGCAGAAATAACTACTTTAAGTGTTGCAATTCCTAATGCCATTATAAAACTATTAATAAACATTTTTGCGGCAGTCACTTCTTCTGACCAACCACCTTTCTCATTTAAAACTTCATTATAGTTTCTTGCTAGCTGATCACCTATATGAAACTTCATACCTTCTGTCAGTATAGTTACAGAGTCATGTGAAGAACTTGCAAAAGAAATCCAAATCGGAACTACCATTAACAAGACTCCTAATATTAAAATAATATGAGCAATTATTTGAAGTGGTTTAATTTTCATTTATCTTGAAAAACTCCCTTAATAAAATGTTTCTGCAAAACAATTATAATTAAAATTGGTGGAACCATAGACATCATCACAAAAGCAAAACGATGCACAATAGAACCTGACATCATTTTTAGTCCCATAACCACTGTCCAATATTGTTCTGAAGTCGTTACCAATAGTGGCCATAGGTACTGGTTGTAACCAAAAACAAACATAAATATTAACATTGCTACAATCATTGTTTTTGATAAAGGAATTAAAAAATCAACAAAAAATCTCCAAGTATTTGCCCCATCAAGTTTTGCAGACTCAAGTAATTCATCTGGTACAGTTTTATAAAATTGTCGGAAAAATAATGTTGCTATAGCTGAGGCTGAAATAGGCACTATTAATCCAAAATAAGAATTTACTAAATTAAGTTCAGCCATCACTGAATAAGTAGGAAAAATTCTTAATTCTAATGGAACTAAAATTGTAATGAATATTATCCAAAACAAGAATGTTGCATGTTTTATTCTGTAATAAACCAAAGCATATGCAGCCATTAAAGATGTAACAACAGATAATATTGCAACACCTGTAGCCATTATAAAGCTATTAAAAAACATTTTTAATGCGGTTATCTCTTTAAAAAAACCACCCTGATATAATAAAACCCGTAAGTAATTTTCATAAAAGCTATCTCCTAAAAACATTTGAAGACCACTCATATTAATCATTGAACTTGTATGAGTTGAGCTAGCAAAAATCATCCATACAGGAAATACCATGATAAGTATTCCAATGAGTAAAATTAAATGTGAAAAACTTGATGTGATAAATCTAGTCATTAATTATAATGTATTTTCCCTTCGATATATCTAAATTGAAAAATTGTAATTACTAATACAATCAGCATCATCATTATTGATTGAGCTCCTGCACTTCCTAAATCTAGTCCTCTAAATCCATCCATGTAGGCTTTATAAACTAGAGTTCTTGTTTCACCTGAAGGAGCACCTATTGTTGTGGTATCGATAATTCCAAATGTATCAAAGAAAGCATAGGTTATATTAATGATTATTAAAAAGAACGTAGTTGGCATTAATAATGGGAATGTAATTGTCCAAAATCTTCTAAAACTATTTTTACAGTCAATCATTGATGCTTCAATTACAGATTTTTGTATAGCTTGAAGACCTGCCAAGAAGAAAATAAAATTAGCACTGATTTGCTTCCAAGAACCAGCTATTATTACGTAAATATAAGAGTCAAAAACACTCTCATACCAGTTAAATCCCCAAAGTTCGTGAAATAAATGATAAAGAAGTCCAAATCTTTCACTAAAAAAATAATTTGCCATTACACCGACTACCGCAGGCGCGATTGCATAAGGCCAAATTAAAAGTGTTTTGTAAGTGCTTTTACCATGCATTACATTATTAGCCTGAACTGCAAGCAATAATCCAATTGAGCCTGTAATTAATGTAATCACAAAACTATAAATAATAGTAAATTTGAAAGCTATGAAATAAGCTGGATCATCAAAAATAAATAAAAAATTATCAAACCATACAAACGTCGCTCCAAATCCAAAAGCATCTTGCATTGTAAATGCATCTCTAAAAGTTTGTATGATTGGCCAATATAAAAAAATTAATAAAATTCCTAACTGAGGAGCTAAGAATAAATATTGTGAATAGCTAGATTTAAATTGGACTTTTTTCATATAAGTAAAATAAAAATAAGGAGGGTAAATCAATACCCTCCTTATTTAAATTATTAATTATAAAGTTTTAGCAAATTGTTTTAACAATTTAGCTGCACCTTTATCCATGTTCTTCAATCCTTTTTCGATTGATATTTTGCCGTTTAACATTGGCTCAACATTTTCGTAAATTACTTCACGAATTTGTGGCCAGTTACCAGCTCTATATCCACCAGGAATAGTCGAACCTTCTAAGCTTAATTGTTCACCAACTGCTTTATGATATGGAGAAGCTCTATAGAAGTTTATAGTTTCAGCTAACTCTATACCACCTTTAGTCACTGCAGAATAACCAGTCATGTTATGATAATACAGATCCATTTCTGGAGAACCCATAAATTCTATAAATTTAGCAAGTCCTTTGTACTCTTCTTCTGTATGACCATTTAATATCCAGTTAGCAGCACCACCGATAAATGTTGGATACTCTTTACCACCTGTTACAGAATCCCAGTAAGGAATATGATTTACTGTAAAGTTAGGTACAACACCTTTCATTCCACCGAAAGATGCAGCTGAACCAAACCAAAACGCAGCTTCACCAGCTATAAATGGAGCTTGGTTATCTCCCCATGCTCTTCCTTTATAACCATAAAAGCCTTTTTCATACCACTCCTTAACTTTTTTCCAATGCATTACAAATGCATCTGTTTCAGCAAATAAAGTTTTTGTTGGAACAGCATCGTAACCATTGTTTCCATCAGTCATAAGTAGATTGTGTCTTGAAAAGAAATTTTCTGTCCAGATCCAAGGAAAGTGACTTTGAACTAAAGGAATATATCCAGCAGCTTTAATTTTTGGAGCCATAGCCTCAAACTCTTCATAAGTTTTTGGAACTGATTCAATTCCTACTTTTTTCAATATGTCCATGTTTGCATACATTAAACAAGTTGAACTATTAAAAGGAACACCAATCATTTTTCCATCAGAGTCAGCATAGAAATTTTTAATTCCTGGAATATAATTGTCTGCATCGACTTTAATTCCATATTTCTCTGCCATTTCTTCAAAACCAATGACAACACCATTTTTAACTTGCGCTACCATTATCGCAGCACCAGCATCGTAAACCTGTGAATAGTGTGGTTGGTCTCCTGCTCTAAATGCAGCAATAGTTGCTGCCATGTTATCCTCATAACTTCCTTTACCTGTAGGAATAACCGTATATTGATCTTGTGAAGCATTAAATCTATTTGCAATTTCAATAATTACATCACCAAGAAAACCACTGTTTCCATACCACCAATGAATTTCTGTCTTTGAGTAACTGTGTGATGTAAAAGAGAATGTAAATAGGATTGTTAAAATACTAAGTATTTTTTTCATTTTTTTCCTCTCTTATTAATTTATGTATTTACAATTAAGTAAAATATAAATGTTAAGATAACGTTAAATTTAAATTACTTAAATATTAAAATATATAATTTTTCTAAATCAGGTTGTATCTGTTAATAACTTTTAAGATATTTTAATCTTCCAATTATTTCATCTCTATCCATGTAATAGCCTTGGAGATGTCTATGACCAGAATTAGGATCAAACTCTGTTCTTCCATGAAGTAATCTTCTATTGTTAAATGAAAAAATATCACCTGGCTCAAGTCTAAAATTAATTTGAAATTTAGCGTCATGTAATAGATTTCCAAAACGATGATGAGCTTTATAAACTGAGTCCATTATATCTGGATGACAATCAAGAGCATCTAGTGTTGCAATACTATAACGAATATCATTGTAATCTCCGTCTTTAGTCAGTGATATTGCTGTTCCATAAACACTTCGGACTGCTTCTTGGGTGTAGTCTTTATCTCTAAATTTAAGTGGAGTATTTACCAATATATCAAAAGTATCTTTTTCGTTATTTTTTAAATAATCTGCTACAGCAAATGCATCTACAGCTGATGAGTCGCCACCCTTTGCTGAATTTATTAAACAGTGTAAAAATTGGTAACCAGGTGGATTTTCAAACCAAGGCAAATCCATATGGTTTCTTAAAGCATGAGCTGTATATGCAGAATTATTTGGTTTTGGAATATTAATTACTTCAAAAGGTGTTTTAAAAAAAGTTTCTCGAGTATGACTTATACGGTTTAAAACTTTTAATGCAGAATTTTTTTCTACTGGAGCGTTTTTAACAATAGCTATTCCAGTATAATGTAAAAGCTCTAACCATTTAATTAAACCATCATCAGAGTTTATAATTTCATTATGATCAATATGAATAGATTTTAAGTTATTTTCTAAAGAACTATCCCAAAGTTTATAAGGTGAGACATACTTTTGTTTATTTTTTAAAGTATAACAGTTTTCTCTTAACCATTTTGGATCGTAATAACTTGTGTGATCCCCTTCGCTCCATTCAATTTCTAATTTTCCATCTGAACTTATAGAGTATTTTGTAGGGTTAATGTTTTGTGAGACTTCCAAGATATTAAACATTCTATGTCTTGAGTCTTTGTCATGAGCAGTTGGACAATTATCTCTTAGCCAAAGGTAATTAAACTTGCTTTCTTCACCATCATTCCAAATAACTTTTAAATATGTTGAATTTTTTTCTAGTTTAGAAATTGAGCTCACACTTAATTTTTATATAAAAGAGTAATCAAATCAACTCAATTAATAGTTGTATTCATAATTCAAAGCTTGTTTTTTATCTACATTCATTATTAAATCTCTGAATTAAAACTTAACCTTAAGGAGATAATTTAATGAAGTTTTTAAAGAGATTAACAATCTCAATTTTCCTACTATCATCTTTGATTGTAAGTAATGCAAACGCTGGTGATTGTAAGGCAAGATTGGGAGATTTTGACTGGAGTAGTGCAAACATCCATACAGCTATCACTACCTTCATCCTTGAAAAAGGATACGGGTGTGAAGTTTCTGTAACTAAAGGAAGTACTACCCCAATAATGGCTGCTCATTACGACGGTCAATTAGATGTTATTACTGAAGTTTGGTATGACAACATTATTGCTAATTACGAGCCACATGAAAAGGCTGGTACTATTATTAATATTGGAGTTAACACACCAGACTCTCAACAAGCATTCTATGTAGATAAAACAACAGCTGATAAATACAATTTGAAATCAGTTGATGATATGAAAGATCCAAAAATTGCAGCTTTATTTAAAGATCCAGAAGATCCTTCAAAAGGAAGAATGACTAGCTGTATATCTGGTTGGACTTGTTATACTGTAAACTTGGTTAAGCAAATAGAATATGGTTTAGACAAATACTATACTAACTTTGACCCAGGTTCAGGTGGAGCATTAGATGCTGCTATTGCAGGAGCTTTTGCCAAGAAAAAACCAATCTTTACATATTACTGGGCACCAACTGGTTTAATGGGTAAAGTTGACCTTGTTAGACTTACAGAACCAAAATTTGATTCTGATTGTTGGAACTCTATGTCCGCAGTTGTTGAAGATATTAAAGCAAACGGACCAGATGCTTACAAGAAAAGCTGTGCATGTGAATATAGAGATATGGCTTTGACAAAATCTGTTTTAACTGATTGGGCGAAAGCTAATCCTAAAGAAACTGATTTCTTAAAGAAATATACTATTCCAACAGCTACAGTTAACAAAATGTTAGCTTTTTACGAAGATGAGTCAGATGGTGATATGGAACTTACCGCGATGCACTTCTTAAAAAATGAAAGCATGTGGAAAGATTGGGTACCTGCAGACGTTGCTAAAAAAGTTAGCGCCGCTCTATAATCCAATATCTTAAATAATTTATGAAAGAGCCCTTCGGGGCTCTTTCTTTAACTAAATTTAAATTATGGAAGCATTAAAGAAAAATAAAAAAATAATTTTTAATATTGGTTTGCTCGTTGTCTTTGTGTGGTTATTAATAACTAGCTATTCTCAATCAAAAAGAAAACCAGATAATATTGGAGAATTATTAAACGATTTTTCTTGGTTAGGAGGTAAATGGCCAAAGTGGTTAGATTTACCATTAATGAATTGGATCAACGTTGGTTTTAAAACACTTAATGAAAAATATGGATACATATTTGAAGCTATTAATAATGTTCTTTTGTATATGTTGATGTTAGTAAAAAACTTTTTAATTCAAGCTCCATGGCCATTAGTCATACTTGGTGTGGTAGTTCTAACCTATTTTGCAAGTGGTAGAAAAGTTGGAACAACAGTATTTGTAGGATTTTGTACTTTTTTTATAGGTTTTCTTCACCCAATATTTTGGCAAAAAGCAATTGAAACAACTGCGATAATGTTAATTGGAATATTTCTTTGTGTTATTGCGGGCATTCCATTGGGGATAGCAATGGCAAGAAGCGTAAGAACAAGAAATATAATTTTGCCAGTTTTAGATTTAATGCAAACTATTCCAAGTTTCTGTTACCTAATTCCAGGTATTATGTTGTTTGGCTTAGGTGCGGTTCCAGCAATTATAGCCACATTTATTTATGCGGTTCCTCCTCTAGTTAGACTAACAGATTTAGGAATTAGGCTTGTTGATACTGAGGTTATTGAAGCTGCAGATGCATTTGGTGCAAGTAAAAAACAAAAACTATGGGGGGTGCAAATGCCATTAGCATTACCAAATATAATGCAAGGTATTAATCAGTGTACAATGATGGCATTAGCTATGGTAGTTATTGCATCGATGATAGGTACTAGAGGTTTAGGGGATGAGGTTTTGCTTGGTCTTCAACAATTAAATGTAGGAAGGGCTGCGGAGGCAGGAATTGCAATTGTACTTTTGGCAATAGTTCTTGATAGGATAACCCAATCTTATGGAGAAACACTACAAGAGAGAACAGCACCAAATACAAAGAAAGGTAAATAATGTCTAAAATTGAGATTAATAATGTTTATAAAATCTTTGGTAACAACCCTCAATCAGTTATGCCAATGGTAAAGAATGGTGCAAATAAAGAAGAAGTGTTAGAACAAACTGGTCATACAGTTGGTCTTGATAATGTTTCATTAAAAATAGAAGAAGGTGAAACTTTTGTTTGTATGGGTTTGTCTGGCTCAGGAAAATCAACTCTAATTAGACATTTAAATAGATTAATCGATCCTACAGACGGTGAAATAATCGTAGAAGGAAATAATGTTATGTCTTTCAACAAAGAACAATTGATAGATTTTAGAAGACATAAGATGAGTATGGTTTTTCAAAGGTTTGGTTTGTTTCCACATAAAACAGTTATTCAAAATGTAGGGTATGGATTAGAAATGCAAGGAAAACCATTGGAACAAATAAACAAAACCGCTATGGAAAAAATTGAAGCAGTTGGTTTAAATGGTTTTGAAAATCAATTTCCAAATCAATTATCAGGTGGTATGCAACAGCGCGTTGGTCTTGCAAGAGCTTTAGCAACTGATAGTGATATAATGTTAATGGATGAGGCTTTTAGTGCATTAGACCCATTAATAAGAAGTGATATGCAAAAACAGTTACTAGATCTTCAATCAGAATTAAAAAAAACTATTGTATTTATTACTCATGACTTAGATGAATCTTTGAGACTAGGAGACCATATTGGTATATTGAATGCTGGAAAATTAGTTCAAGTTGGAACCCCGGTTGATATCATTATGAACCCAGCAGACGATTATGTTAAAGCTTTTGTTAAAGATGTTAACAGGGCAAAAGTAATTAAAGCTAAAATTATAATGAAAAGTGTTAATGAAGCTAACGATATAGATAAATCTAACTTAATTAAAGTTAATGAAGATCAATTTATTGAAGAGTTTTTACCTCAAATTGTATGCTCTAATTCTAATTGTGAAGTGGTTGACAAAAGTGGAAATGTTAAAGGTTATATATCTAATAAAGAATTACAGACATCATTAACAAAATCATAATTAATGGTTAACAAATCATTAAAAAATAAAAAAATTATAATTTCTGCAGGTGCATCTGGAATAGGTTTAGCAACAGCTAAGGTTTGTCTTTCTCGTGGAGCATACGTTTATCTTTGTGATATTGATAATAAATCTCTAAATAAATTAAATAAACATCCTCTTATAAATAAGAGGCTGTTTAAATATAATTGCGATGCATCTGACGAAAGCCAGGTGTTGGATTTATTTAAAAAAATAATTAAAAAAACGAAAAAAATTGATGCTTTGATAAATAATGTTGGAGTTGCTGGACCAACTGGATCACTAGAAAAACTAAAGTCTAAAGATTGGGAAAGAACTATTCAGATAGATGTTAATAGTCATTTTTATTTTACTAAGAAAGCTATACCTTTAATTAAAAAGTCTAGAAATGGATCAATAATAAATATTTCATCAACTGCTGGAATACTTGGATTTCCTTTAAGATCACCTTACGCAGCAAGTAAATGGGCAATTATTGGAATTACTAAAACTCTCGCAATGGAACTCGGAAAATACAATATAAGAGTTAATGCAATCTGCCCTGGTTCAATTAAAGGTGAAAGAATGAAAAGAGTGATAAGAGATAAAGCAAAATTTACAAAAGTTTCATCAAAAAAAATTGAAAAAGATTTTATTTCAATGAGTTCTATGAAAAAATGGATTCTTGAAGAAGATATAGGAAAGATGTGTGCATTTTTGATTTCAGAAGATTCAAGTAAGGTTTCAGGACAAGTAATTTCTGTAGATGGTCACACAGAAAGAAATGATTAGTTTACCTAAGTTTTTTTTCGTATTTCTTTCTTAACTTTTGAATATCAACCAAATACTGGTCTCTTATATTAGATATCATTGCAACCGATTTACCTTTAGCCTGTTTTGCTGTTCCTGAAATCAGTCTAGAAGATAATTTTTTTGATAGCTTAGGGGCCTTTAGTTTGGTCCATGGTAATTTTAAAGCAGGTCCAAATTGTTCTAACATATGTTTCATTCCGGTTTTTCCTCCAGCAAGATGAAAGGTTAAAAATGTGCCCATCAAAGACCATCTTAATCCTGGGCCATCTTCAATTGCTCTATCCAATTCCTCTGTCGTTGCATAACCTTCATTGATAATATGTAGCCCCTCTCTCCATAAAGCCTCTTGTAATCTGTCAGACAAATATCCAGGTAATTCATTTTTAACCATAATTGGATTCATAGAAATTGATTTGTAAAATTTTTTAGCTAAATTTAAATTTTTTTTTGAAGTTATCTTACCTGGAACAATTTCTACAGCAGGCAATAAATATACAGGATTGAATGGATGTCCAATTATTCCCCTCTCTGGATTTTTACATTTTGAATAAATTCTAGTTGGCAACAAACCCGATGAGCTTGAAGCAATTATTGAATTAGATTTTGCATATTTTCCAATAGTGCTAATCAATTTAGTTTTTAAAGAATAATTTTCAGTTGCACACTCCTGAATAAAATCTGCGTCTTTTAATGTTTGTTCTATTGAGGTAAAAAAATGAAAATTCTTTATATTTAATTTTTTTTTATTAAATAGTTTTTTTACAAATGGCCAAGTTCTTTTTATTTCAGATAATAATTTTTTTTTTAAGTTAATATCTTTATCAAATGCATAAACAATTTTGTTATGACTCAAACAACGTATAATCCATCCTGCTCCGATTACACCTGTTCCAATCACAGCAACTTTTTTAATATTTTGCATTACTTGTGTTTAACAAGTTTTAACTTCTCTCTTGTTTCTGAGGGTGTCATTGTTGATACACCTAGATCTTCAACAATTCTAATTGCCTTATCAACTAATTGGGCATTTGTTGCCAGTTTTCCTTTAGATAAATATAAATTATCTTCTAAACCTACTCTAGGATTACCGCCCATAATTACTGTTTGTGCTACAAATGGCATCTCATTTTTTGAAATTGCAAAGCCTGACCACACGCCTTCTTTTGGCATAATATCTTTCATAGCTTGCATTGCTAATGGAGTAGCTGGTGCTCCCCAAGGAATTCCTAAACACATTTGAAACATAGGCGGATCATCCAATAATCCTTCTTTATATAGTTGTGCACCAAACCACATATTGCCTAAATCAAACGCCTCGATTTCAGGTTTTACTTTAATTTCTTTCAATCTTTTTGCAGCTTTTCTTAAATCGTTTGGAGTATTAACGGTTATAACTGAACTATCACCAAAGTTTAAAGTTCCACAATCTAAAGTGCAAATCTCTGGTAAAAATTGCTCAGCATTTGCAATTCTTTCCATAACATTTGCCATATCAGTCATTGGTCCAAACTCTAATGGGTCTTTGCCTTGACCAATATCTAAATCTCCACCCATACCAGTTGTTAGATTCAAAATCACATCTGTATCACTTGAACGAACTCTATCTACAACCTCTTTATATAATTCTAGCCTTCTACTTGGTGTTCCGTCCTCTTCTCTAACGTGAATATGTGCTATTGCAGCTCCAGCCTTCGCAGCTTCAATCGCTGCTGTTGCAATTTGTTCTGGTGTTTTTGGTAAATCTGGATGTTTACTTGCTGTATCTCCCGACCCAGTCACAGCACACGATATGAATACCTTGTTGTTCATTTTAAGTAAGATTTATACTATTATAAAAAGGACGAGGGAATAAAAAAATGTCTTTTCATATAACAAACCAAAGAATCAAAAAAGAATGGACCGATTACAATAATCACATGAACATGGCTTACTATGTCCTAGTTTTTGATCAGACTTGGGAGATAATTCTTGAAAAATTTAAGATGGGTGAAAAATCTGCAAAGAATACTCAAAGGAGTACTATGGTTGTTGAAACCCATACTACATATGATGGTGAAGTTAAAGAGGGAGATGAAGTTGAAATCGTTTTAACTTTTTTTGATCATGATAGAAAGAGATTACATTTCAAGATGGAAATGATTGAAAAATCATCAAAAAAATTATCAGCAACTATTGAAATGTTGGCGCTTTATATTGACCTTAGTAAAAGAAAAGTTACAGAATTTGAAGATGAAAAAATTAAAATTATGGATGATTTTATAAATGAAAATAAAAATGAATTTAATTCTGATAATTTATACATTATTGGAAAACTTAAAAAATGATTGATGTAAAATTATTATCAGGAGCATTAGGTGCTGAAATAAGTGGAATTGACTTGACTGACGTTTCAGATGAAAATTTTAAAACAATTAATAACCTCTTATTAGAACACAAAGTTATATTTTTTCGAAATCAACCTTTGACTTCAGAACAACATGTTGCTCTAGCTTCAAAATTTGGACCATTAGAAACACATGCTTATGTTAGAGGTCTAAGTGATTTCCCTGAAATAATAAGAATAATAAAAAAACCTGAAGAAAAAACACAATGGGGTGAAGGTTGGCATTCAGATGTTAGCTATAACGAAAAACCAACTAAAGCTGTAATTTTAAAATCAATTAAAATTCCACCAGTTGGAGGAGATACAGTTTTCTCGAACATGGAACTTGCATGGGAGACCCTAGAAGAAGAGATAAAAAATAAAATCAAAAATAAAAAAGCAGTTCATTCCTCGCTAGGAGGCGGGTTTTTCCTTGATAAATATAAAGCAATGCAAAGTAATGGAAATATGGATGAATACTCAAACACTCACCCAATTTTAAGAACTCATCCAGAAACAGGTAAAAAAATTCTTTTTGTAAATTGGACTTACACAAAAGAAATTGTTGGTATGGAAAAAGAAGAAAGTAAAGAGATATTAAATTATTTATTTGAACATCAGGCAAGATTAGATCTTACTTGTAGATTTAAATGGACCGAAAATGCAATAGCTATTTGGGATAATAGAAGTGTTCAGCATTATGCAATTGCTGATTTTTATCCAAATAAAGGGCTTGGTTTTGAAAGAGTAATGGATCGTATAGCTGTTGAAGGAGATCATCCGCAATAATAAATGAAGATAATTTATAAAATCATTTCAAATTTTATAAATAATAAATCTTTGTACATTGGTGAGAAAGTAACTATGTCAGAGCATATGATACAGTCTGCCATGCTAGCTGAAAAAGCTAAATGTAATGATGATTTAATTTGCGCATGTTTGCTTCATGACTATGGTCATTTTCTTTTGGAAGATCCTGATGAATTAGTTAAAAATAAATTAGATGGAGAGCATGAAAATATTGGATATCAGTATCTAAAAAAATTTTTTGGACAAAAAGTTGTTGAGCCAATTAAATACCATGTTTTAGCTAAACGTTATTTAGCTAGAGATAAAAAATATTTTAATTTTTTATCAGATGCGTCAAAAATAAGCCTGAAGTTACAAGGAGGAATTTTAAATGATAAAGAAAGTAAAAAGTTTGAGAATAAATCTTACTTTAAGCCATCAATTCTACTCCGAAAATTTGACGAAGCCGCTAAAAGAACTGATATTAAAATGAAATCTATTCATGACTATGAAAAGTTGTTAAGTTCAAAACTTATATGAATTTTGATTATTTAATAATTGGCGCTGGAAGTGCGGGTTGTGTACTTGCAAATCGATTAACAGAAAATAATCAAAACAATGTAGCAATATTTGAAGCTGGAAAAGCTAGCGATATCTGGAAAGTTAACATGCCACTTGCGATTTTATACACAATGCATGATCCAAAATATAACTACAAATATTATTCAGAACCAGAACCTCATCTACATAACAGAAGATTATTTTGTCCAAGAGGAAAAATGATTGGCGGATGTTCTGCTCATAATGGAATGGTTTTTGTCAGAGGAAATCCAAATGATTATCAAAGATGGGCATCTTTTGGTTTGGAAGATTGGTCTTATGACAAAGTTCTTCCCTATTTCAAAAAAATTGAAACATGGTCGGAAGGAGAAAATGAATATCGAGGTGGCAATGGAATACTACCAGTAAACCAATCTAAAAATAAAAATCCTTTATTCAAAGCCTTTGTGGATTCCGCTGGTGAGGCTGGTTACAAAATAAACAATGATATGAATGGTAAGGAACAAGAAGGTTTTGGAATGTATGACGTTACTATTCATAAAGGTGAACGAGCTAGCGTATCAAAATATTATTTAAATCCTGCTAAAAAAAGAAAGAACCTAAAAGTATTTACACAAGCTTTTGTTGAGAGAATTATTTTTGATGGAAAAAAAGCAATTGGAATTGAAGTAAAAATTAAAAATAAAGTTGAAAAAATATATGCTAATAAAGAAGTAATTTTAAGTGGAGGTGCAATTAATTCACCACAATTACTAATGCTTTCCGGAATTGGTCCAAGCCAACACTTAAAAGACAAGGGAATTGATGTCGTTCATAACTTACAGGGTGTTGGAAAAAACTTACAAGATCACTTGGAAACTTATGTTCAGCAAGAATGCAAAACTAAAGACACCTTATACTCATACGTTAATAAGTTAAATATGGTTAGAATTGGAATTCAGTGGTTTTTGAATAGGAGTGGTCCTTGTTCTACTTCTTTCTTAGAAGCTGGAGGATTTTGTAAATCATCTCCAGAAAGAGAATATCCAAATATTCAATTTCATTTTTTTCCTGCCTTTGTAATCGATCACGGATTAGTTGATCCAGATAGACATGGATATCAATTGCACGCAAGCCCAAACCACCCAAAAAGTAGAGGTCATATAACTTTAAACAGCTCAAACCCATATGATTATCCAAAAATTCAATTTAATTATCTAGAACATGAGGATGATTTAAAACAAACAATAGAATGTATTCATGTGGCTAGAAAAATTTTGGGACAAGACTCCTTAAAACCATATGCGGGAAAAGAAATTGGACCAGGAGAGTATGCCAAAACTAATGAGGTATTCGAAGAATACATCAGGTCTAAAGCTGAAACTGCTTATCACCCATCTTGTACATTAAAAATGGGAGTAGATAATATGGCTGTAGTTGATCAAAAGCTAAAAGTTCATGGTGTAGAAAATTTAAGGGTAGTTGATGCTTCTGTAATGCCAGAAATTACAAGTGGAAACCTAAATGCTCCAACATTAATGATTGCGGAAAGAGCATCTGAATTTATTTTAAATTAAAATTATTTGTTACGATAAACTGAAATTAAACAAATGATTTCAAACATTATAGAAGCTGCAACCATTGCTGTAATTTGATTTGGACTATCTTTTGTTGGCATTAAGCAAGCAACATCTCCTCCAATTACATTTTTTCCTTTTAAGCATTGAATTAGTTTACGTGCTTCATCCATATTAAATCCTTTATACGCAGGTTCTATGTTTGCTACTCCTGGAGCGACTGTTGGATCTAGACAATCTAAATCGAAGGTAACATAAATTGGATTATCACCTAGTCTATCTAAAATCATTTTCACACATTTTTCATGACCCAATTCTCTATATTCATCCATTGTAATTACTTGATAACCAATATCATAACTCGCTTGTAACCAATCTAATGTTCTTGGATTTCCTCTAATGCCTATCTGAGTACTTGTATGAGGATCAACATTTCCTTGTTTAACTAAATAGGAAGCCCAATGTGCTGCTGATTTTTTTGCGCCTAAAAAATGATCTAATTTTTCAAAACAATCTGTAT
>CACPOX010000002.1 GCA_902635665.1 uncultured Pelagibacteraceae bacterium
GAAATAATTCAACCAAAAAAAATGGGATTACTAGTTGAAAATCCTGTTTATAAACCATTTAGATATCCATGGTGCTATGATGCTTGGTTAACTCAGCAAAGAATTCATTGGTTGCCAGAAGAAGTTCCTCTAGGAGATGATGTAAGAGATTGGCAAAAAAATTTATCTCAACCAGAAAAAAATTTATTAACCCAAATTTTTAGATTTTTTACTCAAGCTGATGTTGAAGTTAATAATTGTTATTTGAGACATTACACAACTGTTTTTAAGCCAACAGAAGTTCTAATGATGATGACAGCGTTTGCCGCAATGGAAACAGTTCATGTTGCTGCTTATTCACATCTTTTAGATACTATTGGAATGCCAGAATCTGAATATTCAGCTTTCATGAAATATAAAGAAATGAAAGATAAGTATGACTATATGCAAGGTTTCAATGTAAACTCTAAAGAAGATATTGCAAAAACAGTTGCCGTGTTTAGTGCCTTTACTGAGGGTTTACAGTTATTTGCAAGTTTTGCAATTTTATTAAATTTCCCTAGACATAACAAAATGAAAGGAATGGGACAGATAGTTACTTGGTCTGTAAGAGATGAAACTCTTCATTGTAACTCAATGATAAGAATTTTTAGAGAGTTTATAAAAGAAAACCCAGAGATTTGGACACCAAAACTTAAAAAAGAATTATATCAAGCATGTCGAACTATTGTTGAGCATGAAGATGCTTTCATCGATTTAGCTTTCGAAATGGGGCCAATGGAAGGTTTAAGTGCAAAAGAAGTTAAAGATTATATAAGATTTATTGCTAACAGAAGACTTGACCAATTAGGTTTAGAGCCAATTTATGATGTTCAAAAAAATCCACTAACTTGGTTGGATACTATGCTTAATGCAGTTGAGCACATGAACTTCTTTGAGGGGCGTGCTACAGAATATTCTAAAGCCTCTACTCAAGGAACATGGGCAGAAGCTTTTAGCTGATTATAAAATAAAATTGTGAGTGATTTTGGTCTAGTTGTTATAGGTGCTCACTTTGGAGTTTGGCTTAAAGAAGACATAGAGAAATATAAAAATAAAAATATTTTACTAGTTGAGCCAGTTCCTTACAATTATGAAATCCTTGAAAAAGAATTTGTCGAAAAAGACAATATTTTTATTTGTAAAAATGCAATCTTGGATGAAATAAAAACTGACGATTTTTATTACGTTAAAAAAAATTCTATAAACAAGCTTAAAAAACATTGGGCAAGCCAGATTGGATCATTTAATAAAAGCCATATTTTAAATCATAAGAGCAAAAGATTTGAGATTACGGAAGATGATATAGAAAGCAAAAGAATAGAATTTATAACGTTTAATCATCTAATAAATAAATATTCAATTGATTCAATTGAAAAGTTACAGATCGATGTGGAGGGAGCCGAATATAAAATTATGAAAGATATTGATTATGATAAAATAAATATAAAAAGTATTATATTTGAGTCAAAACATTTTGATGGAACATTTACAGAAGGTGAAAAGCTTAAAGAAATTAAAGATAAACTAGTAAGTGCTGGATATAATTTAAAACAAATAGATAAAGAAAATATTTTAGCAGTCAAATGATCAACGATAATTAAGCTCCATTACTTTTCTATGTTTGCTACCTTTGTATTTTGCTAGTGGTCTTATTAATTTATTTGCAGCATGTTGTTCCATTATATGTGCTGACCAACCAGTAATTCTTGAAATTACAAAAATTGGAGTAAAAAAATCAGTTTCAAACCCCATCAAATGATATGTTGGTCCTGTTGGATAATCTACATTAGGGTAAATGTTTTTTTCTTTAATCATTACTTTTTCTACAATGTCATATATTTTTTCGTATTTTTTATCTTTCTTAATTCGAGCAACCTTTGCAAAATATTTTCTCATTGTAGGAACTCTAGAATCTCCTGATTTATAAACTCTATGACCAAATCCCATAACCACTTCTTTGTTCTTAAGTGCACTATTTATCCACTTTAGAGCATTTTCTGGTTTTTTAATTTTACTCATCATATGCATAACTTCTTCATTTGCTCCACCATGAAGTGGACCTTTTAGACTAGCAATTGCACCAGTGATAGCCCCATGTATATCAGACAAACTACTAGTTATTGTTCTGGCAGTAAAAGTTGAAACATTAAAACTGTGTTCAGCATATAAAATTAAAGAGACATCAAAAGCTTTAACTATTTCTTTTTGAGGTACTTTTCCAAAACACATATAGAAAAAATTTTCAGCAAAAGTTAAAGTTTTCTTTGGTTTTATAATTTTTTTTCCTTTTCTAATTCTGTAAAAAGCAGCTAACGCTGTTGGTGTTTTTGCAAATATTCTTAGTGCTTTTCTCATATTTGCCTCTGGTGAAGAGTCTGTTGTCTCTTTGTCCTCCAATCCCATAACACTTACCGCTGTTCTAGCTACGTCCATTGGATGAGATCTTTTTGGCATATGTTTAATTATTTCGTAAAGGTTTTTAGTTAATTCTCTGTTATTTTTCTCTTCTTTTTCAAATTTTCTAAGTTGAATAGAGTTTGGAAGATCTTTATTGAGAATTAAATACGCAACTTCTTCAAATCTACAATATTCACATAAATCTTGAGCAGCATATCCCCTGTAAGTGAGAGAATTGATTTCTGGCATTACTTTTGAAACTTCAGTTTCATCTACAACTATTCCTAGTAATCCTTTTTTTATATCATCATTCATTATTCATGTCCTTCTGAACTAAAATTATAAATTCTTTCATCCAATGAATTATATTTTTCATAATCTACTAATTCATAGAGTCTTTTTCTAGATTGCATTTTATCAATGATGTTATTTTGATGTCCATTTGCATAAATGTCCCTTAATCCATCTTCAACATTTTTCATAGCTAATCTTTGAGTTGTTACAGGATAAATTACAATATTATATCCAAAATTTTCTAATTCTTTGTAGTTAAATAATTTTGACTTACCAAATTCAGTCATATTAGCTAATAAGTAACCTGATAATTCTTTACGAACTTTTTCAAAATCTTTTTCATCTTTAAGGGCTTCTGGGAATATAATTTCAGCACCAGCGTCAATATAGGCTTTACATCTTTCAATCATTTTATCTATGCCCTCAACACCTTTAGCATCTGAACGTGCAATAATTTTAAAATTTTGATCCTTTTTAGAAGCTACACATTCTTTAATTTTTTTAACCATATCATCAGTTGAAATAAGTTCTTTATTTTCAAGATGCCCACATCTTTTTCTCTCAATTTGATCTTCTAAGTGAACACCTGTTATCCCAAATTGTTCAAAAGTTTCTATAGTTTCTTTGCAGGATTTAAATCCTGTGTCTATATCAACTATAGTAGGAAGATTAGTTACTCTTGATATTAAATAAGATCTAGTACTAACATCTTGTAGTGTTGTTAAGCCAATATCAGGAAATCCAAGATCATTAGCCATCACTCCACCAGACACATAAACTGCATCATAACCAATTTCTTCAATCAATTTTGCTGTCAGTGGATTATATGCACCAGGAACTCTCAAAATTTTGTTTGATTTTAATTTTTGATCAAAATCTACTCTTTTTTGATGCGGCTCTTTTTTTACAAAATGCATTAAAAAATTCCTTTTTTATTATTTTGTTTCAATTTACTTTTTCTTACTTCAATATTCAATTTATGAAGTTGGCCAGATTTTAAATTTTTTAAATTTTGTACTGACATAAGAAAACGATTGCTTTCCTTTTTATCCAAAATACCCTCAGTTAAAGTTAAAAATTTATTTATATAATTTTTTCTCTTAAATGGTCTAGACCCATATGGATGCGCATCTGCTTTATCTAATTCCTCTGTTATTTTTTTCCCATTATTAAGTGTGACAACTACTTTAGCACCAAAAGATTTTTTTTTTGGATTTGGATCATGATATTTTTTTGTCCATTTTTTATCTTCATAAGTTTTTATTGATTTCCAAATCTTAATGGTACTTTTTCTATTTGCTCTGTTTTTTGTATAAGATTTTACATGATGCCAATCTCCATCTTCTAAAGCTACAGCAAATATGTACATTATAGAGTGATCCAATGTTTCTCTACTAGCGTTAGGATCCATTTTTTGAGGATCATTAGCACCTGTCCCTATTACATAATGAGTATGATGGCTTGTAAAAATATCAATTTTCTTAATCAGATTTAAATCTGGTATTTTTGTTTTTAGTTTTTTAGCTAGATCTATTAAAGCTTGTGATTGATATTCTGCAGAATATTCTTTTGTATATGTTTCTAAAATAGCTTTTTTACTTTCACCTTTTTTTGGTAATGGGACTTTATATTTAGCTTTTTTACCATCTAATATTCTTGCTATTACACTATCCTCACCTTCGTATATTGGACTTGGAGCACCTTCACCTCTCATAGCTCTATCTACTGCTTCTATAGCAAGTTTACCTGCATGAGCAGGAGCATAAGCTTTCCAACTTGAAATTTCTCCTTTTCTAGATTGTCTTGTAGATATTGTTGTATGTAATGCCTGTTGAACAGCTTGATAAATAGTTTCAGTATTTAATTTTAACATTGTTCCTAATCCAGCAGCTACACTAGGTCCTAAATGAGCAATGTGATCAACTTTATGTTTATGTAAACAAATACCTTTAACTAAATTTACCTGAACTTCATATGCAGTTATTATTCCCCTTAATAAATCTAATCCACTTTTTTTATTTTGTTGTGCTACACTAATAAGTGGAGGAATATTGTCACCAGGATGACTATAATCAGCAGCTAAAAAAGTATCATGAAAATCCAATTCTCTAACGGCTGTCCCATTTGACCATGCTGCCCATTCACAATCAAATTTTAATTTTGAGTTTACACCAAATAAAGTTGCACCAATTTTTCTAGAGTGTCTTAAAGCCATTTCTCTAGATGAAATTACTGGTTTTCTGTTTAAAGAGGCGATCGCAACAGACGCATTATCAATAATTCTATTGATAACCATTTCAATAGCATTTTTATCTAATTTAGCATTATCGCTTGCTATCTCTGCAATTTTCCATGCAAGCTGTTTCTTCTTTGGCAGATTAATTTTTGATGGATATACTTTAACTGTATGTAATAACAAAATAACTCCTTATTCGTGATTTTGTTTTAATAGTTAAAATAAATTAATCAATATTAAAGATATTCGGATATTATTTTTTCAATACCTACAAAGTCTTTTATAATGTGATTATGATAAATATCCTCAGATTTTTTTTCTGTATATCCATATTTTAGTAATATTATTGGAATTTCAGCTGCCTTAGCAGCATTAGCATCTGTTTCACTGTCACCAATCATCAATGATTTATTTTTATCCCCATCTAATATTTCTATAGTAGTTGTTAAATGTCGAGGGTCTGGTTTGCAATATTCAAAAGTATTATAACCAGCAACATATTCAAAATAATCATAAATCCCAATTTTTTTTAAAAGATCAGCTGCTAAGTGTTCAGTTTTATTAGTACATACTGCCATAGAAATATTTTCATTTTTACACCAATTTAAAAATTCCTTTACACCGTTGATTAGTTTACTTTCACGTAAAATATTTTTTCCATAATAAGATAAAAATTCATCAGTCATTTCATTTTGAATTTTTTCATCAAACCATTTCCACTGACCATTAGCCTTTGCCATCATAGCTTTTGCTCCTTTGCCAACAGCATTTTTTAATTCTCCTAAAGTTTTTGTAGGATAACCAAATTTTTTCATTACATGGTTATGGGCGCGAATTAAATCTGGAGCGGTATCCACTAATGTACCGTCTAAATCAAATAAAATTGTAAATTTTTGTTTCATTTTAAAAGTATTTTAAAGAAATAAATTGTGAATTAATCAAGACATATTCTTAATGTAAATCAATTCTAAATGGAAGTTTTAAATCAAAAAAAACTAAGAGAGAAATTTATAAAATCAGGAGTTAAAATGATAGGTCCTGAAACTATTTTTTTTTCAAAAGATACCAAGATTGGAAGTAATGTAACTATAGAACCTTATGTTGTTATTGGATCTAAGGTTAAAATTGGGAATAATGTAATTATAAAATCTTTTTCACATTTAGAGTCTTGTAAAATTGAAAACAAAGTTGAGATTGGTCCATATGCCAGAATAAGACCTGATACAATTTTAAAAGAAGGATCTAAAGTAGGTAATTTTGTTGAGATTAAAAAAAGTACTCTAGGAAAAAAATCTAAAGTTAACCATTTATCTTATGTAGGAGATACTCAAATTGGAAAATCAGTAAATATAGGCGCAGGTACAATTACTTGTAATTATGATGGTATAAATAAGAATAAGACAAAAATTAAAGATAAAGTATTTATAGGCTCAAACTCTTCTTTAGTTGCTCCAATTACTATAAATGAAGATAGTATTGTTGGAGCTGGATCAGTAATAACAAAGAATGTTAGAAAAAAATCTTTAGCACTAACAAGATCGCCACAATTAGAAGTTAAGAGTTACAAAAGAAAGAAAAAATAATTTATGTGTGGAATTATTGGAATATCTAGTAACAAACCTGTTTCTGCAAATATAATTAATTCATTAAAAAAATTAGAATACAGAGGATATGATTCAGCAGGTATAGCTACACTTTCAGATGGTGCAATCAATGAAATAAAATCTGAGGGAAGAGTAGATAACTTAGAAAATAATTTTGATTTAAAAAACTTAAGAGGAAATATTGGTATAGGGCATGTAAGATGGGCAACTCATGGAATTCCAAATAGTTTAAATGCACATCCTCATTCCTCTCATAACGTATCAGTAGTTCACAATGGAATTATTGAAAACTCTACAATATTAAAAAAACATTTAATTAACAAAGGTCATAAATTCAAATCACAGACAGATACCGAAGTAATAGTTCATTTAATTACTGAGCATTTAAAAACTTCAGAATTAGAAGAAGCTATAACAAAAACATTAAAACAACTTCATGGTAGTTTTGCACTTGGAATTGTATTTAAAGAGATGCCAGATTTAATTGTTGGGGCTAGAAGAGGCTCGCCTTTAGCAGTTGGATATGGTCCTAATGAAAATTATCTAGGCTCAGACTCATATGCTTTGAAATCAATGACAAATAAAATCACATACCTTGATGATGGTGAATTTTGTATTGTTAAAAAAGATCAGGTTCTTTTTTTCAATGAAGATGGGAATAAGGTTAATAAAAAAATATTAGAATTATCATCTAATGAAACAAATTATGACAAAGGTGATTTTAAACATTTCATGGCAAAAGAAATTGAAGAGCAGCCAACAACAATTAAAACTGGAATTAAAGAATACTTAGATAGTGTAAATAAAGATATAAATATCTTTAATTTTCCATGGAAAATAAAGGATATTAAATCAATAACTTTGGTGGGATGTGGAACTGCATATCATTCTTGTTTGATGGCTAAATATTGGTTTGAAGAACTTACAACTTTAGATGTAAACATAGATATAGCATCAGAGTTTAGATACAGAAAAAATAGGTTTAAAAAAGATACTTTATATATTTTTGTTTCACAATCAGGGGAGACAGCAGATACTTACGCAGCTTTAGATCTTTGTAACAGAAATAACATGAAAACATGTGCTGTTGTTAATGTAATCGAAAGCTCAATTGCAAGAGACTCAAACTTTGTTTTACCAATTCATTGTGGCCCTGAAATAGGAGTAGCATCGACAAAAGCATTTCTAGGTCAAATACTAGTTTTATATATTTTAGCCTTAAAGCTTGGATCATTGAGAAATGAAATTGAAAAAAATAATTATCAGGAAAAAATTAAAGATCTTAAAGCTTTGCCTGGCTTAATAGAGAAAACATTACTTCATGATAATGATATACAGGCAATATCCTCAACATTTAACGAAGCAAAGGGTTCAATGTTTTTAGGAAGAGGATATTCATATCCAATAGCTTTAGAAGGTGCGTTAAAACTTAAAGAGCTTTCTTACATTCATGCGGAGGGATATCCTGCGGGTGAAATGAAACATGGACCACTTGCTTTAATTGAAGAGGGTATGCCTGTAGTAGTTTTAGCTCCCAGAGATAGTTATTATAAAAAAACAATTTCAAATATGCAGGAAGTAATTGCTAGAGGGGCAAAAGTGTTATTGATAACGAACAAGAGTAAAGATGAAGTTGTGTCAGAAAATATTTGGGAAACTATTGAAGTTGAGAATACAAATGATGACTTGCTTCCATTCCTTTTGACCATACCACTTCAAAAGCTTGCTTATTACTCTGCTCTTAAAAAAGGTTATGACATTGATAAGCCTAGAAATTTAGCTAAATCTGTCACTGTTGAATAAACTTTAAACTCTGTTAAAACACCTTTAGGTTGAATATGAAAAGTTGGAAAAAAAATAGTTGGAGAAAATATCCTGTAAAACATATTCCAGAATATCCAGATAAAAAAGAATTGGATAAAGTTTTGGATAAGATAGGGACATTTCCTCCGTTAGTATTTGCTGGGGAAACGAGACATCTTAAAAGTCAGTTAGCAGATGTCGTAGACGGAAAAGCATTTTTACTTCAGGGTGGAGATTGTGCTGAAAGTTTTGCAGAATTTAATCCAGATAATATTAGAGATACGTTTAAACTAATGTTGCAAATGTCATTAGTTTTAACTTACTCAGCTTCATTACCAGTGGTAAAAGTTGGAAGAATAGCTGGTCAATTTTCAAAACCTAGAAGTGCACCAACAGAAATAAAAGATGGGGTAGAGCTCCCAAGTTATTTAGGTGACAACATTAATGCTATGGAATTTACTGAAAAGGCTAGAGTTCCAGATCCTAAAAGATTATTCAAGGCATACTCTCAATCAGCTGCAACTTTAAACTTAATTAGAGCATTTTGTCATGGAGGTTTTGCAGATCTTAAGAATGTTCATAATTGGAATTTAGGTTTTATAAAAAATTCACCTGAATTAAAAAGATTTAAAGAATTAGAAGATAATATTGCAAATGCATTAGCTTTCATGGATGCATGTGGAATTAATTCAGATTTTAATAGAAGATTAAAAACCGTTAACTTCTGGACATCACATGAGGCATTACTACTTCCTTTTGAAGAAACAATGACAAGAACAGACTCTACAACAGGAGAAAATCATGACACATCTGCTCACTTTGTTTGGATAGGAGATAGAACAAGACAACTGGATGGTGGCCATGTTGAGTTTTGTAGAGGTATAGAAAATCCAATAGGAATTAAATGTGGACCTACCTTAAAGGCTGACGATTTAATTGATCTTTGTAATAGAATAAACCCTAAAAATGAAAAAGGTAAAATCACACTAATATCAAGATTTGGTGCAGATAATGTCTCAAAATTTTTACCAAAATTAATTAGGGCAATAAAAAAAGAAGGTTTAAATGTAATTTGGTCGTGTGATCCTTGTCATGGAAATACTGTAAAAGCTGCGACAGGATTTAAAACAAGACCATTTAACAGTGTGTTAAAAGAAGTTAAAAATGTTTTTGCATGCCACCAAAGCGAAGGAAGTTACGCTGGTGGTTTACATATAGAATTAACTGGTCAAGATGTAACAGAGTGTATTGGTGGAGCACAAAAGATATCAGAAAAAGACTTATCATCAAGATATCACACGCATTGTGACCCAAGACTAAATGCAAACCAAGCTCTAGAATTAGCTTTCATGATTTCAGATGAGATCAAAAAGAATAGCTCTTATTCTAAAAACGCAGATAGAGCGGCATCTTAAGACATTGTAAAATTTTAAATATTTAATACTTTAAAATCATGAATGCTTCAGAAAAAGTAAAATTTATTTCTAATTGGATTAAAGATTATGCAAATAATATGCCAAGTAAGGCAGAGTCATTGGTTATAGGAATTTCCGGAGGAATAGATTCGTCAGTTTCTAGTACATTAAGCGCAATGACAGGTTTAAAAACTATTGTTTTGTCAATGCCAATCAAACAGAAATCACACCAACATGATTTAAGTTTAAAGCATCAAGAGTGGTTAGTTAAAAATTTTAAAAATGTTGAGGCACATACTATTAATTTAGATGAGTTATTTTTGGCTTTTAGTTCCAGTTTATCAAATTTTGATAATGAACATGGAATGGCGAACTCTAGAGCCAGATTGAGAATGACAACGCTCTATCAAGTTGCTGCAACGAATAAAGGAATAGTAGTTGGAACTGGAAATAAAGTTGAAGATTTTGGTGTTGGGTTTTACACAAAATACGGAGATGGTGGGGTAGATATATCTCCTATAGCTGATTGTAATAAAACTGAAGTTTGGGAGCTAGGAAAAGAGCTTGGAATTTTAAAAGAAATTATAGATGCGGCCCCCACGGATGGTTTATGGGACGATGGAAGAACTGATGAAGGTCAACTTGGACTAAAATATGAAGAATTAGAAGAAGCTATGGACAATCCTAATTCGGCTAATCGAGCTAAATACGAAACTATTAGAAAACAAAATTTGCATAAAATGGAGCCAATTCCTGTATGCAAAATTCCAAATTAATCAAATAGATTCACAAATCTATTTTTTAAGTATATTCCTAAAACAATGAGTAAAGATATTTTTTTAACAAACAATCTAACAAATAAAAAAGAGAAGTTTGTTCCACTAGATAAAAGCAACATTAGAATTTATGTGTGTGGTCCAACTGTTTATGACGATCCCCATATTGGGAACGCAAGACCAATAGTTGTATTTGATATTCTTTTTAAAATTTTTAAAAAAAATTATCCTAAAGTTACTTATGTGCGAAATATTACAGATGTAGATGATAAAATTATTAAATCTTCAAAAGAAAATAATATTTCAATTTCAGAATTAACAAGCAAAGTAACTAAAAGTTTTAGTGAAGATTGTCATTACTTAAATTGTGAAGAACCAACTCATCAACCTAAAGCAACAGAAAATATAGATTTGATGATTGAAATGATTTCTGAATTAATAAAAAAAGGATTTGCTTACGAAAATAATAAGCATGTTTATTTTGAGGTTACAAAATTCAAGGATTACGGTCAGCTATCAAACAAAAAATTAGATGAACTAATTGCTGGATCAAGAGTAGAAGTAAGTGAAAATAAAAAAAATTCAGAAGATTTTGTTTTATGGAAACCTTCAGAAAATGATGAGCCATCATGGGAATCTCCTTGGGGAAAAGGACGACCCGGGTGGCATCTTGAATGTTCCGCAATGTCAAAAAAATTTTTAGGAGATGAGTTTGATGTTCATGGTGGTGGTATAGATTTATTATTTCCTCATCACGAGAATGAAATAGCCCAGTCAAGATGCGCAAATGATACAAAAATATTCGCAAAATTTTGGATGCACAATGCATTCATCACTATGTCTAATGAAAAGATGGCTAAGTCTCAGGGAAATATTTTAAAAATAAAAGATTTTAGAAACAAGATAAATGGTCAAGTTTTGAGATTAGCTTTATTGAGTGCGCACTACAAACAGCCATTAGATTGGAATGATAAACTTCTCGAAGATTGTCAAAATACAATTAATAAATGGTACAATTCATACTTAGATATTGAAAATAATTCTGAGGTTTCTGATGAAATTCTTCACCCACTTTATGATGATTTAAATACACCTGGATACATTGCTAATTTACATCAATTATATGAAAAAGCTCAAAAAGGTAATGACCAAGATAAATCTATATTTGTTTCTGCTTGTCAATTTGTAGGACTATTGAATGAAAGTAAAGAAAATTGGCTTAAATTTAAAACTAGCAAAGCTTTAATTTCTGAAAAAGAAATTTTGCATAAAATTCAAGAAAGAAACAAGGCTAGAGAGACCAAAAATTACAAAGAAGCTGATAAAATTAGAAATGAACTTTTAGACAAAGGTGTTTTAATAGAAGATAAAGATGGTAAAACGACCTGGAAATTTAAATGAGCAAAGAAAAACTTTACATATTTGATACAACATTACGTGACGGTGCGCAAACTCAAGGTGTAGATTTTTCAATCGATGATAAAGAAAAAATTTCATCATCTTTAGATAAATTAGGGGTAGATTATGTTGAAGGAGGTTGGCCAGGAGCAAATCCAACTGATACTGAATTTTTCAATAAAGATCATAATTTCAAATCTACAAAATTAACTGCATTTGGTATGACTAAAAAATCAGAGCATAGTGCAGAAAATGACCCAATGCTCTCTTCTTTAATAAATTCAAAAAGCACTTCTGTTTGTCTATTTGGAAAATCATGGGATTTTCAAGTGGATGTCGCATTAGGAATAAGTAATGAGCAAAATTTAATCAATATTAGCGAAAGTACCAAACATATTGTTAAATCTGGAAAAGAGTTCATGTTTGATGCCGAGCACTTTTTTGATGGATATAAGTCTAATTCTGAATATGCAATGTCATGCTTAAAAGCTTCGTTTGATAATGGCGCAAGATGGATTGTATTATGTGATACAAATGGCGGAACACTTCCACATGAGATAACGAAAATTGTTTCTGAAGTAATCAAGCAAATTCCTGGAAAAAATTTAGGAATACATGCACACAATGACACAGAAAACGCAGTATCTAATAGTCTTGCTGCAGTTCAAGCAGGAGTAAGACAAGTTCAAGGCACTATCAATGGTTTGGGAGAAAGATGTGGAAATGCAAATTTAATGTCATTAATACCTTCATTTTTTTTAAAAAAAGATTTTTCAGATAAGTTTGAGTTAAATATTAAAAGGGAAAATTTAAAAAATTTAACTCAATGTTCTAGACTATTAGATGAGATATTAAATAGAAAACCTAATAAACATTTACCTTACGTTGGAGCGTCTGCTTTTTCTCATAAAGGAGGAATGCATGTTTCAGCAGTTCAAAAAGATCCTAAAACTTATGAACATATTAATCCTGAAGAAGTTGGAAATTCTAGAAATATTGTAGTTTCAGATCAATCAGGACAGTCAAATATTATATCTAGATTGAATTCAATAGGAATTAAAGTTGAGAAAAGTGATCCAAAAATTAAAAAACTTTTAGACGAAGTTAAAGATAGAGAGTTTATTGGTTATAGTTATGACGGTGCCGATGCTTCTTTCGAGTTGTTGGCTCGAAGGCTAATGGGAGAAATACCAAGATATATTTCAATTAATGAGTATGATGTTTCAGTAAAGAAAGATAATGCTGGAGAAATTGTTTCCTTTGCAAAAGCTCAATTAGAAGTAGATGGAGATAAAATTTTGTGTGAAGGTCAAGGAAATGGACCTGTTAATGCTCTGGATAATGCTATCAGAAAGAATGTTAATAAACTTTCAAAATATTCAGAATATTTAAAAGATTTAAGACTGGTTGATTATAAAGTTAGAATTTTAAATACTGGTACAGAAGCTGTAACAAGAGTTAGTATTGAAAGTACAGATTCAAAAGGTGTTAATTGGTTTACTATTGGGGTATCACCAAATATCATTGATGCTTCTTTCAAAGCTCTTGTTGATAGTTTAGATTATAAGTTATTCAAGGATAAAGCTCCTGGTAGTTTATAAGAATGAAAGTTAAAAAATTTTCAGAAAAGCCAATAGATATAGAGACAAGAATTGGAGCTGAACCAATTGTTTGTTATCCAAATACCAATATTGAAGAAAAAAATTTAAGTATTTTGCATTCTGCAAGAGAACGCTTGGTCAAAAAAGATGAAATTATTATTCCGCCTAGAGACGCGAAAACGTTTGAAGTTAAATTTGGTGAGTTTTTTAGAATAGAGAGTGTAGATGGCCCACAAGTAGGAGATCTAAATTTATTCAATTTAAAAAATTTAGAGGAAAAATTTTATTCAGGAAAAACAAGAGCTCTCTATGGAACTCACCTTTCAGTAGGAGATAAAATGTTTAGTAGTTTTCCATATCTAAGATCTTTAGCAACAATAACTTGGGATACTTTAGATTGGTATGATTATGATAAAGATGGTGGATCGGTTCATGATGTAATTGGTACAAGATGTGATCCTTATACATCAAAACTTTTGAGCGATAACGATTATCACTATTGTTGCCACTCAAATTTAACAAGAGCTTTGGTTAAAGAAAAAAATATTCAACTAGATCATGCAGAAAAAATAGTTCATGATGTATTAAATGTTTTTATGTTAACTGGGTTTACTAATGATACTAAACAATACTTTATGAAAGCAAGCCCTGTTAGACCTGGTGATTATTTAGAGTTTTTTGCTGAAACAGATTTATTAGGCGCTCTTTCTGCTTGTCCAGGTGGTGATTGCGGATCTGAGCATTCATCTGATGTAGCAAAATGTTATCCTTTAAAAGTTTCTATTTGGACAGTAGATCCTAAATATTTAAATAATATTAAACCATCAGTTATATCGAATTATAACAGAAATCATGGCATAGATTAATGTCTGTTAATAATATTTCTTTCATTTTACACAAGCCCCAACTTTCTGAAAATATTGGAGCGTGTGCAAGAGCAATGAAAAATTTTAATTTTAATAAACTTATTATTGTTGATCCCAAACCAGTTTTTCCAAATGATAAAATTTTGGCAACTTCCGTAGGAGCAAAAAATATAATCAATAAAGCAAAGAATTTTGAAAATTTAGAAAAATGTTTAAAGAGTATTGATGTTGTAATTGCAACATCTGCACGATTTAGAAATAAAAACATTAAACATATTCAATTAGAAGATTTAAAAAAAATAAATTATAAAAAAAAAGTAGCATTCTTATTTGGGTCAGAGGCATCAGGTTTATCAAATAACGAAATAAGTTATGCAAATTACACTCTTCAAATTCCAACAAATCTCGATTTTAAATCGTTAAATCTGTCTCACAGTTTAATAATAATTGCTCAACATGTATCAAGTATAATCAATTCAAAAGTATCCTCTTTTAAGAAATCAAATAAAGTTAAATCGGCCTCTAAAAAAGATATAGTTGCCATGGTAAATCTTTGTATAAAAAATCTTGAAGATATTAATTTCTTTAAATCAAAAGAGAAGAAGCCGATAATGCTTGAAAACTTGAGGAATATTTTTTATAGGATGGAATTATCAACCAAAGAAACACGTATTTTATCTGGTGTATTTGCAAGTTTAGGTAAAAAACGTTGATTGACAAAATGATGTGTAAGTTTATAAAGCCCACTATCAAATGACAAAAAGATTAAACTCTAAACATAAAATAGACAGAAGATTAAAAGTCAACCTATGGGGTAGACCCAAAAGTCCTTTTAATACTAGAGCTTATGGACCAGGTCAACACGGTCAAACTAAAACTTCAAAACCTTCTGATTATGGAATTCAACTTCAAGCAAAACAAAAATTAAAAGCTTATTATGGTAACATTAACGAAAGACAATTTAGAAATATTTATAAAAAAGCAGTAATGCTTAAAGGTGATACTGGGGAAAACTTAATTGGTCTACTTGAAAGAAGATTAGATGCTATTATCTATAGGGCAAAATTTGCAACAACAATTTTTTCAGCTAGACAACTAATCAATCACGGCCATGTAAAAGTAAATGGTAAAAAAGTTAACATTGGAAGCTATTTAGTTAGAGAAGAGGATTCTATTGAGATAAGAGACAAATCAAAACAGCTTGCAATTATTGACATTGCTCTTGCAAATAAAGAAAGAGAAACTCCAGAATACATCCAGATGGACGAAAAAAATAAAAAACTAAAGTTTGTCAGAGTTCCAAAGTTTGAAGAAGTTCCATATCCAATTGTTATGGAACCAAATTTAGTAATTGAGTACTATTCTAGATAATTAGCTCTTAGCCTTAAAATTTATATTTTTGCTTTCAAAAAGTTTTGTCAACTCACCACTTTCATACATTTCTTTAACTATATCACACCCACCAATAAATTCATTTTTGATATATAGCTGAGGTATTGTTGGCCAATCACTAAAAATTTTAATACCTTCTCTTAAATTTTGATTTTCTAAAACATTTACACCTTTGAAATTTACTTCAAGCAATTTTAATATATTAGAAGTAGCCATTGAAAATCCACATTGTGGAGCGTCAGGGGTACCTTTCATAAATAAACAAACTTCGTTATTTTCAATTTCATTTTTTATTAATTCATTTGTTTGTTGATCCATTTTAACTCTCCTTTGTTTTAATTGCTAATGCATGAAGTTCATTACCCATTCTACCTTTTAATGAGTTGTAAACCATTTTATGTTGTTCGATTTTACTTTTTCCAGAAAATTGTGATGAGATAACGGTAGCTGAATAATGGTTTCCATCACCTGCTAAATCTTGTATTTCCACTACAGCATCTGGCATTGCCTCTTTTATAAAATTCTCAATTTCTTTTAAATCCATCGCCATTATTTACTCATATAGTTTGTTAACCAACTTTTATTCGAACTTGATAATTCGTCAATTGTAACTTTTGTCTTGTCATTAATATATAGTTCATTTTCATTAATTGTGCCAAGTTCATCAAAATGGACTGCATTTTTATTCAATATATCAGCTACTTTTTTAAAATCCTTTTTATTTATTTCCACAATATATCTGCCTTGATCTTCAGCAAAAAAATATTCCATCTCATTAATTAGGTATTTTGGTTTTTTAATATTTATTCCTTTTTTCCCCCTAATACACATTTTTGCTACCGCAGTAATTATGCCACCTAAAGAAACATCATGGGCACTTTTTATTAAATTATTATCAATCAATTTGAGCAATGTTTCTCCATTATTTTTCTCGTTAAATAGATTTATTTCAGGCGGAGGTCCATTTTTCTCATCTAAGATATTTCTTGCAAATAAACTTTGATCAATATGTCCTTCGGTTTTTCCAATTACTAAAACTAAATTATTAACTTCTTTAACATCCATAGTGATCATATTCTTATAATCCTTGATTAACCCAACACCACCAATTGCAGGTGTAGGTTTTATACCTTCATCTTTTGTTTGGTTATAGAAAGATACATTTCCAGAAACCACTGGAAACTTCAAATATTCGCTTGCCTCACCAATACCTTGAACACATTCAACAAACTCACCCATATTCTCTTCATTTTCTGGACTACCAAAATTTAAACAATTGGTGATAGCAATCGGTTTAGCACCTACAGATATAAGATTTCTAAAACTTTCACAAACTACTTGCTTTCCACCGGTTAAAGGATGAGCCCAGCAGTAAACCGCTGAAGAGTCCACTGAAGCAGCAACAGCTTTATCTGTTCCATGAACTTTTACAACACCTGCGTCTCCACCAGGTTTTTGTATTGTGTCTCCCATGACCGTATGATCATACTGTTGCCAAATCCATTCTTTGCTACATATATTAGGATTAGCTAAAATTTTTTTTAATACATCAATTATTTTTAAATGTTTAATATCTTCTTTCTTTATCTTATTTTTTTTAGGAAGTTTTGCTTTTTTCCATTTACGATCATACATAGGAGAGTTTTCAACTAAAGTGTTAACTGGAATGTCCGCAACTTTTTCTTCATCAAAATAAAGTTCTATTTTTTTTGACTTAGTAGTTTTTCCAATTACTGCAAAATCTAAGTTCCATTTATCAAATATTTTCTTTGCTTGCTCTTCTTTTCCGTTTTCTAAAACAATCAGCATTCTTTCTTGGCTCTCTGAGAGCATTATTTCATAAGGTGTCATCTTGGCTTCTCTACAAGGTACTTTGTTTAAATTAATTTCTATTCCAAGGTTTCCTTTTGAGGCCATTTCAATACTAGAGGAAGTTAGTCCTGCGGCACCCATATCTTGGATGGCTATAATCGAGTCTCCTGCCATTAATTCTAAACAAGCTTCAAGTAAAAGTTTTTCCGTAAACGGATCTCCAACTTGAACTGTTGGTTTCTTTTCCTCAATTTTTTCATCAAAACTAGCTGAAGCCATACTTGCACCATGTATTCCATCTCTTCCAGTTTTAGATCCAACATAAATGACAGGCTTATTTAAACCAGCAGCTTTTGAATAGAAAATCTTATCTTTTTTTACCAATCCTAAAGTCATTGCGTTTACTAGAATGTTTCCATTATAAGAACTATCAAAACTTGTTTGCCCAGCAATTGTAGGAACCCCCATACAATTTCCATAACCACCTATACCGTGAACAACACCTCTTAATAAATTTTTGGTTTTTTTATGTTGTGGTGATCCAAAATGTATTGAGTTCAAGTTAGCTATTGGTCTTGCACCCATAGTAAAAACATCCCTCATTATTCCTCCAACGCCAGTAGCAGCACCTTGGTAAGGTTCAATAAATGAAGGGTGATTATGACTTTCAATTTTAAAAACTATGGCGTCATTATCTTCAATATCAATAACCCCAGCATTTTCTCCAGGACCTTGAATAACTTTCTTTCCTTTAGTAGGTAATTTTTTTAAGTGTAATCTTGATGATTTATAAGAACAATGTTCATTCCACATTGCAGAAAAAATGCCTAGCTCTGTGATATTGGGAGTTCTCTTTAATAGCTCACAAATTTTAGCATATTCATCTTTCTTTAAACCATGATCAACTGCTACTTGTTCGTTTACAATCATTTTAAGTTATTTATTAAATTTTTAAAAAATAATGATCCATCTTCACCAGATAGAGAAGTATCAATCATTCTTTCAGGGTGGGGCATCATTCCTAGAATATTTTTCTCTTTATTAAATATGCCTGCTATATTTTTTATAGATCCATTAGGATTAAACTGATCTTCTATATTTCCATTTTCATCACAATAGTTGATAGCTATTTGATTATTATCTTCAATTTCTTTTAATTGATCATTGGTACAAAAATAATTTCCCTCATTATGAGCTATATGAAATTCTAAAACATCGTTATCAACATTTTTAAAATATTTATTTTTTTTATCGTTAATTTTTACAAAAACGTTTTTACAAATAAATTCTAAATATTTGTTTCTAAGCAAAACACCTGGAACCAAACCAGTTTCTACTAATATTTGAAATCCATTGCAGATACCCATAACCATACCACCTGAATTTGCAAAATTAATTACAGATTGCATTATTTTTGATTTAGAAGCCATGCTTCCACATCTCAGGTAATCACCATATGAAAATCCACCTGGTAATACAACTAAATCACTTTTTGGTAATTCAGCATCAGCATGCCAAACCATTTTATTTTTAAATCCAAATTTTTTTAGAGCAACATCCATATCTCTATCACAATTTGAACCAGGAAAAGTAATAACTGATGATTTCATTTTATTATTTTTTTATGGTGTCTCACAATATGAATCTATTTCGTCGGGAAAATATATTATGACACATTTCAAAACATAACCATGTCTTGTCAGAGTATTTATTTCTGCAGGATAATCTTTCATTTTTACCGATTTTGTACTTACCAGTTTCCATGATAGTTCTGTAATATTTTCATTTAATGAATTGGTATATTTTGTCTCTTCAGCTAATGCGAATGATGAAAAAACAAAAAAAATAAAAACAAAGAATAATTTTTTCATTAATGTTTAAAGTAATTTATAATCTTCTATAACAAGGTTAGCTAAAAGTTTTTTACACATTTCTTCAACTTTTGCTTTTGCTTTGTCGTTATCAGTTTCTTTGGTGTCTATTTCAAAATATTTACCTTGTCTAACTTCATTAATATTATCAAAACCCAATCCATCCAGAGTTTGATGAATAACTTTTCCTTGTGGATCGAGAACATCTTTTTTTAAAGTTATAATTACAGAAATTTTCATTTTTTCTTTCTTTTAACTGATGAAAGTTGAGTGACATTAACAGCAGAAACATTAGATTGTTCATGAAGTATGCCAAGTCTTTTTGCGACTTCTGTATAAGCGGGGATAAGATCTCCTAAATCTTTTCTAAATCTGTCTTTATCAAGTTTTTTATCTGTTAAAGTATCCCATAATCTACATGTATCAGGGCTTATCTCATCGGCTAATATAATTTGAGTTTTTTCGCTTTCATGAGTGAAGCCAAATTCAACTTTAAAATCTACTAATTTTATTCCAACACCTCTAAACATTCCTAATAAAAAATCATTTAATCTAGATAGATTTTCATCTATCAAATCAACCTGCATTACATTAAGCCAATTAAAAGTTAAAATATGCTCACGACTAATTATTGGATCTCCAAGCTTATCATCTTTTAGACAGTATTCTATTAATGGTCGTTCAAGAACAGTTCCTTCCTCGATACCTAATCTTTTAGTTAATGATCCAGTTGCAATATTTCTTACAATAAATTCTATTGGTATTATATCAACTAGCTTAACTAGTTGTTCTCTCATATTAATTCTTTTTACTAAATGATTTTTAATTCCAACTTCAGATAAATTTGAGAGTATATGCTCAGATATCCTATTATTTAGAACGCCTTTACCCTCAATCGTAGTTTTTTTTTGATTATTGAATGCAGTTGCATCGTCTTTAAAATATTGGATAACTAAATTTTTATCATTTGTTGCATAAATGATTTTAGCTTTCCCTTCGTATAATTTTTTGCCTTTTTTCATTATTTGAAAACTCTTCTAAAGATAAAATTTACATTTTTAAAGTGTTTAGAATAATTAAATATGGTCTTAAGTTTTTTTGTTGAAATTTTACTTATTATGAATTTATCGGATGAAATAACGTCAATTAAGTTTAAATTCTCTGCAAAACATTTTTTTGCAAACGATTGTACTATTTTGTATGATTTTTCTCTGCTCAATCCTGCCTTAGTTAACTCCAGCATAACTTCTTGAGAAAAAATTAGACCTTTTGTTAAATTTAAGTTTTCAAGCATTTTTTTAGGATAAACAACCATATTATCTAAAATATTTGTAAGTCTAACCAATGCAAAATCTGTAGTTATATTAGCATCTGGTCCTATATTTCTTTCGACACTTGAGTGAGAAATGTCTCTCTCATGCCAAAGAGCGATGTTTTCAAGAGCTGGTACAACTGAACTTCTAACCATCCTAGCTAAGCCTGTTAAATTTTCACTCAAGATTGGATTTTTCTTATGAGGCATCGCAGAAGAGCCTTTTTGATTTTTAGAAAAATATTCTTGTATTTCATAAACTTCAGTTCTTTGTAGATGTCTTATTTCTATTGCCACTCTCTCAATAGATCCTGCAAGAATTCCTAAAACAGAAAAATAAAATGCATGTCTATCTCTTGGAATTACTTGTGTGGAAATTGGTTCAACTTTTAAACCTAATTTCTTTGCCACATATTTTTCAACATTTGGATTAATATTAGCAAATGTTCCAACTGCACCAGAAATTGCACAAGTAGAAACTTCATCAATAGCATCTTTAAGTCTTTTTCTGTTTCTTTTAAATTCTTCATAAAATGAGGCTAATTTTAAACCAAAAGTAATAGGCTCAGCATGGATACCGTGGCTTCTTCCCATACAGGGTGTAAATTTATATTTTTTTGCTTGTCTTTTTAAAATTTTTAAAATTTGATCTATATCTTTTAAAATAATTTTACCTGATTGTACTAACTGTATATTAAAACTAGTATCTAAAACATCTGATGACGTCATTCCTCGATGAAGGTATCTTGCTTTAATCCCTGCTTTTTCAGTAACAGAAGTTAGAAATGCTATTACGTCATGTTTTACTTCAGATTCTATTTTGTGGATTCTGTTTACATTAATTTTAGTTTTTTTTCTTACAACTGAGGCAACACCTCTTGGAATTTGACCAAGTTTTTCCATTGCTTCAGCAGCCGAAACCTCAACATCTAGCCAGATTTTGTATTTATTTTCTTCTGACCAAATATCAGTTAATTGTTTTCGCGAGTATCTTTTAATCATTAATTATAAGTATGGAGGCTTTGAATAACCTTTAGCAGATTCTGTAAAGATTTCATAACCATTTTCAGTAATTCCTAACGTATGTTCAAATTGTGCAGATAAAGATTTGTCTTTTGTAACTGCTGTCCAACCATCATTCAACATTTTAACATCATATTTTCCTGCATTTATCATTGGCTCAATAGTAAATGTCATACCTGGTCTTAATTCCATACCTGTATTTTTTTTACCATAGTGTAAAATATTTGGTGGTTCATGAAATGTAGTGCTAATACCATGACCACAAAAATCTCTCACAACTGAAAAACCTTTTTCTTCTACAAATGATTGAATTTCATGACCAATATCCCCTAATTTAATTCCAGGTTTTAAAATTCTAATTGCTCTCATCATAGACTCGTGAGTAGCATCTATAAGATTATTTAATTTGACTGGAGTTTTTCCAATACAAAACATTCTACTAGTATCACCATAATGTTCATCAACGATTGTCGTTACATCAACATTTACAGCATCGCCTTCTTGTAAAATTCTATCAGAGGGAATGCCATGACAAACAACATGGTTTAAAGAAGTGCATAAGGATTTTGTAAAACCTCTGTAGTAAAGAGGTGCAGAATAACCACCATTGTCTCTAATAAACTCATATCCTAGTTTATCTATATCGTCAGTAGAAATACCCTCTCTAATATTTTCAGTTAACATATCTAAAGTTCTTGCAGCAAGGTTACCAGCAACTCTCATTTTTTCAAATTTTTCTTTGTAGTCAGTCATCAATAATCTTTAATTTTTTATCTATAAAAATTTTTTTAGAACTTATATCACATCTATAAGCTAAAAAATTTACACCAGCTTTTTTAGCTATTAAATAATTTTTGTAATATTTCTCGTCTATATCTTTAGCTATTTTAAAATATTTCATATTTTGAATTTGAACTAAAAATATTAAGTATGTTTTATAACTTTTTTTTATGGCATCAATAAGGGTTAATAAATGCTTAATTCCTCTTGCTGTTGGCGCATCTGGAAATTCGGCAGTATCTTTATCTCTAAATAAAGTAACATTTTTAACCTCAACAAAGGTTTTTTGACCTTTTTTTTCTAACAAAAAGTCAAATCTTGTCTCTTTATTAAAAAAAACCTCCGGTTTTATAGTGTCATTATTTTTGAGTTCGTTAATAAGATTATTTTTAAGACCATGCTCAACAATTCTATTTGCCATATGAGTATTTACACCAACTAAATTTTTTCTAGATTTAATAATTTCTAATCCATATTTAAGCTTTCGTTTTGGATCATTATTAGAAAGTAAATAGACTTCATTACCTTCATCTAATAAACCTTTCATTGATCCTGTATTAGGACAATGGGCTGTGACAATTTCATTAGCTAGTTTAACGTCAGTAAAAAACCTTTTATAACGTTTGATTAGTTTGCCTTTTATTAAAGACTTGGTAAATTCCATTACTAAATTATATATTTCATATGGATAAAAAAGTAAAAGTTAATGCCTCAATTTTAATTATTGGTAATGAAATTTTATCTGGCAGGACTCAAGACACAAATACCTCAACTTTAGCAATATGGTTAAATTCAATTGGTGTTAATGTTGCTGAAGTTAGAGTAATTCCTGATATTGAGGAAATAATTATTGATACTTTAAATTTGCTTAGGTCGACATATGATTATGTTTTTACAACTGGCGGTATTGGGCCCACACATGATGATATAACAGCACAATCAGTTTCAAAGGCATTTGGTATAAATTATGAAATCCACAAAGATGCATTTAAAATTTTAGAAGCTTATTATAAACCAGGTGAATTTAATGAGGGTAGACAAAAAATGGCATGGATGCCAGAGAATGCAAAGTTAATTTTAAACCCCACAAGCGGAGCACCAGGTTTTAATGTTGAAAATGTATTTTCTTTACCAGGAGTTCCTTCTATTTTGAAATCAATGTTAGGAGGCTTAACCAACAGTATAGTGGGGGGTGCACCAATTAAAAGTCTTACAATCAGTCTAAGAACCGTTGAAAGTGAAATAGCCAACTCTTTAACAAAAGTTCAAGATGATAATCAAGATGTTGAAATAGGAAGTTACCCATTTTTTCATGCAGGCAAATTAGGTGTTTCAATTGTAATAAGATCAGAAGATCAAAGTAAAATTGATAGTTGCAATTCTCAAATTATAAAATTTGTAAAAGAAAAAAAAATTGAGGTAGTAGATAGATAATGTTGTATTTTGCTTATGGCAGTAATCTAAATCACTTTCAGATGAAACGTAGGTGTAAAGATAGTATTTTTTTAAAAAAAATAAATTTAAAAAATTTTAGATTAACTTTCAGAAGCAAATATAGAGCTGCAGATATTGAGGCAAAAAAAAATTCAATAGTTCCTGGTGGTTTGTTTGAAATTTCAAAAAGTGATGAAAAAAAATTGGATGTTTATGAGGATTTTCCAATCTTGTATAAAAAATATTATTTTTCTTATTATGGAAAAAAAGTCATGACATATACAATGATAAAAAAATCACCATTCAAATTTCCAACAGAAAGATACTTAAATGTCGTAAAAAGAGGTTATCAAGATTGTAATCTTGATAAAAAATTTCTTATAAAAGCCTTAAATACATAAACACAAATGTTCTTGCATACAAAATTAAAAAATAGATTAGAGCCAATAAGAATAGCTTTTATCGGATGTGGAAAATTTGTTAGTATGTTTCTCGCTCAATACAATAATTTAGAAAAAATAGAAATTGATAGCATTATAGATATAAATATTGATCAAGCTAAAAAAAATTGCTCAAATAGTGGTCTAAATGATAATCAAATAAATAAAATTAATTTTTCAAATTCTTTAGATCAAATTTTAGATAGAAATATAGAAATTTTTATTGAGGCAACTGGCAATCCTATAGTTGGTACGGTTCATGCGATTAAAATAATAAAAAATAAAAAACATATAATTTTAGTTAATGTAGAGGCAGATATTATATGTGGAAAATATCTGTCTGATCTTGCTAAAGAAAATAATGTTATTTGTTCAATGGCTTATGGTGATCAGCCTTCTTTAATTTTAGAACAAATTGAGTGGGCAAGATTGAATGGTTTTGATGTAGTTTGTGCAGGAAAAGGAACCAAATATCACCCAAGCTTTGAATATTCGACACCTGATACTGTTTGGGGCCATTATGGTTTAACAAAAGAAAGAGCAGAAAAAGAATCTGGAATGAATCCTAAAATGTTTAACAGTTTTTTATGTGGAGATAAGTCAGCAATCGAAATGTGTGCTGTAAGTAATGCATCAAATTTGAAGTGCCCTAGCAATGGTTTAACTTTTCCTCCTATTGGCGTTTATGATATTGCAAAAAAAATGATACCAAAGAAAGATGGCGGAATAATTGATTTTGAAGGTCAGGTTGAAGTCATATCAAGTATAGATTTAAATAAAATGGAAATACCAAATGATTTAAGATGGGGGGTTTATATTGTTATTAAAGCTCAAAATGATTATGTGAAAAATTGTTTTAAAGATTATGGAATGGTCACAGACGAGACTGGAAATTACTCTGCGATATGGAGGCCTTATCATTACATAGGTCTTGAACTAGCCCAATCAATATATTCTATTGCATTAGATAACAGAGCAACTGGCTATACAAAAAATTACAATGCAGAAGTTGCAAGTATTGCGAAGAAAAATTTAAGAGCAGGAGATACTCTTGATGGCGAAGGTGGTTTTTGTGCAAGAGGTAAATTAATTACATCAGAAAAATCAAAAATTGAAAAAATTCTACCTTTAGGTTTGAGTGATAAAGCAGTAGCAAAAAAAGATATTAAAAAAGATGAAATAATAAAAATGGAAGATATCACTCTTAATTTACCTAAAGAAGTTATAACAGCTAGAGATTATCAATATAATTTATAATTTATAACTTATATTAGTCTCTTTAACAAAATATAAAAATTTGTTAAAAACTAACATGAGAAATATTTTATATATTTTTTTGATTTTATTTTTCAATATTCAAATTTCTAATGCAACAATTTCAGATGAAATAAAAAAAATTCATGAAATGTATGTTAATGGTTTTATAACAAAACTAGAATGTGAAGATTTAAAGTATGATCTTTGGAAAAATTATTTTCCAGATAACTATTTCAGTTGTGATAATTTAAAACCTAAAAATCAAACCCGAAGTGACAAAGATTCATTAGAAGATTTGTTATTTTTTGGCGACAAATATGAAATCGATGGTAAATTTTTATTTGACTCAAAAGATTTTGCTGTATGGACAAAAAAAGGAAAAAGTAAAGAGGGAGAAGAAATAAAGTATCTTTCAATAATAAATCCTAATTCAGATGAAACAAACAACGAGCAGCATTTTGTTGTCTATTATAAAGATAGAATTGCATATCAGTCTCTGGAAGATGCTAATGATAATTCTAAAAATAAATGGCATTCTGAATTTGATGAAAATGCCTGGTATACATCAAGACATATGTACGTAAAACCAAATGATATTGGAGGAAATAAAACTCTTTATGGCAAATGGTTTTTAAAGGATGAACAAGAATGGATATGGGGAATTAGTATAGCAATAAAGAATAGTGAAGAAATGTGTTGGTTGGTTTACGGAAGAAGTAGAAATGATGTGAATCATGAAAGTTGTGCAGAAGAATTTTTAGGAAAAAATCCATCACAAGTTAGAAAAAAAAAATTTTTTGATTTAGCTAAAGTTTATTCCTCCGAAGCTGAAGAATTTTTTTATTATGTTAAAGATTTAGAAAATTCTTATTTGGCTGAAGTAAAAAATAGAAAAACTAAAAAAAAATGGATAGTTAAAAAAGAAGATAGTAAACCATCAAAACTAGAGGATGAAAAAGAATTTATAGAATTAGAAAAGAAGAAATTAGAAAGTGAAAAGAAAAAAATAGCTGAAGAAAGAAGAAAACTTGAAAAGGAAAAAGAAAAATTAGCACTCAAAATCAAAGAAAATGATGAAATCGAAAAATTGTATTTTGTTGGATCTGGCACTGGTTTTTTAACATCATCTGGAAGAGATGCTAATATAATAACAAATTTTCATGTAATAGATAATTGTGATGAAGTGATTATTGCACACAAGGGAAATAGAATTCAAAGTAAGATTTATGCAGTAGACCGAACAAATGATATGGCAATTCTTAAAGCAAATATTTCTACTTCAAAAGTTTTTCCTGTAGCATCTAATGACGTCCAGTTGTTAGAGGATATTATTATTGCTGGTTTTCCATTAGGAAAAGAGGTTAGTGCCAATGTTAAAGTTACAAAAGGCAGTGTTTCATCTTTATCAGGATTTGCAGATAATTCTTCTAATTTTCAAACTGATGCAGCATTAAACGAAGGTAATAGTGGTGGACCAATAATTAATGATAAAGGAAATGTAGTTGGTGTTGCAGTTGCTACTTGGGTAGAAGAAGGTGTTCAAGGAGTTCACTTTGGAATAAAATCTTCTACATTAAGGTCTTTTGCATCAACAAATAAAATAAACTTTAAAAAACCAAGTATAAAAAAATTAACTAATTTAGAGTTAGGTGAATTAATTACGGAAGCGACAGTATATTTAGAATGTCAAATGACTAAAGAAAAAATAGACAAAATAATTGAAGAAGAACAAAAAGCAGAAAAAGCAAATAAGAATTATTAAATGTATGAAAAAATATATTTTAACTATTTTCTTTAATATAATTTTGATTTTTAATTCTTCGGCTAATGATGAAATAGACTCATATTCTTTATTTTATGAGGTAGATGGAGAAGGTGCGCTATTTCTTTATTATATTAAAGATGAAATTTATGGCCAGATAATTACTTACGGTGGATATAAATGGTTTAAGGCAACTTATACAAATTCTGATAAATATACATCTACTTTTATTCAACCATCAAATTTAGGACAATCAATGAATATGGATTCTTGGATGCAACCAAGGTACCAAATTGATGAATTTTTTTATGAATTTGAACAAATTGATAGAGATCAGATTTTAACATTTGTTTCACCAGAAGCGACCCAAACTATTATTGGTTATATGACAAGAAACGAATCTTTCTCGATTGCTTCTTTGTCAGACGATGCTTGGTATGCAGGAACTTTTGTTCCAATTAAAAATACTGAAAACTTAGATGATTTACTTAATTTAAATACTAAAACTTTTTGTATGCTAATAAAAGATCCAACTATTGAAAATATTAAAAGCAATCAACTCAATAAAGATGATCTATTGATATATAGAGAACCATGTGATTAATTATAATTTAAAATGAAGATTAGAAAATTAAATTTATATATCTTTCTATTTTTTTCATGGTGCAATTTTAGTTTTGCAGATCTTCAAAATAAGTTTTTGTATTGTGATGTTCAAAAACCTGATCCTGATTATTTCCAACCCAAGAATTTGGTATTTAAAATTGATTACAAAAAACAGACTAATTTAGGCACAGGATACTTTTTTCGTTTAAATGGAGCTGAAATGCCAGGTTGGGAGGATGCTCCATTTGCTGTTCAATTAGTTGTTGATAATATCTACCACCTTTATCCAAAGAACAAAGATGCTGAGGCTTATGGAAGAGTTTTTGATATTTTTATAAATTTAGATGAAATGAAAACATATATAAACCTATATGAGCCTGGAGAGAACATTAACATCAAAAGATTTGAATCTCTTTGTAATTTTGTAAAATATTAAAAAAATTTTACTTATTAGTCTTGTTCAATTATAAATATTAGCATAAATACTCATGAAATTCATTAATGCCCTCGTGGTGAAATTGGTAGACACAAAGGACTTAAAAGCCGAGGGATAGAAGTTAAAGTCAGTCCATAGAAGTCCAAGGCAGTCTAAAACATCCTATAAAATCACAGAACTTTAATTTAACTTTTAATTAAGATTAGAAAGTAAGGGTTAATTAATTTGAGCAGACTAGTACTAAACTAGTACCTAGATAGATAATAATATATGCTTTTATAAATGAAAAAATTAATAACAATAATTTTACTCAATTTATTTTGTTGCAATATAGTTTTGTCTGAAACTCTAACTTATAATTGTAAAAAATTACTTGGATATGTTGAAGATGAATGGAAGTATGTCACTCATTATTCTGATGAAACAGCAACATTAATTTGGGACAAAAAAACTTATGACGATGAATGGGGAACAATAGTTTGTGGTAACGCATCATTAATATACAAGCAAAGAAAAATAGAATTTACAGTAAGTTGCCCTTCATCTGTTGGTTTCGAAGCTTATGACTATGATAAAATAAATGATGAAGATATTACAAAACATAAAGAATTAAAAAAACATAAAGGAAAAATAGACTACATGTCTTTCCTAAAATTAGATCAGGACTCAATTAATCAGGATTATTATAATTTATACTATGTTCCAGTTGGTGGATTATGGACACTTGAGACCAGCATAAACCAAATAAATTTTAATGTTCATCAATTTATTTGTAAAACAAGTTAATGAAAAAACTTTTAGGAATGATATTGGTCAGTTTGTTATGTTTTAATCTTTCTATTGCAGATCAAAATGAAGACCTGAAGTTAATTGAAGATTATAAAGAAAAATTATTGGAGAGTGGAAGTAAACGGGATTTGAAACAAGTTGAAAAAATTTGTTCTAAATACCAAGATGATAAAGCAAAAAATATAATTGCTGACAGTGAAATCTTGTCATTCCTTTGCTCTGGTGGTGTAAGTATGCTTATTACCAGCGAGTATAATGATATGTTATTAGATAAAAGCATATCACATATTGATACGTGCAATGAATATAAGAAAATTCCAATAGAGGTAGGTGAGTACGACCAAATGAGCTTGAATACTCATATGGGTATAATGAATTATTGTGAAACTGTTGAGTTAAGAGCAAACTTTAAGCAGGATGCGAAACATAATTTAATTAAAGATTTAGATTTAGAAAAACTTAACTTTAATTTCTTATCAAATAAATATTATTCATTATCCATACCTGAAAAGGACATTACTAAAAAAGCTTCTTGTTTTCTTAATCTTAAAAAAGAAAAAAGTTTAGACTACAAAGATATTAAGGAAAGATGTGGAGTTGAAATTGTTACATATCAAGAGGAAAGTCCTGCAGGTTCAGAAGGTGAGCTTGCATCATATGAATTAATAAGTGAAAGTGATTTAACACGTAATTGGATTGTAATACTAGATTACTTTTATGCAGATGCTAATGAAGATGGTTATATGGATTTAGTTATAAGATTTAAAAATGATGGTAGCTATTCTATGGCAGCTCAAACCATGACAACAGTTATAACATCTTTAAGTGCAAATAATTATAAAATACTTAATTATAATAAATAGATTTAAATATAGGACCTTATGGGATAACTAGTACCAGACTAGTACCTAAAGAGATAAAATAAAAAAAATTTACTTATAGGACTTGTTCAATTATAAATATTAGCATAAACACTCATGAAATTCATTAATGCCCTCGTGGTGAAATTGGTAGACACAAAGGACTTAAAATCCTTGCCGCTTGCGGAGTGCCAGTTCGAGTCTGGCCGAGGGCACCATTAATGAGCAAACTTCAAATAATCTCTGATAAAAATAAAAAATCACTAAAGATTAAGAATTTATTATTAAAAAAAATAAAATCTAATAAGTTTAAAAAAGAAAATCTTATAATTGTTATCGGTGGTGATGGTTTTATGCTTCAAACACTTAAGAGAAATAAAAATTCAAAAAAATATTTTTATGGAATTAATTCAGGAAATTATGGTTTTCTTATGAATAAATTTTCTTCAAAAGATATTATAAAAAATCTATTGAAGGCAAATGTGGTTACAATTTCTCCATTAGAAATGATAGTTAAAAATAGAAATAATCAATTTAAAAGATCTATAGCAATTAACGAAGTTTCAGTTTTAAGACAAAGTCGACAGGCCGCTTCACTGTCAATTAAACAGGGTTCAAGACAAATAATTAAAAAATTAGTTTCAGATGGTGTATTAGTATCAACACCGGCAGGAAGTACAGCTTATAATTTGTCTGTACATGGACCTATCCTAAGTCTTCATTCAAAAAAACTATCAATATCACCAATAAGTGCGTTTAGACCTAGAAGATGGAAGGGTAAAATAGTTAATGATAAAACAAAAATACTAATAACAAATTTAAATTCATCAAAAAGACCAATAAGTGCTGTTGCAGATAATTTAGAAGTGAGAAATGCTAAATCAATTAGTGTAAAAACTAATAATAAAATTAAGTTTAATCTTCTTTATGACAAAAATAGAAGTCTACAAAAAAAAATAAAAATTGAACAAATTAGAAAGGAAATTAATTAGACTGCTGAAGCTTAATACATTTTTTATGATATTTTTTATAAAAGTATTAGTTTTGATGTTTAGTTTTCAATCTCTGACTATGTCAGAAGAGAAAATTTATTCACTATTTGGAGTAAAATTAAATGACGATATTAGCAATTATGCTGATGTAGAGAATGGTAAATTAGCAAAAGGTTTTTCCGAAAAGATTTATAATTTTGGTGATAAATTTCTGAAAATCGATAGGGATGAAGATTTTTTATACTACGCAATCAGAACTGATAAAAATTATAGAATTAAAGTATTAAATGCAGCAGCTAAGAGGTATATTTATAAAAATGATTTTTCAGACTCACAATGTATTGCTGAGAAAAAAAAATATATCTCAATATTAGTAAATGAACTGAATTTTGATTCTTCAAAATTTAAAAATTATTATAGAAAAGGTGTACACAGGGAGACCCAGGAAAGCACTGGAAACCTACTTTGGGATGACGCTAATTATATATATACTAACAATAATGAAAAATTTAGATTAATGGTAATTTGCACATATCAAAAAAATAAAGAAACAGATGAAGTAATTAATTTTTTATTTGTTTCGTGGATGACTGAAAATTATTACAGAAATAATGTAATTCCAAGATTTGAAATTATAGATAAGTTTAACAAAGACTTTATTCTAACATTTCTCTAACACTAAATAATGAAAAAACTTTTAGCGATCGTGGTTCTAGGTTTGTTGTTTAGTATAAAGGCATATTCAGCAAGTATTACAGAAGAGTTAAGTAAATTAAACGATTTGTATAAATCAGGTGCTCTTACAGAGGAGGAATTTTCTAAGGCCAAATCAATTTTACTAAATGAGTCTGGAGAAAAAATTATTATAGATGCAGAGTCGATAAAAGCTTTAATTAATGAGTCAATTGCAGAGGGTGAGGAAATTTTAAAATCAAATAACAATAATTCAGAAGATAATAAAAATTTAAATAATTCGGGTCTTACACTTAGTGAAGAGGATGAACTTAAGGCACAAATATTTGGTTGTTGGAGCATTCCATTAGGATTACCGTATGATGAAAATCTATTGGTAAGAGTAAAATTAGAATTAAAACGAGATGGAACTATCTCTAATATAGAGATTTTAGATCACGATAGAATGAATAAAGCTGGTCAAGGTTACTACAAAGTATTAGCTGAGAGTGTTCTAAGAGCAATTAAATTGTGTGAACCATTAAAAGTTCCTGTTGATGGTTATGAAGGATGGAAAGAATTAATTATAAATTTTGATGCAAGTCAAATGCTAGGTGGATAAATACTATCAACGTTAATTGAAACTTATTTCAAATCTATACACACTATGAACACAGTGATAAAGTTTTATTTATGAAAGTATTTCTATCAGTATTGATTTTAATCTTTAGTCTTCAATCATGGACCAAGGCAGATAGTATTTCTGATTTTGAAATAGATGGAATGAGCATAGGTAAAAGTTTATTGGAATACTATTCAAAAAAAGAAATTGATAATCAGTTACCTAAAATGAGTTCGTTTTATAAAAGTGATAAATTTAAAAGAATTTATTTCAATCCAGATTCAAATTCAGAATATATACAATATAATTTTCATTATAGAAACGACGGAAGCTTTGAGATTGTTGAGCTTAAAGGTGGTTTATTATTTGAAAATAAAATTGATGAATGCTTAGAAAAAAGAGAAGAAATATCTAATAATATTGAAAATTCAATTAATTTTATTGATAAATATAAAGACTCATTTTCTCATAATGCTGATAAAACAGGCAAAAGTAAAATTCATAGAATTACTTTCTTGCTTAGTGATGGTGAAATAAACATATCTTGTTTTGAGTGGACCAAAGAAATTAAAAATAACAGGCCTTGGAGAGACACATTACAAGTTAGTATTGGTTCAAATTTGTTTTTTGATTGGTTACACTACGAAGCTTATTAATAATTATGCACGGTCCTCATAATCTTGTGCTCTGAGGTTAGATTTCAAATCATAGATAAATAATTTTAACTATCTAGAAATCTTGACACACATACGACACACTAAACATCATAATTTATTTTAACTTTAATTTTTCAAAAATAATTAGTGTTGAATTTATTGAGTGATGGTGCCCCCGCACGGATTCGAACCGCGGACCTATTGATTACAAATCAATTGCTCTACCAGCTGAGCTACAAGGGCATGCGCAATAATTATTAATTATTTGTTAAATAATCAACTCTTTTTTTTTATATAACTAAGGTGATGAAACACAATTGCAGCACTATTTGAGATATTTAAACTTTCAATGTCTTCATTAATATTAATTTTAACAAAAAAATCTGCATATTTACCTGTTTGCTGTCTCATTCCAAATCCTTCAGATCCAAAAAGAAGAATGTTATTTCCTTCCCATTTTATATCTGTAAAATCTTTTTGACCTTTTGCATCGAAACCATAAATCCAGAAATTTTTTTCTCTTAAATTTTTTAATGTAGAATTAATGTTGGAAACTTGGAAAATATTCACGTGTTCCATGCAACCACTTGCTGATTTATACATTAATTTACTATCTCGAGGAAAATGTCTTTCTTTAATGATTAATCCATCAATATCAAATGATGCTGCACTTCTAATTAATGAACCAATATTTCTTGGATCTGTAACCTCGTCAAGACAGACAAATGTTAAATTATTTTTATCTTTTATAAATTGTTTTAGGTCTGGTTGATCTAGATGTTCAATTTCAGCAACATAACCATTATGCATTAATTGTTCTTTAGAGGTATATTTATCTAATTCTTTTTTAGATTTAAAATAAACTTTGACATCCTCTAAAATGTTTTTATTTGGGTTCTTTCTATGAATATTTTTTTTAGATTGCTCTGTTAAAAAGACTCTTAATACCTTTCTTTTAGGGTTTCTAAGAGCTTCTATTACAGCATGCTGACCAACAATGAAAAAAGATGATTTATTCATAAATTATTAACTGTTTTATACGGTTTTTTTAATATTTTCCTATTAAATCACGTGTTGCATTTGCATAAATAAAATATATAAAACGCATGTTATTTGAAGCTTTATTGAACAAGGGGACACTTCCCCAAAGGAGGGGTTCCAGAGCGGTCAAATGGGGCGGGCTGTAAACCCGTTGACTTCGGTCTTCGAAAGTTCGAATCTTTCCCCCTCCACCATTTAATAAAATTTTAGATAACATGGAGTGTTACTCTTGGGGTTGTGCGGGTGTAGTTCAATGGTAGAACGCTAGCCTTCCAAGCTGGATGTAAGGGTTCGATTCCCTTTACCCGCTCCAAGAAAATAAAATTAGAATGAAACAAAAACTGAGGTAAAAACGTAATGTCAAAAGAAAAATTTGTAAGAAACAAACCCCACTGTAACATTGGGACTATTGGTCATGTCGACCATGGTAAAACAACTCTTACTGCCGCGATTACAAATGTATTAGCACAAGCTGGCGGCGGAACTGCAGTTGCTTATGATCAAATTGATAAAGCACCTGAAGAAAAAGAAAGAGGTATAACAATTTCAACAGCACACGTTGAGTATGAAACTGAAAAAAGACACTATGCTCACGTAGACTGCCCTGGTCATGCTGACTATGTTAAAAATATGATCACTGGTGCTGCGCAAATGGACGGAGCAATCTTAGTTGTAAATGCAGCTGATGGCCCGATGCCACAAACAAGAGAACACATTCTTTTAGGAAGACAAGTTGGTATTCCTGCAATTGTTGTTTATTTAAACAAAGTAGATCAAGTAGATGATAAAGAAATGATTGAACTTGTTGAGGAAGAGATTAGAGAGCTTTTAACATCATATAAATACCCAGGTGATAAAACACCTATCGTTAAAGGTTCAGCTTTAGCAGCAGTTGAAGGAAGAGATGATGAAATTGGAAAAAATTCAATTTTAGAATTGATGAAAGCTGTTGATGAACATATTCCACAACCAGCTAGAGAAGTTGATAAACCATTCTTGATGCCAGTTGAGGACGTATTCTCAATTTCTGGAAGAGGAACAGTTGCAACCGGAAGAGTTGAATCAGGTGTTATTAAAACTGGTGAAGAAGTTGAAATAGTTGGAATTAGAGAAACTAAAAAATCAGTTTGTACTGGAGTTGAGATGTTTAGAAAACTTTTAGACTCTGGTGAAGCTGGTGATAACGTTGGAATTTTATTGAGAGGTATTGAAAGAACCGATATCGAAAGAGGTCAAGTTCTTTGTAAGCCTGGCTCAATTACTCCACACACTAAATTTGAGGCTCAAGCGTATGTACTTAAAAAAGACGAGGGTGGAAGACACACTCCTTTCTTTACTAAATACAGACCACAGTTTTATTTTAGAACAACAGATGTTACAGGTGAAGTAGAGTTACCAGCTGGTACAGAAATGGTTATGCCAGGTGATGATGCTAAATTCACTGTTAAACTAATCACTCCAATCGCTATGGCAGAGAAATTAAACTTTGCAATTAGAGAAGGTGGAAGAACTGTTGGTGCAGGAGTAGTAACTAAAATTATAGAGTAACTCTATAAATAGGAGTGTAGCTCAATTGGTAGAGCGCCGGTCTCCAAAACCGGAGGCTGAGGGTTCGAGTCCCTCCGCTCCTGCCAATTTGAGCTAATAGATTATGAGAAACCCGATTAAATTTATACAAGAAGTAAAACAAGAAGCTTTTAAAGTTACTTGGCCAACTTGGAAAGAGACATTGCAAGGTGCTCTGATGGTATTTGTAATGGCAGTTGTAATGTCTTTGTTTTTTCTTCTTTTAGATCAGGTTTTGAAATTTTTCTTAGAACTTTTACTTAAAGTGAGCATATAATGAAAAATTGGTACATAGTTCAGTCTCATTCTAGTTTTGAAAATAAGGTTGCTAACTTAATTAAGGAAGAAGTAGATAAAGCTAAAATTGCTGACAAATTTGAGGAAATTATTGTACCAACCCATGATGTTACTGAGGTTAAAAGAGGAAAAAGAATTCAAAGAAAAAAAAAATACTTTCCTGGATATGTATTAATAAAGAGTGAGATGGATAATAATATTTACCACATGATTAAAAACATAAAGAGGGTAAGTGGATTTTTAGGTACCAAAGGTATTCCAGTTCCAGTTTCAGATAAAGAGGTGGAGAAAATTTTAGGTCAAATCAAAGATGGTGTGGCACAGCCGAAATCAGGTGTAGATTACAGTGTTGGAGAAAAAGTTCAGGTTGTAGATGGTCCATTTGCATCATTTACTGGAATGATCGAAGAAATTGATGAAGAAAAAGCTAGACTTAAGGTGTCAGTTTCTATATTTGGTCGTCCTACACCTGTAGATTTAGAATATAATCAGGTCGAGAAGGTAAGTTAATGGCAAAAGAAATCAGTGGGTTTATAAAATTACAAATTAAAGGTGGTCAAGCTAACCCAGCTCCACCAGTTGGTCCTGCATTAGGTCAACGTGGTGTAAATATAATGGAATTTTGCAAAGCGTTTAATGACAAAACAAAATCAATGGCAGGCAAACCTGTGCCAGTTGAAATTACAGTATATAAAGACAAAAAATTTGATTTTAAAATCAAATCACCACCAGCATCATTTTATATTAAAGAAGCAGTAAAACTTAAAGGTGGTTCAAAAGAACCTGGAAGAAACATTGTTGCTTCAATTTCTAAAAAACAATTAGAGAGTATAGCTAAAGAAAAAATGAATGATTTAAATGCACATGATATTGAAGAAGCTGTAAAAATTATTGCAGGATCAGCTAGATCAATGGGTATCGAGGTAAAAGAATAATGGCATCAAAAAGATTTAAAAAATTACCTGAAAAAACTAAAGACCTAAGCGCTGAGTCTATTGAAAAATTGTTACCTGAGCTTAAGAAAAACTGTACAACTAAATTTGATGAGTCTTTAGATTTAAGTTTTCAAATAAACAACAAACAAAAGAAAAGTGAAGTTAACATTAGAACTGTAGTTAATTTACCTGGTGGAACAGGTAAGAAAGTAAAAGTTGCTGTAGTTTGTGAGGATAATAAATCAAAAGATGCAAAAGATGCGGGTGCAGATATTGTAGGTGGTGATGAGTTTATTGAAAGAATTAAAGATGGAGAGTTAAATTTTGAAAAATTAATTTGTACACCGGGAATGATGATTAAACTTTCTAAATTAGGAAAAGTTTTAGGACCAAAAGGTTTAATGCCCAACCCTAAACTTGGTTCGGTTTCAGATAATATTAAAGAGGCGGTAACTAATGCTAAATCTGGTCAAGTAGAAATTAGAAATGATAAAGACGGAAACATTGGAGTTAGTATTGGTAAAAAATCTTTTAGTGACGATCAATTACTAAAAAACTACAATTCTATCTTAGATGCTTTAGAAAAAGAGAAATCAAATAACACCTTAAAAGGAGATTTAATTAGAAGTGTATTTGCCACATCCACAATGGGTGTTTCATACAAAGTTAAATTAGGTAAATCTATATAGTTATGATGAATAAGGAACAAAAGAAAAATTATATTGAAGAAATGACCAGTAAGTTTGAAAACAGCAAAGCTGTTATGGTTACCCATTATCAAGGTTTAACTATGACTCAATTAGATGAATTGAGAGCGAAAATGAGAGAACATGGAATAATTTTCAAAATTACAAAAAACAGAATTACAAAATTAGCTTTAGAAAAAACAAAGTGTAAAGATCTATCAAATTTATTTACTGGTCCTACGGCAGTTGCATTTGGAGAGGATGCTATAATGTCAGCAAGGATTCTTTCAAAATTTGCAAAAGATAACGAAAACCTAAAATTAATTGGTGGAATCATGGATAACGAGGTCTTAGATCAGGCCGGTGTCCAAAATGTAGCAAGTTTACCTACATTAGATGAAGCAAGAGCTAATATTGTGGGTATTTTGAATGCTTCTGCATCTAAATTAATCAGTATTTTGCTTGCACATTCAGAAAAAATGAGTAGTTTGGCGGCAGAAAATTCTGAAACACAACCCAAAGAGTAAAACATATGCCTGACCTTAACAAAATTATTGAAGACTTATCAAGTTTGACTGTTGCAGAGGCAGCAGAACTATCAAAACAATTAGAAGAAAAATGGGGTGTAACTCCTATGGCAGCAGCAGCTCCAGCAGCAGCAGGTGGTGCAGCTCCAGCAGAAGATAAAGATGATTTTATAATCATGTTAGTTTCTGCAGGTGATAAAAAAATTAATGTTATCAAAGAAGTAAGAGCAGCTACTTCATTAGGTTTAAAAGAAGCTAAAGATCTTGTAGAGGGAGCACCAAAAGAAGTTAAATCTGGTGTAAACAAAAAAGATGCTGAAGAGATCAAAGCTAAATTAGAAGCTGCTGGCGCTAAAGTAGAACTTAAATAAATTAAAAAGAAAGAATTCGAATACTGATTATTTTTAATCAGTATTTATAAACATAGATGCAATTATCTTTTACTGAAAAGAAAAACATAAGAAAAAGTTTTGGTAAACTTAAAGAAGGTTTGTCTATACCAAACTTAATAGAAGTTCAGAAAAATTCTTATAAAGAATTAACAGAATTTAATGCAGAAGTTTCCGAGCTTACTAAAGGTTTTGACAGAGTATTTAAAAGCATTTTTCCAATTGAGGATTTAAATGACAAAGCTACTTTAGAATACGTTTCGTATAGATTGGAAAAACCAAAATTTGATGTTGAAGAATGTATAACAAGAGGTCTTACATATTCATCTGCACTCAAGTGTACTTTAAGGTTAGTAGTTTACGAAATAGATCAAGAAAATAGTACTAAGGATATTTTGTCAGCTAAAGAGCAAGAAGTTTATATGGGCGAAGTTCCTATGATGACCAATAGTGGAACTTTTATTACGAATGGAGTGCAAAGAGTTGTTGTAAACCAAATGCATAGAAGCCCTGGTGTATTTTTTGATCATGACAAAGGAAAAACACATGCAAGTGGTAAACTTTTATTTAACTGCAGGGTTATACCTAATAGAGGTTCATGGTTAGATTTTGAATATGATGTTAAGGATTTTTTATATTTTAAAATTGACAGAAAAAAGAAAATTTTTTCCTCTACTTTATTATTAGCATTAGGTTATACAAAATCAGAAATAGTAGATGAATTCTATGAAAGTGAACAATATACTTTTGATCCAAAAACAGAAAAGTGGAAAACTAAATTTAATCCTGAAAATTACAAAGCTAAAAATTTTTCAGAAGAAGTAGTTGATGCTAAAACTGGCGATGTGGTAATTAACTTAGGAGATAAAATAAATTTCTTAAGCGCAAAAAAATTAGCTAATGATGGTCTAAAAGACATATTAGTTTCAAGAGAATCTTTATTTGGTAAATTTTTGCATAGAGATGTAAAAATAAATGAAGATGAAGATGGAGTGTATAAAATTGGTACTGAATTAAATGATACAATAATTCAACAAATTTTGGACGCAAATATACATACTCTTCAAATTTCAGTTACAAATTCTATAAATAAAGGACCTTATTTACTTACAACTATCTTAGCAGATAAAAATAATACCAAAGATGAAGCTATCACAGAAATTTATAAAATGTTAAGACCTGGTGAGCCACCGACTATAGAGATAGCAACACAAATATTTAATAACCTTTTCTTTAGCTCAGATAGATATGATTTATCCGATGTTGGAAGAGTTAAAATGAACTCAAGATTAAATCAAGAATGTTCTGATAAAATTACAATATTAAGAAATGATGATATCATAGCTATCATTCATAAAATGTTAGATTTACGTGATGGTAAGGATGATGTTGATGACATAGATCACTTAGGAAATAGAAGAGTGCGTTCTGTTGGAGAGCTAGTAGAAAATCAAGCCAGAATTGGTGTTTATAGAATGGAAAGAGCCATTAAAGAAAAAATGACAACTTTAGATGTTGAGTCAGCTATGCCTCAAGATTTAATTAATGCAAAACCATTAACCGTTTCACTCAAAGATTTTTTTGCAAGTTCACAACTTTCCCAGTTTATGGACCAAACAAATCCATTATCTGAGATCACTCATAAAAGAAGAGTTTCAGCATTAGGCCCAGGTGGTTTAACAAGAGAAAGAGCAGGTTTTGAAGTTCGAGACGTGCATCCAACTCACTATGGAAGAATCTGCCCAATTGAGACACCAGAAGGTCCAAATATTGGTTTGATTAATAGTTTATCAACGTATGCAAAAATTAACAAATATGGATTCATAGAGAGTCCTTATAAAAAAGTTAAAGACGGTGTTGTTCAGGACAAAGTCGAATACTTATCAGCAATGGAAGAGACGAAATTTACTATTGCTCAAGCAAATACAAAACTTGATAAAAATGGAAAAATTATTGAGGAATTAGTTTCATGTAGACAAAATTTAAACTTTCTTTTAGCTAAACCCGATACTATTGACTACATTGATGTGTCACCCAAACAACTAGTTTCAGTTGCAGCTTCATTAATTCCGTTTTTAGAAAATGATGATGCAAACAGAGCGTTAATGGGATCGAACATGATGAGACAGGCTGTTCCGTTGTTAAAACCTGAGTCACCTCTCGTTGGTACAGGAATTGAAAGCGATGTTGCTTTAGACTCCGGGGTAACTATTGTAGCTAAACGTGATGGTGTCGTTGATAAAATAGATGGTAAGAGAATTGTTATAAAAGTAACTGAAGAAACAGATTTTAGTAAGTCTGGTGTTGATATCTATAACCTTCAAAAATTTAAAAGATCAAACCAAAATACATGTATCAACCAAAGACCATTAGTTAGAGTTGGTGATAAAGTTAAATCTGGAGATATCATTGCCGATGGGCCTTCAACAAAATTAGGTGAGCTTGCGTTAGGTAAGAATGTAACAGTCGCATTCATGCCGTGGCAAGGTTACAACTTTGAAGACTCAATCCTAATTTCAGAAAGATGTGTTACTGATGATGTTTTTACATCTGTTCACATTGTTGAATATGAAATTATGGCGAGAGATACAAAACTAGGCGAAGAAGAAATAACAAGAGATATACCAAATGTAAATGAAGAAGCTTTAAAAAACCTTGATGAATCTGGAATAGTTTATATTGGTGCTGAAGTAAATGCTGGAGACATTTTAGTTGGTAAAGTTACCCCAAAAGGTGACTCAGCATCTGGACCTGAGGAAAAATTATTAAGATCAATTTTTGGAGAAAAAGCTATTGATGTTACCGACACATCTTTAAGAATGTCCAGAGGATCAAGTGGAACTGTTGTTGACGTAAGAGTGTTTAACAGACATGGAATTGAGAAAGATGAAAGATCAATAACTATCGAAAGAGCTGAAATTGAACAAGTTCAACAAGATAAAATTGTTGAGGAAGAAATACTGGAGAGAAGTATTAAACAAAGAGCATCACAATTCCTGTCAGGATCATCTTTAACTAAAAAAGTAAAAGATTTATCCGAAGGAACTAAGTTAGATTTTGATACAATCAATAAACTATCAATTAATGATGTATTCAAAATCACTGTAGGAAATGTAAATGACGAAGCAACATTAGCACAATTAAAAGATCAATATAATAAAGCAAAACAAGACATAACTGAGAGATTTGAAGATAAAGTTTTAAAAATTAGAAGTGGTGATGATTTGTTACCAAGTGTTATGAAAATGGTAAAAGTATTCGTTGCAATAAAAAGAAGATTAAGACCTGGTGATAAGATGTCTGGAAGACATGGAAATAAAGGAGTTGTAAGTAAAATTGTACCTGTTGAAGATATGCCATATAGAGAAGATGGTAGACCAGTTGATATTGTATTAAATCCTCTGGGTGTTCCAAGTAGGATGAATGTTGGACAAATTTTAGAGACACATTTGGGTTGGGCATGTAAAGAATTTGGTGAACAAGTTAAAAATTTAGTTAACGAAAATAACAAAAAAATTGAAAGAACAGAAAAAATCGAAAAATTCTTAAAATCTGTATATGGAGAAGAAATTTTTAAAGATAAAGTAGATAAGTTAAGCAAGAGTGAATTTAAAGATCTTTGTGAAAATTTACAAAATGGTATCGCAATCTCAACGCCTGTTTTTGATGGTGCGAAAGAAAAAAATGTTACAGAGATGCTTGAACTAGCAAATTTACCAGGATCTGGACAAACTTACCTATGGGACGGAAGAACAGGAGAAAAATTTGATAGGCCAGTTACTGTTGGAATAATTTACATGCTAAAACTTCATCACTTAGTTGAAGATAAAATTCATGCAAGATCTACCGGACCTTATAGTTTAGTTACTCAACAACCACTTGGTGGTAAGGCTCAATTAGGTGGTCAAAGATTTGGTGAAATGGAGGTGTGGGCACTTGAAGCATATGGTGCATCATATACATTGCAGGAAATTTTAACTGTTAAATCCGATGACGTTGCAGGAAGAGTTAAAGTTTATGAAACCATAGTTAAAGGCGAAGAAAACTTTGAATCTGGAATCCCAGAGTCATTTAACGTTTTAGTTAAAGAGATTAAATCATTAGCATTAAATGTGGAGCTTAATTAATGAAAAAAGAATTAACAGATCTATTTAAGGGTAGCGAAATTTCAGAAGCTCAAAATTTTAATAGCATTAAAATTTCACTTGCTAGCCCAGAGAAGATTAAATCATGGACATTTGGTGAAATTAAAAAGCCTGAAACAATTAATTATAGAACGTTTAGACCTGAAAAAGATGGTTTGTTCTGTGCAAGGATTTTTGGACCAATAAAAGATTATGAATGTTTATGCGGTAAGTATAAACGAATGAAATTTAGAGGGATTATATGTGAGAAATGTGGTGTTGAGGTTACAAAATCAAATGTAAGACGAGAAAGAATGGGCCACATTAATCTTGCTACACCGGTAGCACATATTTGGTTCTTGAAGTCTCTTCCAAGCAGAATTGCTTTAACAGTAGACATGAAATTAAAAGAAATTGAGAGAGTCCTTTATTTTGAAAACTTCATAGTAATAGAACCTGGTTTAACTGGTTTACAAAAAAATCAACTTTTAAATGAAGAAGAATTAGCAAAATACCAGGATGAATTTGGTGAAGAGAGCTTTACAGCAGGAATTGGAGCTGAGGCCGTTCTAGAGATGCTTAAAAATTTAGATTTAGAATTAGAGAGAAAAAATCTTGTTAGCTTTATTAAAGAAACCAAATCAAAAGTTAACGAGGAAAGAGCAATTAAAAGATTAAAATTAATAGAGTCATTTATTGAAACAGGTCAAAAACCTGAATGGATGATTATGACTGTTGTACCAGTTATACCACCAGAATTAAGACCATTAGTTCCTCTAGATGGTGGAAGATTTGCTACTTCAGATCTTAACGATTTATACAGAAGAGTAATTAACAGAAATAACAGATTAAAGAGATTAATGGATCTTAAAGCCCCAGATATCATTGTTAGAAATGAAAAAAGGATGCTGCAAGAGTCTGTTGATGCTCTTTTTGATAACGGAAGAAGAGGTAGAGTAATTACAGGTACAGGTAAGAGACCACTTAAATCTCTTGCTGAAATGTTAAAAGGTAAGCAAGGAAGATTTAGACAAAATTTATTAGGTAAAAGAGTTGACTATTCAGGAAGATCAGTGATTGTTGTTGGTCCAGATTTAAAACTTCATGAGTGTGGTTTGCCAAAAAAAATGGCTTTAGAATTATTTAAACCATTTTTATATGCAAGATTAAATAAACTAGGTTTAGCTTCAACAATTAAACAAGCTAAAAAATTAGTTGAAAAAGAAACTAATGCAGTTTGGGATGCTTTAGAATTAATTGTTAGAGAGCATCCGGTACTTTTAAATAGAGCGCCAACACTTCATAGACTTGGTGTTCAAGCATTTGAGCCAAAATTAATTGAAGGTGATGCAATTGAATTACACCCTTTAACTTGTGCAGCATTTAATGCTGACTTCGATGGTGACCAAATGGCAGTTCACGTTCCATTAAGTTTAGAAGCACAATTAGAGGCAAGAATTTTAATGTTATCTACAAATAACATTCTTTCTCCATCAAATGGTAAACCAATTATTGTTCCAAGTCAGGATATGATTTTAGGAATTTACTATCTTTCACAAGAGCCAATATCTGATAAACCCGCTGGATACTTTACAAATTCAGATCAAATTGAATTTGCATTATCATCTGGTCAAATAAATGTACATAGCACTATTATTTCAAGATTTGAGACTGTAGATGATCAAGGTAATAAAAAAATGGAAAAATACACTTCTACAGCTGGAAGATTTTTATTAGCAAATTTATTACCTAAAAATAGTAACATTAAGTTCTCTTTAGTAGATAGATTATTACCTAAAAAAGTAGTTTCGGAAATAATTGACGTTGTATTTAGATTTTGTGGTCAAAAAACAACTGTAATTTTCTGTGACAAGCTTAAAGATTTAGGATTTAAACATGCATTTAAAGCAGGAATTTCATTTGGAAAAGACGATCTTGTAATTCCTGAAAATAAAACTCAATTAATTGATGATACTAAGAAATTAATTGCAGATTATGAAACTCAATATGCTGAAGGTTTAATTACAAGAGGTGAAAAATACAACAAAGTTGTTGATGCTTGGTCAAAGTGTACAGATAAAGTTGCCGGAGAAATGATGAAAGGAATTTCAGCTACAGAAAAAACTGACGAAGGATTGAAAATAAATTCTGTATTTATGATGGCAGACAGTGGAGCTAGAGGATCTGCTGCTCAAATGAAACAATTAGCTGGTATGAGAGGTTTGATTGCTAAACCTTCAGGTGAAATTATTGAAAGTCCAATTATCTCAAACTTTAAAGAGGGATTAACTGCTTTGGAGTATTTCAACTCAACACACGGAGCTAGAAAAGGTTTAGCAGATACAGCGCTTAAAACAGCTAGTTCTGGATATTTGACGAGAAGACTTTGCGATGTGGCTCAAGATTTAACGGTCACCAAAAAAGCTTGTGATTGTAAAAATCCAGGATTTATCGAGCTTTCTGAAATTTTAGAAGGTGGTAATGTAGTAGTTAGCCTTTCTGAAAGAGCGCTAGGTAGAGTTACATTTGATGAGGTTAAACATCCTTTAACTGGTGAAGTAATAATCAAAAAACAAACCATGATCGATGAGGCTGGATGCGATAAAATTGATGCTGCAGGGGTAAAATCAATAAAAGTTTACTCAGTAATGACTTGTGGTTCAAAAGAAGGTGTTTGTGCTATTTCTTACGGAAGAGATTTATCTAGAGGTAAAATGGTTCACGTTGGTGAAGCTATTGGAATGATCTCTGCACAGTCAATCGGTGAACCAGGAACACAGTTAACAATGAGAACTTTCCACGTAGGAGGAACTGCTTCTGTTAAACAAGACTCACAAATTGTAACTAAAAATGAAGGAACATTAAAAATTATAAACTCAAATATATTAGAGGACTCTAAAAAGAATTTAATTGTAATGGGTAGAAATACACAGCTTTCAATTGAGGATGATAATGGAGTTCAAATTGCAGTTTATAAAGTTGCATATGGATCAAGATTATTTTTTAATAACGGTGATAAAGTAAAAGCGAATACTAAAATATGTGAATGGGATCCTTACACAACACCAGTTATAGCAGAGAAAAGTGGTACAGCTAGTTATGTAGATTTAATCGACGGTGTATCAATTCAAGAAACTACTGACGATGCAACAGGAATTTCTTCTAAATCAGTAATTGATTGGAGAGGTCAATCAAAAAGTACTGATTTAAAACCTAGAATTACTCTAAGAGATGAAAAAGGAAATGTGATTAAAAAAGCTGATGATAATGAAGCTAGATATTATTTAGTACCAGATTCGATTTTATCAATTAAAGACGGTCAAAAAGTTTATGCAGGTGACGTAATTGCAAGATTACCAAAGGAAACTACAAAAACAAAAGATATTACCGGAGGTCTTCCAAGAGTTGCTGAGTTATTTGAAGCTAGAAAAGCTAAGGATAGTGCAATCATTGCAGAAAATGATGGTAGTGTTGTTTTTGGTAAAGAAGTAAGAGGTAAACAAAGAGTATCTATTGTTCCTGAAGATGGATCAGAACCTTCAAATTATTTAATTCCAAAAGGTAAACATATCAATTTCAATCCTGGTGAAAAAATTCAAAAAGGAGAGTATCTTTTAGATGGCCAACCACTGCCACATGATATTTTAAGAATTTTAGGAATCAAAGAATTAACAGAATATTTTGTTAATCAAGTTCAAGAAGTCTATAGATTACAAGGTGTAATAATAAACGATAAGCATATTGAAACTATTTTAAGACAAATGCTTAAAAAAGTTGAAGTTAAAGTATCAGGTGACTCAAGTTATTTACCTGGTGAAGTGATTGATAGAATTAAGTTTGATAATACTAATGAAAAATTGGTTGCAGATGGAAAAACACCAGCTGTTGGTGAAAGAGTTTTAATGGGAATCACTAAAGCCTCACTTCAAACTGAATCATTTATTTCAGCTGCTTCCTTCCAAGAAACAACAAGAGTATTAACCGATGCTGCAATTAAAGGAAAAGTTGACCCATTAAATGGCCTAAAAGAGAACGTAATTGTTGGAAGATTAGTTCCTGCAGGTACTGGTAATATTAAAAATAGATGGAACAATAAAGCTCTAGAGGATGATAATAATTTCTTAACAGAGCAGGAAAAAATAGAAGCTTCAGAACCTGAAGAAACACAAGCAAATCAATAAAAAAATCGCCTAAAAATTGCAGTTTTAGTTTGACAAAGGTCTATTAATAAGTAATTTGGCGATGTTTTTGGTTGGAATGTAGTACTTCTAATAGTACTAAACGCTGCCACAAAATAACCTGTCAGTTATTTTCATCTAAAAATAAATTAATTAATTTTAAAATATTTATGCCAACTATTAATCAGTTGTTGAGAAAAAAAAGAGTTAAACCAGCAGGAAGGAACAAAGTTCCTGCGTTACAAAAACAACCTTTAAAGAGAGGTGTTTGTGTTAAAGTTTACACAACAACACCTAAAAAACCAAACTCTGCATTAAGAAAAGTTGCAAGAGTAAGATTATCAAATGGTTTTGAGGTAACAGCTTATATACCAGGAGAGGGTCACAACCTTCAAGAACACTCAGTAGTACTGATTAGAGGTGGAAGGGTAAAAGATTTACCAGGTGTTCGTTACCATATACTAAGAGGAAATCTAGACACACAAGGTGTAGCTAATAGAAAGCAAAGAAGATCTTTATACGGAACAAAAAAAGGTAAATAATGTCTAGAAAAAAAACTCAACCAAAAAAAAATGTAGTTCCAGATCCAAAATTTAAATCAACTATTATTCCAAAATTAATTAACAACATCATGTATGATGGTAAAAGAGGTATTGCTGCTAAAATAGTTTATGATGCTATTGATAAAATTAAAACAAAAACAAAAGATGAGCCAATTAATATTTTCAACGAAGCAATTAACAATATAAAACCAACTGTTGAAGTTAGATCTAGAAGAGTTGGGGGTGCAACCTATCAAGTACCTGTTGAGGTAAAAAGTAAAAGAGCACAAGCTTTAGCAATAAGATGGTTAGTAGAGTCAGCTAGAAAAAGAAAAGATAAACACATGGCAGATAAAATTTTTAATGAGCTTTATGATGCTTATGAAAAAAAGGGTGCTGCTGTTAAAAAAAGAGAGGATGTACATAAAATGGCAGAGTCTAATAAGGCTTTTGCTCATTTTAGGTGGTAATAAGATATGGCTAGAACTCATACATTAGACAAATATAGAAACATTGGGATCATGGCTCATATAGATGCTGGTAAAACAACTACAACTGAAAGAGTTCTATACTATACAGGAAAGAGTCATAAAATTGGCGAAGTGCACGATGGTGCTGCAACCATGGATTGGATGGAGCAAGAACAAGAAAGAGGAATTACAATTACATCTGCGGCTACTACTTGTTTTTGGAATGACCATAGAATTAATATTATAGACACTCCTGGTCACGTAGATTTTACTATTGAAGTAGAACGATCTTTAAAAGTTTTAGATGGTGCTGTTGCTGTTTTCGATGGTGTTGCAGGTGTAGAACCTCAATCTGAAACTGTATGGAGACAAGCTGATAAGTATAAAGTTCCACGAATTTGTTTTGTTAACAAATTAGATAGAACAGGTGCCGATTTCTTTAGATGTGTAGATATGATTAGGGATAGATTAGGTGCGAAACCATTAGTAGTGCAAGTCCCTATAGGTGCAGAAGCTTCTTTATCTGGTGTAGTAGACCTAGTTAAAATGAAAGCTCAAGTGTGGAAAAATGAGGCATTAGGAGCTGAATGGGAATACAAAGAAATACCAGAAGACTTAAAAGAAATTTCAGAAAAATACAGAACAGAATTAGTAGAAACAGCTGTTGAACAAGATGAAAAGTTAATGGAAGCTTATTTAAACGGTGATGAAATTAAAGAAGAGGATTTAGTTAAATGTATAAGAAAAGGAACTTTAAATTTTAGTTTTGTCCCTGTTTTGACTGGTTCAGCATTTAAAAACAAAGGTGTTCAGCCATTGCTTGATGCTGTTGTAAATTATTTACCTAGTCCAGTAGATATTGGTTCTATCAAAGGAACTAAATTAGGTAGTGAAGATGAAATGGAAATGAAATTTGAAGACAGTGTTCCATTTTCTGCTCTAGCTTTTAAAGTAGCTAATGACCCATTTGTTGGTTCATTAACTTTTATTAGAATTTATTCAGGCACAATCAAAACAGGTACAGCAGTTTTTAATTCTTCTAAAGAGAAAGAGGAAAGAGTTGGAAGAATGCTTTTAATGCATGCAAATTCTCGAGAAGATATTAAAGAAGCTAATGCAGGTGATATAGTAGCTTTAGCAGGATTAAAAAATACTATCACTGGACATACTTTATGTGACAAAGAAAATTCTGTTCTTCTTGAACCAATGGAATTTCCAGATCCAGTAATTGAAATTGCAGTAGAACCAAAAACAAAAGCTGACCAAGAAAAAATGGGTGAAGCTTTAGGTAGGTTAGCTAAGGAAGATCCTTCATTTAGAGTAACATCAGACGAAGAATCGGGACAAACAATTATTAAGGGAATGGGAGAATTACATCTAGATATCATTGTAGATAGGATGAAAAGAGAATTTAAAGTAGAGGCAAATGTTGGAGCTCCACAAGTTGCTTACAGAGAAACTATTGAAGCTGCCTCAGAGGTTGAATACACACACAAAAAACAAAGTGGTGGTGCTGGACAATTTGCAAAAGTTAAACTTTTAGTAGAACCTCAAGAGCCAGGTAAAGGAAGAGATGTTGAGAGTAAAATTAAAGGTGGTGCAATTCCAAAAGAATTTATCCCTGGTGTTGAAAAAGGTATTGAAACAGTTTCAGATACTGGAATTTTAGCTGGTTTTCCAATGATTGATTATAAAGTAACCATCTTAGATGGATTACATCACGATGTTGACTCAAGTGTATTGGCATTTGAATTAGCAAGTAGAGCTTGCTTTAAAGAGGCTTGTACAAAAGGTGGGTTAAAATTATTAGAGCCAGTAATGAGAGTTGAAGTAGTAACTCCTGAAGATTACATGGGTGATGTTATTGGTGATCTAAACAGTAGAAGAGGCCAGATTAGCACTCAAGAACAGAGAGGTAATGCAACAGTAATAACAGCAATGGTTCCTTTAGCTAATATGTTTGGCTATATAAATAATTTGAGATCAATGTCTCAAGGCAGGGCACAATATTCAATGTTTTTTGATCATTATTCTAAAGTTCCACAAAATGTACAAGACGAAGTAACAAAAAAGATTGCAGGATAGTTATGGAGAAACAAAATATTAGAATTAAATTAAGAGCATACGATAATAAAGTTTTAGATGCGTCTACTGAAGAAATCGTGAATACAGTAAAAAGAACTGGAGCCACAATTAAAGGACCAATTCCCTTACCAACAAGAATTGAAAGATACACAGTTTTAAGATCACCTCACATTGATAAAAAAAGTAGAGAGCAATTTGAGTCAAGAACACACAAACGTTTAATTGATATAATTGAACCAACACCTCAAACAGTTGAAGCTTTGATGAAACTTGATTTAGCTTCTGGAGTAGATGTGGAGATAAAAATATAATTATGAGCGATATAGCTTTATTAGGAAAAAAAATTGGTATGACTAGAGAGTTTTATAAATCTGGTCAATTAGTTCCTGTAACTGTACTTAAGGTTGAAAAAGCTAGAGTCATCCAGGTTATAGAAGAAGAAAAAAGAGGATATAAGGCTATTCAGCTTGGATACGGAAAAATTAAAAATTCAAAATTAACAAAAGCAATGAAAGGTGTTTTTGCTAAAAAAAACACTGAAGCTAAGAAAAAATTAAAAGAATTTAGAGTAAACGATACATCTGTTTATAAAGAAGGAAACGAGTTTGGGTTAGAAATATTCAAAGATATTAAGTTTGTAGATACCAGATCAAAAACTATTGGTAAAGGCTTCGCAGGTGCTATGAAAAGACATAATTTTGGTGGTTTAAGAGCCAGCCACGGTGTTTCAATATCACATAGAGCACATGGTTCAACAGGGCATAGCCAAGACCCAGGAAAAGTTTTTAAAGGAAAAAAAATGGCTGGTCATATGGGTGACAAGTTAAGAACAATGCTAAATATTGAAATAATAAAAACTGATTTAGAGAACGAGCTTCTGTATTTAAAAGGATCAATTCCTGGATCAAAAAATTCGGAAGTAATGGTTAAAAAATCTGTAAAAAATATAAGTAAAATGACAATTGGTGAAAAACAAGCAGCTGCAGAAGAAGCCAAAAAAACACCTGAGAAAAAGAAAAAATAATGAAATTAGACAAAATTAGCATAGACGGAAAAAAAGAAAGCATCGAAGTTTTGGATAAGATTTTTTCTGCAAAAATTAACCATAGGCTTGTTAGCGCAGTTCTTTATAAAACCAATGCTAATTACAAAGGAAGACACGCTAAAACTAAGCAACAAAATGAAGTAAAAGGACCGACATCAAAAATATATGCTCAAAAGGGAACTGGTGGAGCAAGACATGCTAGTAGAAAGGCTCCTATATTTGTAGGTGGCGGTATTGCGCACGGACCAAAAGGTGAATTGGCTTACAAAAAAAGAAAATTAAATAAAATTGAAAAAAAACAAAGTGTAGCTTCACTAATTACAGAAAAAAATAATAATAAAAATTTATTAATCTTAAATGATTTTAGTTCTGAAATTAAAAAAACTAAAGAAATGAACACAATAATTAATAAACTTGAAATAACAAATTCACTTATAATTTTAGATAAAATTTCGAGAGAAAAAATTGAAAAATCAGTAAGAAATATTCCAAATGTTAAAGTTACAGATATTAATCACTTCAGTGCATACGATATTATTAAATTTAAAAAAGTGGTTTTCACGGAAAGCTCTGTCAAAGAACTAGAAAAGAGATATTCATAAAATGGAAAAAATTCATTTATACGATAAAATTCTTTCACCAGTGGTCACTGAGAAATCAACCAATCTATCTGAACAGAATAAAATTGTTTTTAAGGTACCAAATAGAGCAAATAAAAAAAATTTAAAAAAAAATATCGAAAAAATATTTAAAGTTAATGTGACTAAAATAAACATTATAAATAAACAAAACAGAACAAAAGTTACCAGAGGTAGAAAAGTAAAAGTATCTGGATACAAAAAAGCAATAATAACTTTAAAAAAAGGTCAAAGCATTGATCTAACAACAGGGATTTAATAAATGGCATTAAAAACATTTAAACCATATACAAAATCTACAAGAGGCACGATTTTAGTTGATAGAACTGGTTTATGGAAAGGTAAGCCGTTTAAGGCCTTAGTTTCACCTAAAAATGCCATGAAAGGTAGAAATAACAATGGTCACATTACATCTATTAATAGAGCTGGCGGACATAAAAAAATGTATAGACATGTTGATTTTTATAGAAAAAAATTCGACATGGAGGCTACAGTTGAAAGAATAGAATATGATCCTAATAGATCTTGTTACATCATGTTAGTTAAATTTGTGGACAGTACTCACTCATATTTTTTGGCACCACAAAAAATTAAAGTTGGAGATAAGGTTGAAAGTGGTTCTAAAAAAGAAATTAAAGTAGGTAATTGTATGCCATTACAAGATATACCGGTAGGCATCAATATACATAATGTTGAGATACAGCCAGGTGGCGGTGGAAAAATCGCTAGAGCAGCTGGTTCATCTGTTACTATCAGCGGTTTAGATGGTAACTATAGTTTAATAAAATTAGCTTCAGGTGAAGTTAGAAAAATAGATTCAAGAGCTTTAGCTACAATTGGAATTTTAAGTAATCCAGATCAAAAAAATATTAAAATTGGCAAAGCTGGTAGATCAAGATGGTTGGGTAGAAGACCTCATACTAGAGGTGTTGTTAAAAACCCAGTTGATCACCCACATGGAGGTGGTGAAGGAAAATCTGCCGGGGGAAGACATCCAGTATCACCTACAGGACAATCTGCTAAAGGTTTAAAAACTCGAGATAACAAGAGAACAGATAAATTTATTGTAAAGAGAAGAAATAAGAGGAAGGATACTAAGTAATGGCTAGAGCAGTTTGGAAAGGACCGTTTGTAGAAGAAAGTTTGATGAAGAAAGTAGACAAGTATAAAGACGATCCTAAAAAAATTCCTATTAAAACTTGGTCAAGAAAATCTACAATTTTACCTGATTTTGTAGGAGTGAGCTTCCAGATTTATAATGGCAAAAAATTTATACCAATTACAGTATCAGAAGATATGGTTGGACATAAACTAGGTGAATTTGCACCAACAAGAACATTCTTTGGTCATACACCAGCTGACAAGAAGGCGAAACCTGCAACAGCAGAGAAGAAATAATTATGAGTAAGAAAAAAAAAATTGATAAAACTAACGAAAAAACAGTGAAGTCTATTAACAACGGTATTAGATCAAGTGTTAGAAAGCTAAATCCAATACTTAGAAGCATTGTTGGTAAAAAAGCTGAGGTTGCTATAAGAGATTTACAGTTTTCTGAAAAGAGGGTTACTAGAGATGTTAGAAAAACTATTAGCTCTGCAATTGCAAATGCTGAAAATAACTTTCAATACGATATTGATAAACTTATTGTTAAAGAGGCTTATTGTGGAAAAAAAATAGTTATGAAAAGATTTAGACCAAGAGCCAAGGGAAGGGCAGCACCAATATTAAAACCTTGGTCAACTGTAACAATAATTTTATCAGAAGCAAAACAAATGGAGAAACATGGGGCAAAAAGTTAATCCGGTAGGTTTTAGATTAGGTGTCAACAGAGGATGGGACTCTGTATGGTATGCTAAGAAAAAAGACTTTGGAAATTATTTAATCGAAGATTTTAAAATCAGAGAATATATTAAGAAAAATGTGATTAATTCTGGTGTATCTAAGGTGATGATCGAAAGAACATCAAATAAATGTTATGTTACAATTTACACTTCTAGACCAGGATTTGTTATCGGAAAAAAAGGAAGTGATATAGATAAAATTAAAAACAATCTTTCAAAGTTAACAACCAATGAAGTTAACCTTAACATTAAAGAAGTAAAAAAACCTGAGACAAATGCATATCTTGTTGCAGAAAACATTGCCCAGCAGCTTGTTAAAAGAATTTCTTATAGACGAGCCATGAAAAGAGCAATGCAATCATGTATTAGATTAGGTGCTAAAGGAATTAAAGTTTCTGTGAGTGGAAGACTTGGTGGAAATGAAATAGCAAGAACAGAGTGGTTAAGAGATGGAAGTATTCCATCACATACTTTGAGAGCTGACATAGATTATGCTGAGGCAGAAGCTCTTACAACTTATGGAATTATTGGAATTAAAGTTTGGATTTATAAAGGTGAAGTTTTTGCTAGAGAATTTAACCAAGAGACAAACAAGGTAACACCAAAGGAAGGTAAACAATAATGCTTCAGCCAGTAAGAACAAAGTGGAGAAAAGCTCACAAAGGTAGGATTCATGGTAATGCTACTAGAGCAAGCACTATTAATTATGGTGCATACGCATTGAAAGCTTTACAACCGGAAAGGGTTACTGGAAAACAAATAGAGGCTGCTAGAGTTGCTTTAACAAGACATATGAAAAGACAAGGAAGAGTTTGGACAAGAATATTTCCAAATATACCTGTTTCAAAAAAACCAATTGAAGTCAGAATGGGTAAAGGAAAAGGTTCACCTGAATACTTTGCTTGTAGAGTAAAACCAGGAAGAATATTATTTGAAGTTGATGGTGTTTCCGAACAAATTGCAAAAGAAGCTTTGTACAAAGCATCAGCAAAATTACCAATTAAGACTAAAACTATTAAGAGATTTGCATAATGAAAAAACAAGAAATTAAAAAATTATCAAAGGACGAAATTGTGAAGAACATTAATAAACTAAAAAAGGATCTTTTTAATTTCAGATTTCAGAAAATGAATTCGCAGGTAACAAACCCATCTAAAATTGGAGAAACTAGAAAAACAATTGCAAGATTAAAAACGATTTTAAAAGGAAAAGCAAATGCCTAAAAAAATACTTACCGGTGTAGTTATAAGCGACAAACCAAATAAAACAGTCACTGTTATGGTAGAACGTAAATTTTCACACCCAGTTCTTAAAAAAGTAATTAGAGTTAGAAAAAACTATAACGCTCACGATGAAAACAATAAGTATAAAACTGGTGACAAAGTTTCAATTATTGAGAGTAAACCGTTTTCTAAAAATAAAAAATTTCAAGTTATGGAGAGTAATAAGTAATGATTGGTGTTCAAACAGAATTGCAAGTTGCTGACAATACCGGTGCAAAAAGAATTGAATGCATTAAAGTTTTAGGTGGATCAAAAAGAAGATACGCCAGTATTGGTGATACGATTGTAATTGCAGTTAAAGAAGCGATACCTAAAGGAAAAGTTAAAAAGGGATCTGTTCATAAAGCGGTAGTTGTAAGGGTTAAAAAAGGAATACATAGAAACGATGGTTCTAAAGTAAGATTTGACAATAATGCAGCTGTATTAGTTGACGACAAAGGAGAACCAGTTGGAACAAGAATTTTTGGTCCAGTTACAAGAGAATTAAGAAGTAGGGGTCAAATGAAAATTATTTCTTTGGCACCGGAGGTTTTATAATGATTAAAAAAGGTTTGAAAGTAAGAGTTTTAGCAGGAAGAGATAAAAAAAAAGAGGGTGAAGTTATTGAAATTGATAGAGCTAATAACAGGGCAAAAGTTAAAGAAATAAACATGGTTAAAAAACACGTTAAAACAACAAAAGAAAAAAAAGGTGGAATTTTTTCAAAAGAAAGTTTTATTCATATTTCTAACTTAAAACTTATAGATGAAAAAGCTGCTAAGAAAAAAGAGGCTAAAAAATAATGATACCAAGATTGAAAAAAATATTTAATAAAGAAATTCAGCCTGCGCTTAAGGATCATTTTGGTTTCAAAAATATTTATATGACTCCAAGAATTGACAAAGTTGTTTTAAATATGGGTCTTGGTTTAGATGCTACAGATTCTAAAATATTAAAATCATGTGAAGAGGATATGGCTAAAATTACTGGACAAAAACCAGTTATAACAAAATTTAAAAAATCAGTTGCTAATTTTAAAACAAGAAAAGGATCAAATGCTGGATTAAAAGTAACATTAAGAAAAAATAGAATGTATGAATTTTTAGATAGATTAGTGAATATTGCATTACCTAGAATTAAAGATTTTAGAGGTTTATCACTAAAAGGCTTTGATAAATTTGGAAATTATACCTTTGGTATTAAAGAGCATATAATTTTTCCAGAAGTAAGCTTTGATAGAGCAGATAAAGTTAGAGGCTTAGATATAGTAATAGTAATTAAAGCTATTAATAAAGATCATAGCTTTGCGTTACTGGAAAAGATGAATTTTCCATTTATTAAAAAAGGAGATAATTAAATATGGCAAAGTTAAGCGCTGTAAATAAAAATAAAAAAAGAATTAAGCTTTCAGATAAACTTTATAAGAAAAGACAAGCATTAAAGAAAATTGTAATGGATAAAAAGTTACCATTAGAAGAAAGATTTAAAGCCCAGCAAAAATTATCTAAATTGCCAAGAAATTCAGCTAAAACTAGAATTATGAATAGATGTGAGATTACTGGTAGACCTCATGGTGTTTACAGAAAATTAAAAATTTCAAGAATTGCATTAAGACAATTAGGATTACAAGGAAAGATACCTGGCTTAGTTAAATCTAGCTGGTAGAAAGGAAAATTATGAGTTTAAGTGACCCAATAGGCGATATGATTGCAAGAGTGAAGAACGCTCAAGCTAGAAATCATAAAAAAGTAGAATTACCCTCATCTAATTTTAAAACAAAAATTGCAGATATACTTAAAAATGAAGGTTTCATAAAAGATTTTAAAGTAAGTTCTGAAGAAAAAAAACCAATGCTATCATTAGAACTTAAATATCATTCTGGTAATCCGGTAATTAGTGCTTTTGAAAGAGTATCAAAACCAGGAAGAAGAATTTTCTCTTCTGCTGATAGCTTACCAAAAATAAATAACGGTTTAGGTATTGCTATTATATCAACTCCAAAAGGAGTAATGACCGATATAGATGCAAGAAAACAAAAAGTTGGCGGTGAAATAATTTGTAAGGTATTTTAATGTCTAAAATAGGTAAAATAAACATATCCATCCCTGAAAAAGTAAAAGTTGCTTTAGCTGGTAATATTATAAATATAGAGGGACCACTAGGTAAAAAATCAATCAATGTTGATCTAGAGATATTTAATTTAGACATAATTGAGGGAAAAGAAATTTCTATTAAACCAAAAAAAGTAGACCAAAACTCAAAAAGACTTTGGGGAATGAATAGAAGTTTAATCAATAACGCTGTAATTGGATCAAGTACAGGTTATGAAAAAACCCTAGAACTAGTTGGCGTAGGATATAGAGCAGCATTAAAAGGAAATCAGTTAAATTTACAATTGGGTTATAGTCATGATATCAATTTTGACATACCAGATGGTATTAAAATTTCTGTTGAAAAACAAACAACATTAAAAATCACAGGGTCTGACAAACAATTAGTAGGTGAAGTTGCATCTAAAATCAAAACGTTAAGAAAAATTGAACCATATAAAGGAAAAGGTGTTCGAGAAAAAGGACAGTATGTTCTTAAAAAAGAAGGAAAGAAAAAGTAATGAAACTAAACACTAATATCAGAAAAAGATTTAGAGTTAGCAACAAAGTTAAAAGAGTTGCTTCAAAAGATAGATTTAGATTAAGTATTTCAAGATCATCAAAAAATATTTCAGCTCAAATAATAGATGATACAAAAAAAATAACTTTGCTATCAGCCTCATCTATAGAAAAAGATCTTAAATCAGGTGATAAAGTTAATAAAACTCAGCTTTCTAAATTAGTTGCTCAAAAATTAGCTAAAAAAGCTCAAGAGAAAAAAATTACTAAAATTTACTTTGATAGAGGGTCATATAAATATCATGGTAGAATTAAAGTTTTTGCAGAAACTTTAAGAGAAAACGGGATGGAATTTTAATTATGGAAAATTTTAAAGATAAAAAAACTGACGATATATTAGAAAAATTAGTTCACATAAACCGAATTACTAAAGTTGTTAAAGGTGGAAGAAGATTTGGATTTTCAGCTCTTGTAGTTGTTGGTAATCAAGCAGGTAAAATTGGTGTAGCTCACGCAAAAGCTAAACAGGTACCTGATGCTATTAAAAAAGCCAATGAGATGGCAAGAAGAAAACTTACTCATATACCGTTAAGAGAAGGTAGAACGATACATCATGATGTTAAGGCAAAAGATGGATCCGGAAGAATAGTTTTAAGAGCTGCTTCTAAAGGAACAGGTATTATTGCAGGAGGTCCTGTTAGAGCTGTATGTGAAGTTTTAGGAGTAAAAGATATTGTTGCAAAATCTATGGGAACTTCTAATGCGCATAATGTTATTAGAGCTACAATGAAAGCATTGATGAAACAAAGTTCACCAAAACAAATATCAGCAATTAGAAATAAAAAAATTTCTGAAATAGTAGAAAAAAGAGGATAATGATTACTTTAAACAATAGAGAAAAAATCAATAAATCAAAATTAAGAGTTGGCAGAGGAATTGGTTCTGGCAAAGGCAAAACATCAGGTAGAGGAGTCAAAGGACAAAAATCAAGATCTGGTGTAGCTATAAAAAGTTTTGAAGGTGGTCAAATGCCATTATACAGAAGACTTCCAAAAAGAGGATTTAACCCAATTTCAAAAGATAGTGTTGCAATTTTAAATCTTGATAAAATTCAATCTTTTATAGATAAAAAAAATATCAATCCAAATGAGGTATTAAACTCAGAATTATTAAAAAAACTTAAATTAATAAACAAAAACTCAAAAAAATTAAAAATCTTAGGATCTGGGGAAGTAAAAAATAAAATTAATATTGAAGCTGACCTAGCCTCTAAATCAGCAATAGAAAAACTAGAAAAAATTGGTGGATCTATTCAATTAAAAAAATAGTTTGTTTAAATGAGTGCATCTTCATCAACAAATGATTTAAGAAATAGAATTATATTTACTATTTTAATTTTAGCAGTTTATCGATTTGGAACTTTTGTACCTTTACCAGGTATAGATCCTGAACAATTGAAGATAATGATGGAGGGTAACCAAAAAGGTTTACTTGGCATGTTTAATGTTTTTGCTGGAGGTGCGGTTAGTAGAATGGCTATATTTGCATTAGGAATAATGCCTTATATCTCATCTGCCATTATTGTTCAGCTTTTAACAGGTGTTTCTGATTATTTTAAAAATTTAAAAGCTCAAGGGGAAACTGGAAGAGCTAAAATTACACAAATTACTAGATATGGAACAGTGTTACTGGCAACAATTCAAGGATACGGATTATCTGTTGGATTAGAGTCATCTGCTGATTTAGTAATTAATCCAGGAGCATTTTTTAAAATAACAACTGTAACAACTATTGTAGCAGGAACAATATTTTTAATGTGGTTAGGTGAACAGATTACACAAAGAGGTATTGGTAATGGTATATCTTTAATAATATTTGCTGGTATTGTTGCCGAAATACCAAGAGCTTTGGTTACAACTTTTGAATTAGGTAGAACTGGTGCTGTCTCAACATTTATGATTTTAGCAATCTTTGTTTTATTGATATTAACAATTCTATTTGTGGTTTTCATGGAAAGAGCATTAAGAAAAATTCTTATTAATTACCCTAAAAGACAAATGGGAAATAAAATGTATGGTGGAGAGTCATCTCATTTACCTTTAAAGATTAACCAGGCTGGAGTAATACCAGCTATTTTTGCTTCAGCGCTTTTATTATTACCAGTAACATTTTCAAATTTTTCATTTTCTAACAATGAAACATTTTTAAACTTAAGTTCATATTTCACACAAGGACAGCCACTTTACATGTTGCTATATGCATCAGGTATAATATTTTTTACTTTCTTCTATACTTCTATAACTTTTAACCCCACAGAAACAGCTGAGAATCTTAGAAAGTATGGAGGTTTTGTGCCTGGAATTAGACCAGGAGAAAGTACTGCTTTATATATTCAAAACATATCAACAAAGTTAACTACAATTGGAGCATTATATTTAACTCTAGTTTGTTTAATGCCTGAATTTTTAATTGCAAATTACCCAATACCATTTTATTTAGGCGGTGCGTCTATTTTAATTGTTGTTGTAGTGGCAATTGATACAGTAACTCAAATTCAAACAAGATTGATGAGTTCTCAATATGAACAGCTAATTAAAAAAACTAAATTTGGTAAGTAAGTGAATATTATATTATTTGGACCACCTGGTGCTGGAAAAGGTACTCAGTCTAAATATCTTGTAAATAAACTAAACGCATTTCAAATTTCTACCGGTGATCTTTTAAGAGAAGAAATTAAAAAAGACTCAAATATCGGAAAAGCTATTATTAACGATATGAACGATGGAAAATATGTATCAGATGAAATAGTAAATAAACTTATTGAAAATTTAGTTTCTGATCCTCAGAAAAAAAATAAGTTAATTTTTGATGGATATCCAAGATCTTTGAGTCAGGCTAAAAACCTAAATTCATTACTTGAAACTTCAAATCAAAAAATAAGTTTAATATTATTTCTTAATGTTGATAAAGAGACAATTATTAAAAGAATTGAAAAGAGAAAAATTATAGAAAATAGGTCAGATGATAAATCAAGCACTATACTAAAAAGGTACGATACATATATGAAAACAACCCAGCCAGTTTTAAATTTCTATTCAGAGAATCCAAACTTTAAGGAGATAGATGGAAGTTTAGAAATTGATGAAATAACAAGGAAAATCGACACTTTTATAAATGTTTAAGACGTTGACTTTGACTAATCTTCTTATATAAAAGGCACAATTTATCACAAAATTATGGCTCGTATCGCAGGTATAAACATTCCACAGAATAAACTTGTTCATATAGGTTTGACTTATATTTATGGAATAGGTGATAAATTTTCTCGGCAGATTTGTTCATCTTTAGAAATTCCAAGAGCCAAAAGAGTAAATGAATTAACAGATGACGAAATTTTAAAAATAAGAGAATACATCGATCAAAACTTTAAAGTTGAAGGTGATTTAAGAAGGGATTATTCGTTAAGTATTAAAAGATTAATTGATTTAGCTTGTTATAGAGGAACACGACACAGAAAAAAATTACCAGTTAGAGGACAAAGAACCAGATGTAACGCAAGAACAAGAAAAGGTAAAGCAATAGCGATTGCTGGAAAAAAATTAACACCAACTAAAAAATAGATATGGCTAAAGCTGATAAAGTTGATAATAAAGATCAAAAGGTTGAAAAATCCTCGAAAAAAAGTGCAAAGAGTTCATATTCAAAAAAAAAGAAAGTTAAGAAAAATATTTTAAATGGAATTGCGTATGTGCAATCAACATTTAATAATACTATTATCTCTATTGCTGATACAAATGGAAATGTAATTTCATGGGCATCAGCTGGACAAAAAGGTTTTAAAGGATCAAGAAAATCCACACCTTATGCGGCACAGATAGCAGCAGATTCAGCTGCTTCTAAGGCTTTAGAATATGGAATGAAAACATTGTCTGTAGAAGTAAAAGGACCTGGCTCAGGAAGAGAAACAGCTTTAAGGGCATTACAAGCTAGAGGGTTCAAAATTTTGTCAATTAAAGACACTACACCTATGCCTCACAATGGCACTAGACCACCAAAGAAAAGGAGAGTTTAATGGAAGTCGAAAATGTTAATATAAAAAATTGGAAGTCATTAATTAAACCATCTAAATTGGATGTTCAGATAAGTGATGACTTAACTCATGCAAAGATAGTAGCCGAGCCACTTGAAAAAGGCTATGGATTAACTCTGGGTAACTCCTTAAGAAGAATTTTATTATCATCAATAAGAGGTGCGGCTGTAACGTCTATTCAAATTGATGGTGTTTTACATGAGTTCACCTCAATAAAAGGTGTTAGAGAAGATGTTACTGATATTGTTTTAAATGTAAAATCTTTAGCACTAAAGAGTAATTCCGAGGGTACAAAAAAATTAATTTTAGACGCAAAAGGACCAGGTGAAATAAAGGCATCAGATATAGCTCAAGTTACTGATGTAGAAATTTTAAATCCAGATTTAGTTATTTGCAACCTAGATGAAAATACTAGTTTTCACATGGAGATGAATGTTAATACAGGAAAAGGGTATGTTCCTGCAGAATTGAATAAACCTGAAGAACCACCTTTAGGTTTAATTGCTATAGACTCACTTTATAGCCCAGTTAAAAAAGTATCATATTCAGTTAGTACAGCTAGAGAAGGTAAAGCATTAGATTATGATAAACTAATCATGGAAGTTGAAACTAATGGCTCAATTTCTGCTGAAGATGCTGTAGCTTATTCAGCTAGAATTTTTCAAGATCAACTAAAAATGTTTATTAATTTTGATGAGCCTGTAGAAGCCCCAGTTAAAGAAGTTTCAACAGAACCTGAGTTTAACAAAAATTTATTAAGAAAAGTAGATGAGCTAGAATTGTCTGTTAGATCAATGAACTGCTTAAAAAATGATAATATTATTTATATTGGTGACTTAGTTCAAAAATCTGAAGGTGAAATGTTGAGAACACCTAATTTTGGAAGAAAATCACTAAATGAAATTAAGGAAGTTTTAACAGGAATGTCCTTATATTTAGGAATGGAAATACCAAATTGGCCACCTGACAATATTGCAGAAATGTCTAAGAAATTGGAGGAGGCAATTTAATGAGACATGGTTTTGCTAACAAGAAGTTAAATAGAACCTCTGAGCATAGAAAAGCTTTACTTAAGAATATGCTTAATTCTTTAATTAAGTATGAGCAGATTAAAACTACTTTGCCAAAAGCTAAATTTCTAAAACCACAAGCAGATAAAATTATAACTTTAGGAAAAAAAGAAACTCTTCAAACAACAAAAATACTTGTTTCTAAACTACAGGATATTAAATCAGCTAATAAAGTTAAAAAAACACTTTCTAAAAGATACCAGAATAGGAAAGGTGGCTACACAAGAATAATTAAGGCTGGATTTAGATATGGAGATAATGCGCCTATGGCAATAATTGAATTTGTTGATAGGGATTTAGAAGCTAAGAGAGTTGATAAACCTAAAAAAGATACAATTAAAGAAGCTCCTAAAACAGAAGAGAAAAAACAAGCTACAGCTTAAATCTTAAATCATGAAAAAATCTTACATCGTTGATTCAACGTGTAATGATATGCGTTTGGACAGATGGTTAAGATTTAAAATTGGAAAAATTCCACAAGGACTTGTTGAAAAATATTTAAGAACTGGAAAAATTAAGCTCAATAGAAAGAAAGTTAAAAGCTCTTTTAAAGTAAAAACGAAAGATGAGGTAAATATATTTAATATCGAATTTAAAGAAAAAATTCAGCAAAAAAAGATTAAGTTTTTTCCATCAAAAGAAATTATAAAATCAAATGAAGATCAAATTATTGACAACAATGACAATTTTGTTGTTTTAAACAAAGCATCTGGCATATCTGTGCAAGGTGGCACTAAATCAAAAAAAAATCTAGTTGATATTTTTGCTAAAAGTGAAATCTTTAAAGGAACAAAACCATATTCTGTTCATAGATTAGATAAAGATACTTCTGGAGTTTTTATTATGGCTAAAAACAGAGAGAGCGCCCAATTGCTTACTTCTTTATTTAGACTAAGAAAAGTGCACAAAACCTATCTAGCCATATGTCAAGGGGAAATTAATATAAAATCTGGTATATGGGATGATGATTTAATTAGGTACGATGGTGATAAAAAAATAATCGAAAAAGCAAAAACAATTTTTAAAGTTATTGATAAAAATTCTGAAGCAAGTTTACTAGAGTTAAAACCTATTACTGGACGAAAACATCAGTTAAGAAAACAATTATATGCAATTGGAAATCCTATATTTGGAGATACAAAATATAAATTATCAAATTCGAACAAAGGAATTAATAAAAATTTAATGCTACACTCATATCAAATTAAATTTAAAATTAAAGAGATAAAACATACTTATTCTGCATTGTTACCTGATTATTTTAAAAAACTTTTAAAATCAAAAAGACTTAGATTTTTAAATTTGTAATAAAATTTTTAATTAATTTATCACTTAGATTTGAGTAATCCTGATCAATAATATTTTTTAAATTGTTTACTCCTTTATCCGAAATACCACATGGTATAATTTTTTTATAATTTTCCAGATCATTATTTATATTTATTGCAAAACCATGATAGGCAATCCATTTGCTAACCCTGATACCTATTGCAGCAATTTTTTTAACTTCATTATTAGATTTATGCCATATTCCGATATTATCTTTATCTGGAAAAGTTTCTATTTTATAAAATTTTAAACTTTGAATTATTGTTTTTTCAATAATTGTTATAAATTTTCTGATATCTTTTTTTTTTCTTAAATCTAAAACAAAATAACAAATTAATTGACCTGGCCCATGGTAAGTAATTTTACCACCTCTATTTGTTTCTAATATTTTAATAGATTTATCTATAATCTCATTTTCTTTATAGGAAGTTCCTGCTGTAAAAATCTCATTATGCTCCAAAGTCCAAATTAATTCTTGCTCATTATTTTCATATAAACCCTTTAGCCTGGACTCTAATACATTAATAGCATCAGAATAATTTACTGGTTTTATTGACTTTTTGATCTCTATGTTCATTTATAATTTGTATTATCTTTATTATGTATTAATAGTGCAAATCTAAATTATAGGTAGATTTATGTCTTTAACTAAAAAAACTAAAGATAAAAAAGTAAATTTTGAATTTAATAAAGAGTATATAAGAGTTGTTACTAGCAAAATAGCTAACAATGACGCTCAATTTATTACCAATTCTTTTAATGAAATGCACCCTGCAGATGCAGCAGATATTATCGAACACCTTAGCGATGGTGATAGAGAAAGTTTAATTAAATTAAATAATTTCAAAATTGATCCAGAGGTTTTTGTTGAATTAAATGAATCTATTCAGTCTGAAATTATTACCTATTTATCTTCAGAATCTATAGTAAGTATTCTAAAAGGTTTAGAATCGGACGATGCTATATCTATATTAGAAAATGTTCCTGAAGAGGATAAAAATGTAATTCTTAGCTCTTTACCACCAAAGGATAGATTTGCTCTACTAGAAAGCTTAAGCTATCCAGAGGACACTGCTGCTAGACTTATGCAGCGTGAATTCACTGCAATACCAAGTAATTGGTCTGTAGGTCAAACAATTGACTATTTAAGAGAAAACAAAGATTTACCAGAGGAGTTTTTAGAAATTTTTATTGTTAATGAAGATTTTAAACCAATAGGCACTGTTCCTTCATCTAAAGTTTTAACAACGCCACGTGATACAAAAATGGCAACAATTATGTCGGAGTCGCAATTATTAATTCCTGTTGAAATGGATAAAGAGGAAGTTGCTAACTTATTTGAAAATTATAATTTAAATTCAGCTGCTGTTGTAGACAAAAACAATAAATTAGTTGGAATGATTATGAACGATGATGTTTTGACAGTTTTGAAAGAAGAGGCTGAGGAAGATGCTTTAAGACTAGCAGGAGTAGGAGATGAAGAAATTACTGATGGAGTTGTTAAAAAAACAAAGAGAAGATTCAATTGGCTTTTACTCAATTTATTTACTGCCTTTCTAGCTACATGGTGCATTAGTTTATTTGGAGCAACAATTGAACAAATGGTAGTTTTAGCTTTCTTAATGCCTATTGTAGCTTCAATGGGTGGAAATGCTGGAATGCAAACTTTGGCTGTAACAGTTAGAACAATTGCCACAAATGACTTAACGCAAAATAATTTCACATCAAATGTATTTAAAGAATTTTCTATTGGTATTTTAAATGGAATTATTTTTGCAGCAATAAGTGCTTTCATTGTTCAGATATGGTTTCAAGATAGTATCCTTTCATTGATCATAGCAATATCAATGGTACTAACAATGATCATAGCTGGATTGTTTGGTATATTAGTTCCTTTTACTTTAAAAAAGATAAATATTGATCCGGCAATTGCTTCAAGTGTTTTTGTAACAACTATCACAGATGTAATCGGATTTGTGTCTTTTTTAGGAGTTGGTGCTTACTTTTTATAAATTAAAGATTATCAATTAATCTGACGTTATTTAAATAATAAGCAATAAATAATCTTGAATTATTTATTGTATTTGAGAGTTTTAAATTCTTTTTATTTCTTAACTCCAAGTAATCTATCTTAATTTTATAATTATTTTTTATTCTTTTTTTTTGAAGCCTCAAAAAGTCTGAAATATTTTTTTTATTGTTAATATTTTTTTTAATATTTGTTAATTTTTTATGTATATTTGCTGCTATTGCTAAAGAAATTTTATTTAAAAGAAAGTTTCTTGATGACAGTGCCACTTTATTTCTATCACGAATTGTTTTGCAAGGAATAACTTTTGTTTTATATTTTTTTTCCAATAGTTTTTTAACTAAATATAATTGTTGAAAATCTTTTTCTCCCATAAATATCTTCCCAGGATTTACAATTTTAGTTAATTTATTCATCACATCTAAAACTCCTTCAAAATGACCCTTTCTGAATTTAGCACATAAAATTTTATCTTTTTTAAGCAGTTTAATTTTTGATTTTTTTTTATCATTGTATATGTCGTTAAATTTTGGAAGATAAACAAAATCAACTTTTTTACTTTTTTTAAGAATTTTCAAATCATTTTTTATATTTCGTGGATAGGTTTTTAAATCTTTTTTATTATTAAATTGTTTTGGATTAACAAAAATACTTACAATTGTTTTTTCACAAAGTTTATTTGATTTATTTATTAGTGATAAATGACCTTTGTGTATTCCACCCATAGTAGGAACAAAACCTAGGTCATTAAATGGCCTTAATGATTTAAATAATGATGTATTGTTTAATAAAATTTTCATTTGTATTAAAATATTTAATAAGTAAAACATTTAAATGATTAAACAAGCAATTATTCCTTTGGCTGGACTTGGAACGAGGTTACTACCTTTAACAAGTGTTTTTGCTAAAGAACTTCTGCCCATTAATGGAAGACCTGGAATTGAATATATTCTTGATGAATGCATTGAAGCAGGTATTAAAGAGATTGTATTTATTATTTCTATTAAAAAATTAATGATAAAAAAATATTTTTATAGTGATCAATTTTATAAAAGTATTTTTAAGAAAAAGAAAGATCCTAGAATAATAAATGAGTACAAGAAGATACTAAAATATAAAAATAAAATTAAGTTTGTATTTCAAAATATTCCAAAGGGTACAGGTGATGCTGTTCTTAAAACTCAAAAATATATTAAAAATAAATATTTTTTAATGTTATTACCAGACGATTTAATAATTAAAAAAAATTGCTCAAAGTCAATGATTAAGATTCATAAGAAATATCAAGCATCAGTTATGGCATCCATGAAAGTAAAAAAAAATAATGTTTCAAGATGGGGAATATATAAAATTGATAAAAAATTAAATAAGAGAGATTATATTATTGATGGTGTTGTTGAAAAACCATCTATAAAAAAAGCTCCATCTAATAATGCTGTTATTGGAAGATATATACTGCCACGTACAATTTTTAAAAAAATTAAATCTCTCAAACCTGCTAAAGGAAGTGAGATCCATATTACCGATGCAATACAGTTGCTAATAAATGATAAAGAAAAATTTATAGCTCATAATTTTGAAGGTAAGTACCTAGATTGCGGTACTATGAACGGTTATATCAACTCTTCAAAAGAAATAGGTAAGTTATGAAATTGTGCATGATAGGTACAGGTTATGTTGGTTTAGTTAGTGGAGCATGTTTTTCAGATTTAGGTAATGATGTTATTTGTGTAGATAAAGATTTAATTAAAATTAATAATTTAAAAAAAGGCATTATCTCAATTTATGAACCCGGTTTAGAAGAATTAGTTTTAAAAAACTACAAAAATAAAAGATTAAACTTTTCAACAGATTTAATAGACTCTGTAAAAAAATCAGATATTGTGTTTATATGTGTTGGAACTCCTACCAAAAAATATAGTAATAAAGCAGACCTTTCTCAAGTTTACACCGTTGGTAGAGAAATATCTAAATCAATTAATAAATTTAAAGTTATAGTAAACAAGTCGACTGTTCCTGTTACCACAGGCGATGAAATAGAAAAAATTATAGCAAAAAAAGTGAATAAAAAAAATTTTACTGTGGTGTCTAATCCTGAGTTTTTGAGGGAAGGGGAAGCGATAAGAGATTTTATTTATCCTGATAGAATTGTTGTTGGATCAAATGACGAAAAATCTACGAGTATATTAAAAAATTTATATGCACCTCTTGTGTCAAAAGGTGCAAAATTTCAATCGACAAAGAGGAGTGCTGCTGAATTGATTAAATATGCATCAAATGCTTTTCTAGCAACAAAAATCACATTTATAAATGAAATTGCAAATTTATGTGAAAAAATTGGAATTGATGTAGAGGATATCTCAATAGGTGTAGGTCTCGATAAAAGAATTGGTAGTCGTTTTTTGAGAGCTGGACCTGCTTATGGGGGCTCTTGTTTTCCAAAAGATACAAAAGCAATTGTATCCACAGCAGATAAATTTAAAACAAATCTTTCAGTAATTAAAAGTGTAATTAAATCAAATAAAACTAGATCAGATTTATTAGCTAAAAGACTAAACTTGATACTAAAAAATAAAATTAACAATAAAACAATTTCATTCCTAGGGGTGACCTTTAAAGCAAATACTGATGATATGCGAGATTCATCAAGTTTAAAACTAATTCCATATCTCTCTAAAAAAGGTGCAAAAATTAAATATTATGACCCAACAGGTTCAAAAAGAGAATTTGATAAACTTAAAAACGTTGAATTTTCTAAGACTATTAAAGAGTCAATAAATAATTCAGATGTTGTAATTCTTCATACCGATTGGAATGATTTTAAGTCAATTAACTTTAAAAAATATTCTAAAAATAAAAAATTTATCATTTATGATATGAGAAATATATTTTCACCAAGTAAAATTAAAAAACTGGGTTTGAAATATTTTGGTATAGGTAGATAAATTAATTTAATTCAAAAATTGCATCAACTTCAACCGATACACCTAGGGGTAGGCTATTTGTACTCACTGCTGCTCTGGTATGCATTCCAGTATCACCAAATATTGAGGCGATTAAGTCCGAAGCTCCATTTATAACTTTTGGTTGATCTGTAAATTCATTTGTTGAATTAACAAATCCTGTTAATTTTACACAAGATTTTATTTTTGAAAGGTCACCATTGCAAGCTTCTTTGGCTTGCGAAACAATACTTAATCCACATCTTTTTGCCGCCTGATAGCCTTCATCAGTATTTAAGTCTTTGCCTATTTTTCCTTTGATTAAATTACCATTATCAGAAATTGAAATTTGACCAGATATAAACAGAAGCTTTCCAACAATTTTTGTTGCCAGGTAAGATCCTACTGGAGCTTTTGCTTCAGGTAATTCTATACCTAATTCTTTAATTTTTTTCTCAAATGTCATGATTTTAATTTTTTTTCTTAAAAGGTTTGATAAGTTTACCACCAATATTTTTAACACCGCCAGTAATTTTTTTTGACTTATTTATAGTTCCATCTTTTATTGATTTAGTTTTACACGCCAAAAACTCTTTAGATAATTTTTTCATTCCTTGGCATTTTTTTTCAGCTGAAAATCCATTGCTTGAAGTAATTAAAATAAATACAAATATTATAAATAATTTTTTCATTTTTTTTTTGTTTTTTTAGATTTTTTCATCTTATCGTATTCTTTTCTTTTCTCAATTAGAATTAAAGCTTCCTCCATTGTTAATTCAGTTGGATCTTTTTCCTCTGGAATCGTTGCATTTAGTGATTTATATTTTATGTACGGACCATACTGTCCTTTCATAACTCTTACAGGTTTTTTATCTTCAGGATGTTCACCTAAATCTTTAATAATTGATGATGACATTCTTCCTGGTTTTGCTTCAGCTATAAGAGTAATTGCTCTATTTAGCCCTATTGAAAAAATTTCATCGATGTTTTCTATTCTTGCTGACTTCCTCTCACATTTTAAATAAGGACCAAATCTACCTGTATTTAAAGTGATTTCTTTTTGATTTTCTGGATTAACACCCAATGATTTAGGTAACGAACATAGAAATTTTGCTTTATCTATATCAATACTTTCTAACTCAATGCCTTTTGGAATAGATACATTTTTCAATAGTTCATTTACCTCAGGCTTCTTTTTTTTAGTTTTTTTTCTTTTTTTGGTTTTTTCTTCTTCAATACTCTCGTCAATAACCTTCTCATACTGAAGATAAGGACCAAATCTTCCATTTTTTAGAAAAATATCATTTCCATTTTCGTGTTTTCCAAGAAATTTTGGTTCTACTAATTGTGACTGAGCAGCAGCTTTAGCTTTCGATAATGGTCTTGTAAATTTACATTCTGGATAGTTTGAGCACCCAATAAAAGCACCTCCTCTAAAACTATTTTTTAAACTAAGGGAACCTGTGTCACATAATTGGCATTTTCTAACTATCTTCCCTTCTTTATCAGTGTCAAATATCAATGCTCCTAAACTCTCGTTTAACAGATCCAAAACTTCTCTGGTTCTTTTTTCTTTTACCTCTGAAACATTGCTATTAAAATCTTTCCAAAACAATTCTAGGACTTTTAACCAGCTTTCTTTACCTGAGGTAATATCATCTAGTTGATCTTCTAGTCCTGCTGTAAAATTATAATCCACATACTTTGAAAATAGTTTTTCTAAAAATGCAGAAATTAATTTACCTCTGTCAGTTGGAAAAAATCTTTTATTAACTATTTCTGCATAACCTCTATTTGCTATTGTTGAAATTATACTTGCATAGGTTGAGGGTCTACCAATTCCTAATTCTTCTAATTTTTTAACCAAACTTGCCTCTGAGTAGCGTGGAGGAGGTTGAGTGAAATGTTGTTCATCAATAAGAGCTTCTATATTAATTGGTCCTTTTGACATCTCAGGTAAAATTTGTTCATCATCATCTTTACTTTGATTTGAATAAACTTTTAAAAATCCATCAAATTTCAAAACAGATCCGCTTGATTTACATATAGTTTTACTGTCTTCAGATTCAATCGTTATTGTATTTCTATCAAATTTGGCTGTTTCCATTTGAGACGATAGAGCTCTAGACCAAATTAAAGAATATAATTTTTGTTGGTCAGAACTTAAATACTTTTTAACAGAGTCTGGATTTCTATTAATATCAGTTGGTCTTATTGCTTCATGAGCTTCCTGAGCATTTTTTGCTTTTTTTCCTGAGTAATTATTTGGATTTTCTGGCAAATATTCGTTTCCATATTCTTTTTTAATAAAATTTCTAAAATCAGAGACAGCATCGGCTGATAAATTAGTTCCATCTGTTCTCATATAAGTAATTAACCCAACTGTATCTCCCTCAATTTCTATTCCTTGGTAAAGTTTTTGCGCTATTTGCATTGTTCTTGATGCACCAAAACCCAATCTACTAGAAGCAACTTGCTGAAGTGTTGAAGTAGTAAATGGCCCTGAGGGATTTCTACTTACAATTTTAGAGGATATATCAGTTATGTTAAATTTTTTAGTCTTAATATTGTAAATTGCCTTTTCAATTTCATCTTTATTTTTAAATGAAAATTTTTCAATTTTTTCTCCATCAAGTTGAGAAATACTTGCTGTAATCTTACTTTTGTTTTTATCCTGAAAATTAATACTTAAAGTCCAAAATTCTTCAGGCTTGAATAATTCAATTTCATGTTCTCTTTCAGTAATCAATTTCAGTGCAACAGATTGAACTCTACCAGCAGATTTTGAACCAGGTAATTTAGTCCACAGTATTGGTGATATATTAAATCCCACCAAATAATCTAATGCTCTTCTAGCCATGTATGCATCGACTAATAAGGGCTCTATCTGTCTTGGATTTTCAATACCATGTGTCACGGCTTTTTTTGTTATTTCATTAAATACCACACGTTCAATTTCTTTGTCTTTTAAAAGTTTTTTTTCATCTAAATATTCTTTTACATGCCATGCTATTGCTTCACCCTCACGATCTGGGTCTGTAGCAAGAATTATTTTTGAAGAATCTTTTGCAGCATCAGTAATTTGTTTCAAATATTTTTTTGAAAAGCTATCAACTTCCCATTCCATTTTGAAATTTTGATCAGGATCAACGGATCCATTTTTTGAGGGAAGATCTCTAATATGACCATAGCTAGCTAAAACGGTATAGTTATCACCTAAATATTTATTAATTGTTTTCGCTTTAGCAGGGCTTTCAACTATGACTAGATTCATAAAATAACAAACTACTCAAAAGAGTTTGATAGTCAAATTAATAAATTTTTGTCTTAGTTTCTTCTTTATTTTTCAAGCGTTTAATATTTTCTCTGTGGGTAAAAAATATTAAAATAAACATTATTATGTAAAAAAATACATTTTCTGAACCTTCAATAATTAAAATATAAACAGGTATAGAAAGCGATCCTATTAATGAAGCTAAAGATGAATATTTAGAAATAAAAAAAATTATTAACCAACAAAGACCAAACACTAAACCAAAAATAATATTTAAAGAAAAAAGTATTCCAACATATGTAGCTACACCTTTGCCACCATTAAATTTTAACCAAACAGGAAACACATGACCTATAAAAGCACATAAAGCTGATATATATACTGCATCAGGGAAATTAATTTTTACGTATAAAACAGGTATTACTGCTTTTAATACATCAAGTATTAGTGTCGAATAACCAATTAGTTTATTACCAGTTCTTAAAGCATTTGTTGCACCAATATTACCAGAACCTATCTCTCTAATATCTTTTTTTAAAAATATTTTAGTTAAAATTAATCCAAAAGGAATTGATCCCATTAGGTATGAGATTATACCTATTATAAAAAGTTCCATTTTTATATTTTAAATAATTCTATACCTTTTACAAATGTATTGGTTACTTTTCCTTGAAGTTTCTTATCTTCAATTGAAGTATTTTTAGATTTAGAGATTAAATTTTCTTTTTTTACAATCCATGGTTTATTGATATCCACTATACAAAAATCTGCATCATTTCCAATAGACAGGTTTCCTTTATTAATATTTAATATTTTTGCTGGGTTGGATGTTAATGCTTGAATGATAGTTTCAAGTTTTACAGATCCATTATGAAATAATTCTAAACTTAAAGATAACAATGTTTCAATACCAGATGCACCTGTTGCAGCTTGTGCAAAAGTTAATCTTTTTGATTCTTCATCTTCAGGCTTATGGTCAGAAACAATTACATCAATAGTTTTATCTTTTAATCCTTGAACTAAAGCTTCTCGATCTTCTTCTCTTCTCAGTGGAGGTGATAATTTTAAAAATGTTCTAAAATCTCCAATATCATTTTCATTTAATGAGAGATTATTTATTGATACACCGCAAGTAAATTTAACATTTTGTTTACGCTCCTTAATTATATCTACAGATTTTCCTGCAGATAGTTGAGATATATGATATCGACATTTGGTTTTTTCTAAGAGAGTAAGATCTCTTTCAATTATAATTCTTTCAGCAATATCTGGTATGCTTGATAAGCCTAGTTTTGTTGCAATAATGCCGGAATTAATCATTCCATTTTTAGCTAAATCGTAATCTTCAGCATGTTGCATTATAAGACATCCCAAATCTTTAGCTGAATTCATAATTCTAGACATAAGTCTAGTATTTTGAATTGTTTTTACTCCGTCAGTAAAAGCAATAATTCCTTTTTTAGCTAGCAACCCAAATTCAGTCATATTGGTGCCATCAGTGTTTTGAGTTAATGAAGCGCAAGGAAAAATATTTATTTTAGACTTATCACGTCCTCTTCTTTTTAAAAAATCTACAATTGATACATTATCTATAATTGGGTCTGTATTAGGCATCGTTACAACTGAGGTAACACCACCAGATAATGCAGCATTACTCAAAGTTCTAAAATTTTCTTTATATTCATATCCTGGCTCGCCTACAAAAACTCTCATATCCACTATACCAGGAAATATATATCTACCCTTTAAGTCAGTAGGTTTTTCTCTAGTTGGTAAATTATTTGTATTTACCTTTTTTCCTATTGCTTCTATCTTTCCGTCTTCTCCAATTATTAATCCACCATTTTCGTTTATGGAATTATGAGGATCTATAATGCTTGCATTTATAAAGTATTGTTTTTTCATTTACTCACAAAATATTTTTAAACAAGCCATTCTTACAGCAACACCTAATTCAACTTGTTCTTTAATTACACTCTTGTTTATGTCGTCAGCTAATCTTGTATCAATTTCAATTCCTCTATTCATTGGACCAGGATGCATAATTAAAGCATCTGACTTTGCATGATCAAGTTTATCTGGCGTTAATCCATAATATTCATAGTATTCTCTATTCGATGAAAGATATGAACTGGTCATTCTTTCGTTTTGTAATCTAAGCATCATTACAATATCACAATCTTCGAGACCCTTTTTCATATTAGTAAAAGTGTTTACACCAAACTTTTCAATTTCTTTTGGCATAAGATTTGATGGTGCAACTATATTAACTTCTGCTCCTAACATTGTAAGAAGATAAATATTTGATCTAGCAACTCTCGAATGAAGTATGTCTCCACATATAGCTATTTTTAATCCCTGAATTTTTTTTTTTCGATTTCTAATTGTTAATGCATCTAATAATGCTTGAGTAGGATGCTCACGTCTACCATCACCAGCGTTTAAAACGACACAATTAACTTTTTGAGATAATAGATTACAAGCACCGGAGTCTTGATGTCTGATCACAATTATATCAGGATGCATTGCATTTAAGGTCATGGCCGTATCAATCAAAGTTTCACCTTTTTTAATGGCTGAGTTACCCATATTCATTGACATGACATCTGCACCAAGTCTTTTTCCAGCAAGTTCAAATGAGCTTTGAGTTCTAGTTGATGGCTCAAAGAATAAGTTTATTTGTGTTTTGCCTCTTAACACATCAATTTTTTTATTTTTACTCTGGTTTAATTTTATGAAAGCTTCTGACTCATCCAGGATATAATTAATATCATTAACTGATAAATCTTGGATACCTAACAAATGTTTTTGTGAGATTTTAATAGCTTTATTGGTTTTAATTGCCATTAAAATTAACTCTATAGCTATAAAGCCCCTAAATGGCAAGGATTAATTATTTAGATAATCTATAGCCCCCTGGAGAATAAATGCAGCTGCGTTTTGATCTATGTTTTTTTCACGCTTAGAAACATTAACATCGAGCTGACTGGATATATTAAATGCACCAACTGTTGAAAGTCTTTCATCCCACAGGAAAACATCTACATCAATATTTTGGTCTATATTTTTAGATACATCACTTACTGATTGAGCTGAAGGACCTAATGAACCATCCATGTTAATTGGATATCCAATGACAATTCCTTTAATATTATTTTCCTCTATTATTTTTTTTAATTCGTTAATTAGACCAACATTATTGGTTTTATTGATTGTTTTAAAGGGTGTGGCTACAGACTGATTTTCGTCACAAATTGATACACCGATTCTTTTTGAACCAAGATCTAAACCAATTAATCTAGAGGTTTCAGACTGTTTTTTTTTAAATTCTTCAATAGTGATCATATTGTATATTTTAAACTTAAGTGATAGTTTGCGACATATTTAAATACCATATGAGCATCGATCTTAAAACAATAAAGCACATATCTAAACTATCAAGAATATCTTTAGATGAGAAAAAAGCAGAGAAACTTGCAGGAGATTTAAATTCAATTTTTGATTTTATTGAAAAACTTAACGAATTAAAAACTGACAATGTTGAACCATTAACCTCTGTTGCTGAAACAACTCTTAAATTAAGACCAGATGAAGTAAAAAGTAAAAACTTAAGAGAACAAGTAATAAAAAATTCTCCTAATGAAAATGAAGATTATTTTGTAGTACCAAAGGTAATTGAATAATGTCAGATATTACTAAACAATCATTATCAGAGTTGGTAGAAAATATAAAAAGTAAAAAACTTTCCTCAAGTGAAGTTACTAAAGCATTTGTTGAAAGGTCAGAAAAATCAAAAGAATTAAATGTATATATAACTGAAGATTATTCAAATGCTCTAGAAAAAGCAAAAAAGTTTGATGAAAAACCTAATCTTGATCTAAAATTACCTGGTATTCCAATGGCAGTAAAAGATTTATTTTGTACAAAAGATTTAAGAACCACAGCAGGTAGTAAGATTTTAAATAACTTTGTTCCAACTTACGAGTCAACAGTCACACAAAACATTTGGAATGAAGGAGCTATCCTAATGGGTAAATTAAATTGTGATGAATTTGCAATGGGATCATCTAATGAAACTAGTTTTTTTGGTAATGTACAAAACCCAATTGATAAAAATTTAGTTCCAGGAGGATCTTCTGGTGGATCGTCTTCTGCAGTAGCAGCTCAATTAACACCCATAACTATTGGAACAGATACAGGTGGATCTATAAGACAGCCTGCTTCTTTTACAGGAACTGTTGGATTAAAACCAACTTATGGTAGTTGCTCTAGATATGGAATTGTAGCATTTGCATCATCTCTAGATCAAGCTGGGCCAATGGCGCAAAATGTTAAAGATTGTGCATTGTTACAGGAAGTTATTAGTACTTATGATGTAAAAGATTCTACATCAATAGACTTTAAAAGGAACGAATACAGCAAAGAATTAACAAAAGATATTAAAGGTAAAAAAATAGGAATACCTAAAGAATATAGAGTAGATGACATGCCTAAGGAAATAGAGGACCTTTGGAAAAAAGGTATTGAATATGCAAAAGATTGCGGTGCTGAGATTATAGATATATCTCTACCCCACACTAATTATGCACTACCAACTTACTACATAGTAGCACCAGCAGAGGCTTCATCTAATTTAGCTAGATACGACGGTGTTAAATATGGTTTTAGAGCAGAAGGGGAAAATCTTATTAATATGTATGAAAAAACAAGATCTGAAGGATTTGGTGCCGAAGTTCAAAGAAGAATAATGATTGGAACTTATGTTTTATCTTCAGGATATTATGATGCTTATTATCTTAAAGCTCAAAAGGTAAGAAAACTAATTAAAAATGATTTTGATGATGCTTATAAAAAAGTAGATGCAATTCTAACCCCATCCACCCCAAGTTCAGCTTTTAAAATTGGTGAAAAAACAAATGATCCAGTTTCAATGTATTTAAACGACATTTTTACTGTTCCTGTAAATTTAGCAGGTTTACCAGGAATTTCTATACCTGCAGGCCATGATGCTAAAGGGTATCCATTAGGATTACAGATAATTGGTAAAGCTTTTGATGAACAAAATATTTTAAACATTGCATATGCTATGGAAGAAAAAATTAATTTTAAAAACAATATTACTGATTGGTGGATTAAGTGAGTAAAAACAAATCTGAATATCTAATTAATAGACATGATAATCAATATGAAGTTGTCATTGGTTTAGAAGTTCATGCACAAGTTACATCGCAATCGAAATTATTCTCCACATCTGCAACCAAATTTGGAGCTGAGCCAAATACTCAAGTAAGTTTAGTTGATGCAGCATTTCCTGGAATGTTGCCAGTCATAAATGAATTTTGTGTAAAACAAGCTATAAAAACAGGAATTGGTCTAAAAGCAAAAATTAACAAAAGATCTGTCTTCGATAGAAAAAACTATTTTTACGCTGACTTACCTCAGGGGTATCAAATCTCACAATTCAAAGATCCAATTGTAGGTGAGGGTAAAGTAATACTTGATATGCCAGATGGTCAAAAAGAGATAGGTATAGAAAGATTACACTTGGAGCAAGATGCGGGTAAAAGCATTCATGATCTAGATCCTAAAAATACTTTTGTAGATTTAAATAGATCAGGTGTGGCTTTAATGGAAATTGTAAGTAAACCTGACCTAAGATCTCCAGATGAAGTCAATGCATATATTAAAAAATTAAGATCTATAATGAGATATTTAGGCACTTGTGATGGAAACATGCAGGAAGGATCTTTAAGAGCCGATGTAAATGTATCTGTTAGAAAAAAGGGTTCAAAAGAGTTTGGAACAAGATGCGAGATAAAAAATGTTAACTCAATAAAATTCATGCAGATGGCAATTGAATATGAAGCTAATAGACAAGTTGATTTAATAGAAGATGGTCAAACGATTGATCAAGAAACAAGACTTTTTGATACTAAAAAAAATGAAACAAGATCAATGAGATCAAAAGAGGATGCTCATGATTATAGATATTTTCCAGATCCAGACTTATTGCCATTAGAAGTTTCAGATGATTTTATTGAAAATTTAAAATCAGAAATTCCAGAGTTACCAGATGAAAAGAAAAAAAGATTTATAGAAAAATTCAAATTATCACCTTATGAAGCAAACATTTTAGTTTCTGATATTGAAACATCAAATTACTTTGAAAATGTAATTAAGAAATCTGATGTAAAGCTTGCAACAAATTGGATAATTGGTGAATTATTTGCAGCCTTAAATGAAAAAAATTTAGAAATAACTGAAAGCCCTATAAGCGCAGGCAATTTATCAAAATTAATCAATTTAATTAAAGATGGAACAATTTCTGGAAAAATAGCAAAAACAGTTTTCGAACAAATGATGGAAGGCGACAAAGATCCTCAGAAAATTGTTGAAGAAAAAGGTCTAAAACAAGAGAGTGATCCAAAAGCACTTGAGGCACTGATAGATAAGGTTATTGATGATAACAGAGAAAAAGCTAACGAATACAAGTCAGGTAAAGTTAAATTATTTGGTTTCTTTGTAGGTCAAGTAATGAAAGTTTCTGGTGGAAAAGCAAATCCTCAATTAGTTAATGAGATTTTAAAGAAAAAACTTTAGAATTTATGGGTTCAGACCTAAATATAACTAAAGAACTCCAAGAGTATATTTTAAGTCATGGATTTAATTTACATCCAGTTCAAAAAGAAATAATTGATTACAACGCATCTCTTGGTGATATCAAAAGAATGCAAATCTCAATTTCACAAAGTCAATTTCTACATTTAATAATAAAAATTTCAAATATCAAAAAAGTTTTGGAGATAGGTACATTTACAGGATTAAGTACGCTATCTATGGCTTTAGCATTATCAGAAGATGGTAAAATAATTGCATTAGATAAAAATGAAGAAACTAATAAAGTTGCATTAGATTTTTTTAAAAAAGCAAATCAAGAACATAAAATAAAAACAGTAATTAAACCAGCTTTAGAAAGTTTAGATGAAATTAAAAATGAAAAATTTGATTTAGTTTTTATTGATGCTGATAAAATGAATTATATTGAATACTATGAACGTTCTTTAGAATTATTGAACAAAAATGGTCTAATAATCATTGATAATGTTTTATGGTATGGAGAAGTTGTTAATGAAAATAACACTGATAAATTTACTAAAAATATAAAAGAATTTAATTATCATATTTCAAAGGATAAAAGGATAGAAAAATTAATAATTCCTCTTGGTGATGGAATGACTGTTTGTAGAAAATTATAATGCTTGAAGTAGTTGGTTTTTATAAATTTATTAAAATTTCTTATCTGAAGAAAAATCAAAAAGTTTTGATTGAAACTTTAAAAAAGAAAAAAATTAGAGGTACGATAATTATCTCTAAAGAAGGGGTAAATGGAACTATTTCTGGTAAAGCTGCAGACATTAAATTCACTATTAATAATTTAAAAAGAACTCTTAAATTTAAAGAATTTAACAGCAGTAATGTCTCTAAAAGCTCATTCCAACCATTTCACAAACCTAAAGTAAAAATTAAAAATGAAGTTGTACCTATGAATTTAATTTTAAATAAAAGAATAAAGAAAAAGGATAGCCATGTAGATCCAATCAAATGGAATAAGCTAATTAAAGAAAAGGAAACCGTTCTTATAGATGCGAGAAAACCATTTGAGTACGATGTTGGAACATTTAAGGGAGCAATCAATCCTGATGTTGATAACTTTAGAGATTTTCCAAAATATCTAAAAAAGTTAAAAAAAAATCAACCTATAGCTATGTTTTGTACTGGTGGAATTCGTTGTGAAAAGGCATCTGTATATTTAGAGAAAAAAGGTTTTAATAACATTTATCAGTTAAATGGTGGAATTTTAAATTATCTGAAAAAAACTAATAAGAAAAAAAGTTTATGGAACGGTGAATGTTTTGTTTTTGACAACAGGATTAGTCTAAAACATGGTCTAAAAGTTGGTTCTTACTCAATGTGTAGCGGTTGTAGAAAACCTATATCTCCTAAGGATAAAAAATCAAAAAAATATGAAGAGGGTGTTTCATGTCCAAATTGTCACGATAATCTAACAGATCATCAAAAAACAAGATTTAGAATGAGGCAAAAACAAATTAATCTTGCTAAAGAAGCTGGAAAAAGACATATCTTTCAAAAAGAGTATTAACAAATCTTAAATTAATGAATTTATTAAAAGATGAAGTTTCGTTGCTAGTAAGAAAACTTGCTGTACCAGCAAGTATAGGAACCTTATTTCAAACACTTTATACAATCGTTGACACTTTTTATGCAGGAAAAATATCTCCTGAAGCCTTATCTGCTTTGAGCAAATCTTTTCCAATATATTTTATGATTATCGCTACATCTATTGGAGTTACTGTAGCTGGAACATCATTAATAGGAAGCAGTATTGGAGAAAAAAATGAAAAAAACGTTTTAATTTATTTTGGAAATGTCATCATTTATGCAATTATAATTTCAGTAGTTGTATCAATTTTAGGTTTTTCTTTTGGTGAAAATATATTCCAATTAATGAATTCATCTAAAAAAGTAACTACCCTTGGACTTGAATATATTAATATAATTTTTTTAGGTACAGTCATATTCATTTTAGTTGTAGCTTTAAATTCGTTTTTACATGCTGAAGGGGATACTAAAACTTATAGAAATGTTTTAATTTTTTCTTTTTTCTTAAATATAATTTTAAATCCAATTTTAATTTTTGGATTTTTATTTATCCCTCCGTTAGGAATAACTGGTATTGGAATAGCAACTTTAATTGCACAGTTTGTATCTTTGTTAATTATTTTGATAAAAATATTAAATAACCAAAGAATAAAACAAATAACCTTAGATCATTTCAAAGCTAAATTTTTTTTCTTAAAAAATATTTTTTTTCAATCAATGCCAATCACCATTGCTATATTGGGTTATTCAGTAGCTGCTACTATTGTATTTACTTATGTAGGATTATTTGGTGAATACGCTGTAGCAGGGTATGGATCCGCCACAAGAATTGAGCAAGTTCTTTTATTGCCTGTTCTAGGTATAAATACAGCAATAATATCCATCATAGCTCAAAATATTGGAGCAAAATATTACGATAGAGTTGAGCAATCATATTTTACATCAATAAAATATGGACTATTTATAATGTTAATTGCAGGTATTGTAATTTTTATAAGTGCAGATATTGTTCCAAAATTCTTTTCATCTAATCCTGAAGTCATTATGCATGGCTCCATGTACCTTAAGATTTCAGCATTTATTTTACCTGCTTATCCAATATTTTTTCTATCCAATGGATTTTTTATGGCTTTAAAAAAATCTGAGAAGGCCATGTTAAATAATATTGTAAGAAATGTTGTTGTTCCAATATTATCATTTTATATAGCCAGATCTATTAATGCAGATTTTAAAACTTTTTTTTATATTTGGGCTATCTTTCAATGGTTGATATCATTGATATTACTATTTTATGTTAAATATTATATTAAACATCAATTAGCTAATGTTTAATATCTTTTAAATATGTTTTTTACAAAAAGGAAAGCAATATTATTATTTATAATATGTTTAATATTTTTCTTTCTAACTTATCAGGATGTTAAATCATCAGAAATCACATCTGTTACAGGTTATGCTAAAGTTACAGATGGGGACACAATAAAAATAGATACTTTTAAAATAAGACTTGATGGAATAGATGCACCTGAAAAAAAACAAAAATGTAAAAGACCTTATTTAACAATTTTTATGTTTATATTTTATGAAGATTATTCTTGTGGTCAAAAATCTACAGAAGCATTAATTAAGAAAATAAATAATAAAAAAGTTACCTGTAATATTTCTGATATCGACTACTTCAAAAGACTTATAGGTGAATGCTATAAAAGAAAAATTAATCTAAATGCATGGTTAGTTTCCAATGGTCATGCAGTTGCTTTTAGAAAATATTCAAAAAAATATGTCCCTGAAGAAATACTCGCTAAACAAGAAAAGAAGGGAATATGGCAAGGAAAGTTTGAAATGCCATGGGATTACAGAAATTCTAAAAAAAATTAGATGGTTAATTATTTATTTTTATAATCTCGAGCTACTATCTTCAATCCAATCCCATAAATGTTGAGCAAATGATCGCCTAACAAATAGGTTAACTACATTTTCTTCTTTATGGTGCAGAATTACATCTACATGATTTAAAACTGTCTGAGTAGTTGAACCTTTTTTTTCTTTAAATTCATTAAAATTAAAGGGAGATCCTGCTGAAAAGATTTCATAGATATTTTCACCTTTAATTTCCAATTGAACAAATTGATCTGTTACATCAACAACTGCACCTAAAGTGGTTTTTGAAATACTATTAAATAAAATTTCTTTTAGTTCGTAATTGTTAGTGTCTTTGTTTACAAGCTCATTAGAAACTATCATCCATTCATCTGGACTAAGCCATATTGCAGTTAATTTATCACTTGTTGTTGATGTGTTTGCTTCTGTAGGTAAGATCATATTAAGATTTTTACCAACATTTGTTAAAAACTCTCTTTTTTTACCTCTTAAATTAATTTTCATTACTGGAGAGATTTCTTTTACAGAAATACTTCCTTGATTAATTTCATTTTTAATAACTGAATTATAATTAAGCATTTAACCTCTCATTTTTCTCATCGTAAAAGACTGGATTTGCAACAGTGACATTAATATTTTTATTTTCCATGGGCACAAAAAGTTTTTTTCCCATCATATTTTTTCCACCTCTAACTACTGCAAGTGCAATTGATTTGTTTAAGTTGGGACTGAAATAACTTGATGTTACATGTCCAAGCATTTCAACCGGACTTTGATTTAACTCAGAAACTATTTGTGCTCCTTCTTCTAAAACAATATTTGGATCATCAGTTAATAAACCTACTAATTGCTTTCTATCTTCTCTCATTGTATCAGATCTATAAAGAGATCTTTTGCCTATGAAATCGTATTTCTTTTTGCTTACTATCCAATCCATTTGAAGATCGATAGGAGTCATTGTTCCGTCAGTATCTTGACCTACAATGATGAAACCTTTTTCTGCTCTTAATAAGTGCATTGTTTCAGTTCCATAAGGAGTAATGTTAAACTCTTGACCTGCTTCCATGCACTTTTCCCATAAATCTTTTCCATAACTTGCTTGAACATTTATTTCGTAGCTGTGTTCTCCAGTAAAACTAATTCTCATTATTCTGCATTGGATATTTCCGATATTCGCTTCTTTAAAAGACATATGAGGAAAATTTTCATCTGATAAATCTAAATCAGGAATTATTTTTTTAAGTATTTTTTTACTGTTAGGTCCACATAAACTGGCTGTAGCGTAATGATCTGTTACAGAGGTTAAGTAAACATCAAGTTCAGGCCATTCTGTTTGAAGATAATCTTCAAGTTTACCTAAAACATTTGCTGCACCACCAGTTGTTGTAGTCATGATATAATGATTTTCACCCAATCTAGTTGTAACTCCATCATCATAAACCATACCATCCTCGTTTAGCATTAGGCCATATCTACATTTTCCTATGGCTAATTTTGACCAAGCATTTGTATAAACTCTATTTAAAAATTCAGAAGCATCACTTCCTTGAATATCAATTTTACCAAGAGTAGAGGCATCTAATATACCGGCACTTTCTCTAACAGCTTTACTTTCTCTTTGTACTGCTTGATGCATAGTTTCTCCGTTAATAGGGTAGTACCATGCTCTCTTCCATTGACCGACATTTTCAAATTCAGCTTTATTTTCAACATGCCAATCATTTATGGGTGTTTTTCTAAAAATATCAAAAAACTTTCCTACACTTCTACCTACAATAGTTCCAAATGTTAATGGTGTGTAAGGAGGTCTAAAAGTAGTGGTTCCTAATTCTCCCATTTTAACACCTGCGGTATCAGCAATTATTCCTAAAGCATGCATATTTCCTAGTTTACCTTGATCAGTTCCCATACCTGTTGTTGTGTATCTCTTAACATGCTCGATAGATCTAAAGCCTTCTCTTAATGCTAATTTTATGTCTTTTGCAGTTGCATCATTTTGATAATCTACAAATGGCTTAGTTTTGCCCAAAGGTTTATCAGAAGGAAGCAACCAAATATTTCTTTTTGAATTTTCCTGATCAATTTCAATTTTAATATTATCTAAATCTGTTTCGTTAATATTTAAAGTATCTTTAAGCTTCTGATTTAAATTATTAATAATTTCATCAATTTTAAAATCCCCGCCACAAGATCCTACACTAATTTGATCAGATGTACTTTGATTTGGTAAGAAAACTTTTTTTTCCTCATCAAACTTCAGTTTACTACCTGATTGTGTATATAAATGTACAGCAGGTGTCCAACCACCAGCAACTCCTAAACAATCACATGAAATAGAAATTTTATTTCCAGTTACTGAGGTTCCATCATTTGATAGCTTCATGATTGAAACACTATTTAGTCTTTTGTATCCAGCTGTATCAACAATTGAATGTGACCAGTAAATTTTAATACCTGTTTCTTTTATTTTATTAACAATTTTACTTTCGGATTGCTCTCTAATGTCAATAATTGCCTCAACATTTATACCTTTGTTATAAAGTGATAAAGCACTTTCGTAAGCACTATCATTATTAGTAAAAAATACATTTTTACTACCACATGCAACTCCATAAAATTCGCTGTATTTTTTAACAGCAGATGAAAGCATTATTCCAGGTCTATCATTATTGTTAAATATCATAGGTCTTTCTAATGCACCTGTAGCTAAAATAACTTTCTTGGCTCTTATTTTAATAAGTCGTTGTCTAATTTTATTTGTTTTATCTTTGCTCTCTAAATGGTCAGTTAGATTTTCTCTAGCCAAGAGATAATTATATTGATGATAAGCAGCTACACTGGTTCTAGTTTTTATTTCAAGATTTTTAATTTCTTTAAGTTCCTCTATTTCTTTTTTTAACCACTCAGAAGGAGTTTTGTTGTCAATTTTGTTAAACTCGTTATTTTCAAAAATAGTTGATCCACCAAGTTCATTTTTTTCATCGACTAACAATGTTTTAAAATTATTTTTAGCTGCATTTTTTGCTGCTAGTATTCCTGATATACCTGCACCTACAACTAATACATCATAATGAACATTTCGGTGGTCATAAATATCAGGGTCACTTGATGTTGGTGATTTTCCTAAACCGGCTGAGTGTCGTATAAAAAATTCATATTTTTCCCAGAAACTAGCAGGCCACATAAATGTTTTATAATAAAAACCTGCTGGAAAAAAAGGTGATAGAAAATTATTTATTCCACCAATATCAAATTGAACACTTGGCCAACAATTTTGACTTGATGCCTCTAAACCTTCATAGATCTCTACTTCAGTTGCTCTAACATTAGGTTCAGTTCTATCTGTGCCAGGGTTTATTTGAACTATGGCATTTGGTTCTTCGGAACCAGACGTCATAATTCCTCTTGGTCTATGATATTTAAAACTTCTTCCTACTAAATGAACATTATTTGCAAGTAATGCTGAAGCTAAAGTATCACCTTTGAAACCATGGTAAGTTTTGCCATTAAATTTAAAGGAAATTCTATTAGTTTCATCAACATACTTGCTAGATTTTACTCTTAAGTTTTTAGTCATTTTATTGAGAAGGTGGTTTTTCACCCATTTTATAAATCGCTTTTATTTCATCGTTAGATGTATCTCTAACCACATTAAACCATTTACGACAACCATGTGCATGGTTCCATCTTTCATATTGAACACCTTTAATATTTTTTCTCATAAATAAATATTCTGCCCACTCATCATCACTTAATTCTGTTGGTTGCTTAGGTCTCTCAATATGAGCTTCACCACCAGCTTTAAATTCTTGCTGGTCTCGTTCTCCACAGTATGGACAGTTTATTAAAAACATTAATGAGCAACCGCAGCAGCGCCATGTTCATCAACAAGGTCTCCGCTTACAAATCTATTTAAATTAAATGCAGCATTAAGTTTGTGGGGTTCATCGTTTGCAATAGTATGAGCAAATAAATCTCCAGACCCAGGAGTTGCTTTAAATCCACCTGTGCCCCAACCACAATTAAAGTATAAACCTTTGATTGAAGTTTTGCTTAAAATTGGACTGGCGTCAGGACAAATATCTACTATTCCACCCCATTGTCTTAACATTCTCATTCTACTGAAAATTGGATACAATTCTAAAATAGCATTTAATGTTCCTTCAACTATTTGATGACTTCCTTTTTGAGTATAAGAAACATAATCGTCTGTTCCAGCACCAATGACCAATTCACCCTTGTCAGATTGACTCACATAGGCATGTACTGCATTAGACATTACAACAGTATCAATAATTGGTTTTACAGGTTCAGAAACTAAAGCTTGTAAAGGTTTACTTTCAAGCGGAAGTTTTAGACCCGCCATATTAGCTATTACGCTAGAATGACCAGCTGCAACGACACCAACTTTTTTAGTTTTAATAAATCCTTTTGATGTTTCTATTCCTTCAACACTATCTCCTTTTCTTTTTATTCCTTTAACTTCACAATTTTGAATAATATCAACACCCATTGCATCGGCTCCTCTAGCATATCCCCAAGCAACAGCATCATGTCTTGCTGTACCAGCTCTTCTTTGTAAAGTTCCTCCTAAAACAGGATATCTAATATCTGGCGATGTATTTATAATTGGACAAAATTTATTAACTTCTTCAGTGCTCAAGTAAACTGCATCAATTCCATTTAGTCTATTTGCATGTGTTCGTCTTTTTAAATCTCTAACATCTTGTAAATTATGCGCAAGATTCATTACACCTCTTTGACTAAACATTACATTGTAGTTTAGTTCTTGAGATAAACCTTCCCAAATTTTTAATGCATGATCATATAATCCTGCACTGGCATCCCATAAATAATTTGATCTAATGATTGTAGTATTACGACCAGTATTTCCTCCACCAATCCAACCTTTCTCGACTACGGCAATATTATTCATGTTGTGTTTTTTTGCTAAATAGTAGGCTGTAGCTAATCCATGGCCACCACCACCAACAATTACTGCATCGTACTCTTTTTGAGGAGTAGGGTCTTTCCATGCCCTTTGCCAATTTTCATGATATGAAAGAGCATTTTTGATTAACGAAAATACTGAGTATTTGTTTCTCATAATAATTGAATAATTACTTTATATATATTGAATTTTCAATACAATCGCTTAATACACAATGTCATATGGAAGAGTGGGTGAGAGGCTGAAACCAGTCGTTTGCTAAATGACCGTGCGAGGAAACTTGTACCGAGGGTTCGAATCCCTCCTCTTCCGCCATTGTAAAAAAGATTTAATTTATATGTAAAATTATGAATATATGCATGATACCCGCCAGAAAAGGATCTGAAAGACTTAAAAAAAAAAATTATCTAAAAATTGGAAAATACACTGTTCTTGAATTAGCTATAATTAAGGCGATAGAGTCTAATATTTTTGATAATATATTTATTAATACCGATGATCCTGATTTAGAGAAATTAGCAAAATCTTTTAAAATCGATTTTTACTTAAGATCGTCTCATTTAGCAAATTCAACAGCTACAAGTGATCAATTGGTTTTAGATTTTTTTCAAAATAATGAATGTGAAAAATTGTATTGGGTAAATACAGCATCGCCTTTACAGACAATTAATGATATAAAAAATTTTTTTAATAGTTTTAAAAACACTAAATGTGACGCAAGTGTTTCCTCGAATGGTATTTTACAACACGCTTATTACGAAAATAATCCAATAAATTTTCAGAGAAAAAATGGATTTGCTAAGACACAAGACTTAAAAACAGTTCAGGCTATAAATTATGCTATGATGGCCTGGAAAAGATGTTGTGTTAATAATTTAAAAAATGGTGAATTATTTTCTCAAAATACTTTGATTTTAGAATCTTCAAGATGGAGTGGTTTTCTTTTAAAAACTAATGAAGATTTTGAAATAATTAAAAATCTTTATAAAATTGCACCAGATCAAGGTCACAAAAAATCATAATTTAGAACAATGGTTGATCTATAAAAAAATTTTTCATTTTAATAGGTTTTTGTTCTAGTATGTATCTGTAAACATTATAATTTTCCATTACTCTTTGTACGTAATTTCTTGTTTCCCTAAATTTAATTAATTCAACCCAATCAACATAATCGACTTGTTTTTTTTGTGGGTTTTTATTTATTTTTTTCCAATATTTAACCCTGTTGGGTCCAGCGTTATAAGCAGCTACAGCAAAAGGGTAGGCACCATCATATTGGAGTATTAGTCCAGCTATATAGTGCGATCCTAAATTAATATTATATTCTGGATCAGTGGTTAATCTTGATTTTGAATAAGGAAGTTTAGCTTGTTTTGAAACTATCTTTGCTGTGTAAGGCATTAATTGCATTAATCCTTTTGCACCAGCATGACTATTTGCCTCCAAATCAAATTCACTTTCTTGTCTGATTATTGATAAAATCAAAGCACTTTCTGGAATTTTTCTTTTATTAATATATTTAGGAGTACTTATTATTGGGTAGTTGTATTTATTATGAAATCTTTTTTGATAAGAAGCAATTTTAGAAACTTGAATAGCAAAATCATATCTGTTTATACTTGTAGCTAATTCTGCTGCTAAAACTTCACTACCTTTTGCAATATTATCATTCGCAAGATGTCTCAAAATATGTTTTGTATATTTATCTTTCTTTAATTCATCTAAAAGATAGCTAATTTTAACAAGCTCTTTATTAAAAAATTGAATTCTATATTTTGGATCAATTTCTATGTCTTTATCTAATTCAAATCTTCCATTTGGATTTAATTTTAAAAAAGCTAATTGACCATAGTATGTAGTTAGATATTTTGATGCTTCTTTGTACCAATTATTTGACTGTTCTTTTTCACCCATTCGTTCATATGCTCTTCCAAGCCAATAAGCACCTCTAGATAAACTTATAGGATAACTTACATTTTCATAAAAATTTTTAAAATGGTTTTTAGAAGTCAAAGGATCATTTAAAAAACTTAAGGCTATCCAGCCACTCATCCATTCTGCAGCTGCAAATTCAGATCCCTCGGTCATTCCATGATTGCTTGAAATTTTATATGCAATTTCATACTTTTTTTTATAAATTAATGCTCTTGAGATAATTTCTCTTTCTTTCCACCATTTATCGGGTCTAACTAAATATTCTTTATCATTTCTTATTTTTAACAAGATTTCCGCTGAAGAATCTACACGGCCTTTTTTTCTTCTCCATTTTAATCGATCATAGTTTAATCCAGCATCATTCTTAAATTTTTGAGGAACATTTGTTATAGCTTGGTCAACGCCATAACCTTTACTCATTAATAGATGTCTGGCATTATATAAAAGTTCGTACTCTTTCGGCAGATATCTTATTAATCTTTGTAAATCCCAACGATCACCGTTCCACGCCAAATAATCTGCACGTTTTATGTAATCATCAGCATTTAAATATTTTTTATATTTTTTTCTAAAATATTTTAATTCATTTTTAGACAAATCTGCTGTTATCCAACCTTCTTTAATTAGTTTAGTGCCTTTGTTTTTGTTTCCAATTAAAATATGACTTTCTCCGAGTATCATTTTTCCATAACCACTTAATGGGTCTTTGGCTCCAAACCAATTTATTATTTTTTTTGGTGAAACACTTTCTGTTGATAGTTTGTGTTCAGCAAGATATCTAACCCTGTTTATTCTCGGATAATCTGAGTTTTTCCTCAAAAAAACTTGATATTCATAAAAGGAAGCTTGATTACCAGAGGCTAAAAGATGTCTCCATTGTATAAAATTATAAATTGAATTATCTTTTGCTTTTTTTGCTATTTTAAGTGCAGATGACCATTTACTTTTCTGCATTTCAGAAATGGCCTTTTTAGCCAACGCAAAGTCTTTTTTACTATAATATCTTGAAATCTTTACATTCTTAGCTTTACTAGCACCAGCTACTGTTGGTTTTTTTTTTGGTATTTTAAAACTTAATTTTTTTTCTTTTAAAACCAACTCTTTTTTAACAATTGTTTCTTCAATTTTAATTTCTTTTGTTTTTGAAGGTTTCTTTAAAGGTTTAAGTATATTTATAGATATTTTTTTTTGAATTTCCTCTTTACTTAAAACAGGTTTTTTTAAGGGTACGAGAAAATTGATTTCAGCAAGGAGATTATTTGAAAACATTAATATTGATGCAGTGACACATAAAAATAATATTTTTTTGAGCATAATCTTTTAGTATATGAATCTTTAAACTATGTTATAAGTATTTATGTTTAAAGGATCAAATGTTGCTTTAATTACACCATTTAAAAATAATGGTCTAGATGAGGAAGCATATATAAAATTAATCCATTTTCACATTGATAATGGTACCAATGGACTTGTTCCGGCTGGTACGACAGGTGAATCTCCTACGTTAAGTCATGATGAGCACCAAAGAGTAATAGACTTATGTATAAAAGAAAGTAATGGAAAAATTCCAATTATTGCTGGAACCGGGTCAAACTCAACAGAAGAAGCGATTTCTTTAACTACACATGCAGAAAAAGCAGGAGCTAATGGAGCTTTGATAGTTACACCTTATTATAATAAACCAACCCAAGAAGGCTTGTATCAACATTATAAAGCAATTAACGATAAGTGTGGTATTCCAATTATAATTTATAATATTCCTGGCAGATCTGTGATTGATATGTCAGTGGACACAATGGCTAGACTGTATGAATTAAAAAATATAGTCGGTGTTAAAGATGCAACAGGTGATTTAAATAGAGTTAACCAGACACTTGAAAAAATGGGTAAAGATTTTATTCAATTAACAGGCAATGATGACAATGTTTTTGAATTTAATAAACGTGGTGGGGTAGGCACTATTAGTGTAACAGCAAATATTGCACCTAAACTTTGTTCAGATTTTCAAAAATTCTCAAAATCAAATACTGATAACGAAATGAAAGAAGCAGAAAGATTAGATAAAATATTACAACCAGTTCATCACTCAATGTTTGTTGAGAGCAATCCTAGCCCTGTAAAATACGCTGCAAAACTTTTAGGACTTTGTGATGATAATGTAAGACTACCACTTGTAAAAGTAACAGAGACAACAAAAGAAATTGTAAAAAAAGCTCTTCAGTCTGCTAAATTAATTTAATGAACAAAAAAACCAATCCTGGTTTGAAAATTATTTGTTTAAACAGAAAAGCTAGTTTTAATTATTTTTTTGAAGATCTTTTTGAAGCTGGAATTGTTTTAAAGGGATCTGAGATTAAATCAGTAAGAGATGGAATGGTGAATATTGCTGAGTCTTATGCTGTTGAAAAGGGAGGTGAAATTGTTTTAATTAATTCACATATATCTCCATACAAGCAAGCCAGTTACTCTAATCATAATCCAACCGATGATAGAAAATTGCTTCTTAATAAAAAAGAAATAAATAAATTAATAGGTAAAATGCAAAGAGATGGCTTCACATTAGTTCCAACAAAAATGTATTTTAAAAAAGGAAAGGCTAAAATAGAATTAGCTGTTGCAAAAGGAAAAAAGCAATATGATAAAAGAGCAACAAAAAAAAGTAGAGACTGGAGCCGTGAAAAGGCAAGATATATTAGAAAATCAAGCTAAAATTGTTTTTTTAGGAATAGGTTCAAATTTAGGTTTAAGAAAAAGAAATATAGAAAAAGCAAAATATTTATTAGCAGAGCATAATTTAGATTTACTGTCAGTATCTAGTTTTTATGAAACACCTTCCTGGCCTGATGCAAGAAATCCTAAGTTCTTAAATATAATTTTAAAATTAAAATGCTATTACAGTCCTCAAGAACTATTAAAAATTTGTAAATCTATAGAAAATCAATTAGGTAGAAAAAAAGCAAAAAAAAACGCTCCTCGCACATGTGATTTAGACATAATTGATTATAATAAATTGGTATTAAAAAAAAATTCTAAAATTAAATTACCTCACAAAATGATGCACAAAAGAAACTTTGTATTATTTCCATTATTTGAGATTCAAAAGAATTGGATCCATCCCGATAAACAAATTGATGTTAAAACCTTGATTTCTATGCTTCCTGATAGAGACATTAGATCTATTAAACAAATTTGATTTAGTGGTATAATATCAATTATGCTTAATTCAAATGAACTTATAAATAAAGTTAAGAATTATAATAAATTTCTTAATCCTGAAAAATTGGATAAAGCATATAATTTTGCAGTTGAAGCGCATAAGAGTCAAAAAAGAGCTTCAGGCGATCCTTATTCTGTTCACCCAATTGAGGTTGCTAACATTTTAACTGAATTAAAGTTAGATAGCGCTACAATTACAACAGGTCTATTGCATGACACCATAGAAGATACTTTTGCAACTTATGAAACAATCAAACAAGAATTTGGAGATGAGGTTGCTGATTTAGTTGACGGTGTAACAAAAATTTCAGCATTTGAAAATTCAGCAGGAGCCAATTCTAAAGTTGAGAATTTCAGAAAATTAATTTTAGCAACATCAAAAGATATAAGAGTTCTGCTAGTTAAAATTGCTGATCGACTACATAATATGAGAACCATTAAAGCAATTACTAAAGAAGACAAAAGAAAAAGAATAGCTCAAGAAACTATGGAAATTTATGCACCATTAGCTGATAGAATGGGAATGCACAGAATAAGAGACGAGCTCGAGGATTTATCTTTTGAAATTTTAAATAACGACGCAAGAAAATTAATTAAAAAAAGACTTGATGAAATAAAGTTGGATAAAAAAGATATATTTGAAGAACAATCTTTTGAATTAAGTGAAATCTTGAATGATAATGAAATTAATGCCGAGATACATGGTAGAGAAAAAACACCTTTTTCAATTTGGAGAAAGGTCCAAAAAAAAAGAGTTTCACTTGAGCAAATAACAGACATTATAGGATTTAGGATAATTTTAAGAAACGTAGATGATTGTTACAAAACTCTTGGTATTTTTCATAAAAAATGGAATTGCATACCGGGAAAATTTAAAGATTATATTTCATCTCCAAAAATTAATGGTTATAAATCTATTCATACTTCTGTAATTGGTTCAAATAAAAAACCAATAGAAATCCAAATTAGAACACATGATATGCACGAATTTGCAGAAAGAGGTGTCGCATCTCATTGGCAGTATAAATCTTCTGAAAAATTTAATTCTTTAAGCTGGAAGGAGTATGATTGGTTGAAAGATCTTGTTGAGATTGTAGAAAAAAATGAAAACCCTGAAGACTCATATGAGTATACAAAACTACAAATGTTTCAAGAAAACGTATTTTGTTTCACACCAAAAGGTTCAGTAATAAAATTACCTAAAGACGCAACAGCTATAGATTTTGCATATGCCGTTCATACTAAAATTGGCAATTCAGCAGTCGGTTGTGAAATTAATGGAAACAAAAACGAACTACAAACTATTTTAAGAAATGGTGATCGTGTAAATATTATAACATCTAAAAATAATTCACCATCACTTCATTGGATACCAACAACTAAAACAGGTAAAGCTAGGGCAGCAATAAGAAGATATTGGCATGATAAAGGAGAGCAAAAAGAGGAAAAAACAAAAAAATACAATACCACTCTATGGATGTCATTACCTGATAAACCAGGTCAATTAGGAGATATAAGTTCACTCATTGGAAGTCATAAATTAAATATATCGAGCTTAGAAATGGTTGGTAAAAATCCTAATTATATTAATTTTAAATTTAAATTAATTATTAGAAATCTTAAGAATTTTACTAATTTTATTGCAGAGCTAAAACAAAAGAGTATAAAATTTAAGATAATTAGACACGAAGAAAAAAGAAATGCTTTCACACAAAAAATCCTTAAATATTTTAAAAAAAACTAATGCATTATTAGAAGGTCACTTTGTTCTATCCTCAGGTCTACATTCTTCAAAATATATTCAGTGTGCAAAACTTTTAAGTTTCCCTAATTTAGCTGATAAAATTTGTAAATCTTTAGCAAATAAAATTAAAAAAAAATTTAAAAAAATTGATTTAATACTAGCTCCTGCAATGGGAGGAGTAATTATAGGATATGAAATAGGAAAATTGCTAAAAAAAGAAACAATTTTTTGTGAAAGGGTAAATGGCAAATTTACTCTTAGAAGAGGATTCAATATTAAAAAAGGTGCAAGAGTTTTAATTATAGAAGATGTAATCACTACAGGAAAATCAAGTTTAGAGTGTGTAAAGTTAATTAAAAAATCAAAAGCAAAATTAATTGGATTTGCATCTATAATTGATCGATCAACCAAACAATCTTTAAAAATAAAAACTGTAATAACATCTCATCTAAAAATAGATGTTCCAACTTTTAAAGCAAATAAATTACCACCAGAACTTAAATCAATACCAATAACAACCCCAGGAAGCAGATTTATTAAGTGAAAAGGTTAGGTGTAAATATAGATCATATTGCAACTTTACGAAACGCTCGTGGAGAGAAACATCCAGATCCACTATATGCAGCAAAAAAAGTTATTAGTTATGGTGCTGATTCTGTAACAATTCATTTAAGAGAAGATAGAAGACATATAAACGATATCGATGCCAAAAAAATATGTGGTTTAAAAAATGTGATTGTAAACCTTGAAATTTCTATGAATAAAGAAATTGTTAATAAAGCACTTAAGATAAAACCAAATTTTATTTGTTTAGTTCCAGAAAATAGAAAAGAAATTACTACTGAAGGAGGTTTAAATATAAAAAACAATCTTAATAAATTAAAGAATATAATTAAAAAATTTAAAAAAGCAAAGATAAGAACAAGTTTATTCATTAATCCTTCTCCAAATGATATTAGACTTGCTAAAAAATTAAATGCCGATTGTATTGAGATACATACTGGAAAATTAGCAAACCTAGTTAAATTAAAAAAAAATTATTCTAGTGAATTAAACAGAATTAAAAAAAGTTCAAAATTAGCATCAAATTTAAATATAGAAGTTCATGCTGGTCATGGCTTAGACTATAAAACCACTCAAATGTTAACAAAAATAATATATATTGAAGAGTATAACATTGGACATTTTATAATTGGGGAGTCAATATTTGATGGACTTTCAAAAGTAATTAAAAACTTTAAAAAAATTATAAAAAAATAAATGAAAATTCTTGGTATTGGTGTTGATATTGTTGAAAATAAAAGAATTCAAAAATCGATTAAAAACCCTTTGTTTAAAAAAAGAATTTACTCATTTAAAGAATTGAAACATTCTAATGCTGTAAATAATAAAGTAGCTTATTTTTCGAAGAGATTTGCTGCAAAAGAAGCATTTTCTAAAGCTCTTGGTACAGGTTTTCGTATGAATTTAAATTTTAAAGATATAGAAGTTGTTAATAATAAAATGGGAAAGCCTTATTATGTTAAAAATAAAAAAATTACAAAAATCATACAAAAAAATTTTAAAATCAAAAATTTTAAATGTTTTCTATCAATTTCGGATGAAAAAAATTACTCAACTGCATTTGCAATTATTCAAACATCATGAAATTAGATAAAAATTTTTTTTCAGAAAATATAAAAACTTTAATTTATGCATTAATAATTGCAGTTATAATTAGATCGCTTTTAGTACAACCATTTTATATTCCATCCTCATCCATGGAACCTACTTTGTTAGTAGGTGATAGATTGTTTGTAACAAAATATACCTATGGTTATAGTAAGCATTCATTTCCTTTTAGCCCTCCAATATTAAACAAAAGAATTATGTTTAGCGCTCCAGAAAGGGGTGATGTGATTGTGTTTAAAACTCCCGCAGATAATAGAACAGACTACATTAAAAGATTAATTGGTTTGCCTGGTGATAAAATTCAGTTCATAGACTCTAATTTATATTTAAATAATTCTGAAATTCTTAAATCTAAAATTAATAACAAAACTACTATTTTCTGCGGAGACAAAAGCATTGATGTTTATAGGTTTGAGGAAAAGCTTTCAAACGGAAAAAAGTTTCATACTGTTTATCTAAAAGATTATACCTATCAAAATTCTGATGTATTTACTGTACCAAAAGATCATTATTTCTTCTTAGGGGACAACAGGGATTGTTCTAAAGATAGCAGATACTTAACTAGTGTAGGATATGTGCATAAAGATAATTTAGTAGGAAAAGCACAATTTATATTTTTTTCTTCTGATAAAAAAGTAGGAAGTTTTATAGAATTTTGGAAATGGCATAAGTCAATAAGATTTAATAGAACATTTAATAAAATTAATTAATGAAAATTAACTATCAGAGTTTAGAAAAAAAAATTGATTTAAAATTTAAAAATAAAGATCTACTTATTCAAGCCCTCACACATAAAAGCTTTAATCCAAATGAAAATAATGAAAAAATAGAGTTTCTTGGTGATAGAGTTCTTGGCTTGGTGATAGCAAAAAAGCTTTTAGAAATTTATCCTGAGGAAAAAGAAGGTATTCTTGATAAAAAATTTGCATCGTTAGTGAATAAAAAAAGCTGTTTGGATATAGCAAAAAAAATCAATTTATCTAGTTATGTTAAAACATTTAATCCTAACAATAAAAAAATAAAAATTGAGGACAAAATTATATCTGATAGCTGTGAAGCATTAATTGGTGCTATTTATCTCGATAAAGGTTTTACAATTGTCGAAAAAACAATTTTAAACTTGTGGAAAGATCATATTGAAAAAAGTGTAGTTACAGAAATAGATGCAAAAACAAAGCTACAGGAACTTACTTTAAAAAACTTTAAAAAATTACCTACATATAAATTAATTTCAAATACAGGTCCAAGACATAAACCTATATTCAAAGTTGGAGTAAAATTACCCAACACAAAATATTTTATAGCTACTGGAAAATCAAAGAAAGAAGCTGAACAAAATGCTGCAATAGAATGTTTGAAAAATACAAATAAAAAATGAATTGGTCAGACGAAGGATTTTTAATAAGTAAAACAAGATATAATGAAAATTCATTAATTGCTGAATTATTTACAAAAGAAAAAGGAAAGATATCTGGAATTATATTTGGTGGTACTTCAAAAAAAATTAAAAATTATCTTCAAATTGGCAACAAACTCCATGTTAATTACAATTCTAAAAATGAAAATAGAATAGGTTATTTTAAAATTGAAATTTTAAATGCCTATACTCCATTATATTTTGATCACAAACAAAAGTTGTCTTGTATTACATCTGCAATGAATTTGATTAAAATATTAACAGCAGAGTCTCAATCTAATGATAAAGTTTATTTTATAATTCAAAATTTATTTTTAATTTTAAAAGAAAAAGATTGGTTAAAAAAATATGTTTTTTGGGAATTAGAGTTACTTAAAATATTAGGATATGACTTAGTACTTGAAAATTTAGTTGAAAAATATTTAGAAGGTAACAAAACTGTATATTACGCTAGTTCTTTAAATGAAAAAAAATATGTACCTAATTTTTTGATTGAAAAAGATATAGAAGTTAATGATCTCGGCACTTTATTGAGCGGTTTGAAATTAGTAGGTGATTATTTGGATAAAACTATATTAAGACCAAATAATTTAAATTATCCAAATAGCAGGTTACTATTTTTAAATACGTTAAAATAACTATTTTATTATTTTATCAATTCTATCAGCGTAATAACTTACTATAGCGTTGGCACCAGCTCTCTTAAAAGCAACTAAGCTTTCATATATAGCATCTTTATTAATTAATTTTTTCCTTATAGCTGTTTCAATTAAGCTGTATTCTCCTGATACTTGATAGGCAAATACAGGTAATTTAAATTTTTCTTTTATTGATTTTATTATGTCTAAGTAGGGCATACCTGGTTTAACCATTACCATATCTGCACCTTCTTTAATATCTAATGCAACTTCTCTTAAAGCTTCATCAGAATTTCTATAATCCATCTGATAAGTTTTTTTGTTTCCTTTTAACGAGCCTTTAGAACCGACTGCATTTCTAAAAGGTCCATAAAAGCTTGAAGCATATTTTGCAGCGTACGATAATATTTGAACGTTTTGGAATTTATTTTTATCTAAAGCTTTCCTTATTTTTCCTATTCTTCCATCCATCATGTCTGATGGTGCAAGGACATCACAACCCATTTCAGCTTGTAGTAATGACTGATTGATCAAAACCTCAATTGTTTCGTCATTTAGTATAGTGCTAGATTTGATTAAACCATCATGACCATGTGATGTGTAAGGATCTAAAGCTACATCGCACATTATACCGATTTGATTTTTGTATCTTTTTTTTATTTCTTGAATTGCCCTACAAACTAAATTTTTTTCATTAAGTGATTCTGTTCCCAATTCATCTTTGTGTGCATTTTGGGTTTTTGGAAATAGTGCAACCATTGGTATCTTTTTTTTTAATGCTCTATCTACAATTTGACTCAATCTATTTATAGTATACCTATATACTCCAGGCATAGATGAAATCGCTTGCCGCTTATTAATTCCGTCAATCAAAAAAATAGGTAATATAAAGTCGTTTGGACTTAAAGTATTTTCTTGGATCAGTCTTCTTGACCAAGTTTCTTTTCTACTTCTTCTAAGTCTAAGACTGGGATATTTACCTATAATCATGTTTTAATTTACTTTTAAATTGCGACAAATGTAATATACACATATACAAAAAAAAGGGTAGAAAGCAATCAAGATGACAGTAGAAAATTCAAAAGTAATAGATTTAAATATTAAGAAAGAAGATAGAGTTTTAGACTTTAGCGATTTCCATAAACAAGAAATTAAATTTGATATAGAAAAATTACAAGAGGCCTATCAGCAAATAGTAAAGATTAAAAAATTCGAAGACGCTGGTGTAACTCATTTTGGAGCGATATCATTAACCCAAATACCTGGTGATCCAGACTCAATTAAAGGTAACAAGGCTAGGGGTGTATATTGGACAAAACCTGATAAATCAGGAAAAGAAGTAGTTAGAGATGAGTCTCTTGATGAGTCACAATATTCAGAATTTATAAAAGATTATGAAAATACCTATTTTAAAGAAGTATATGATATTCTTTCATCCAAATATAAACTTGGAAGAATAAGAATTCTTTTAAAAGAACCAAGATCAACTTTAAGTTGGCACAGAGATCCTGAGCCAAGATTACATATACCTATAATTACTAACCCCGGCTGTATCATGGTTATTGATAATGTTGCAAAGCATATGCCTGCTGATGGTTCTGTATGGATTACAAATAACACCAAATATCACAATGCATTTAATGGTGGAGAAGAAAATAGAATACACTTTGTTGCTTGTGTTTTAGATTACAAATTTAATTAATTTGAAAAAAATATTTATTTCATCAGATCACGCAGGATTTAAATTAAAAGAAACAATTAAAGATTATTTAACAAATAAAAAAATGAAATTTGTGGACCTGGGTCCTAAAGATGATAACAGGGTCGATTATCCTGACTATGCACATAAAGTAGCTAGAAGAGTTAAGTTAAGTAAGAATAATGTTGGCATTTTAGTATGTGGATCTGGTACTGGTATGAATATTGCGGCAAATAAACATAAAAATATTCGCGCAGCACAATGTTTTAATCTAAAATCAACAAAATTATCCAGATTGCATAACGATGCAAATATCATTACATTAGGGTCAAGGTTGATAACTAAAAAAAATGCTTTGAAATTTGTGAGTGTTTTTTTAGATACAAAATTTGATGGTGGTAGACACTTAAAAAGAATTAAAAAAATATAATTATGTCGAGTGAAAAAAATTATTTAAATGATAGTTATAAGAGCTTCTTTGAGGATAGTTTGTCTGTAAAAGATCCAGAACTTTACAAAGCTATTAAAGATGAATTAATAAGACAACAACAACATATTGAGTTGATAGCCTCTGAAAACATAGTTTCACAAGCAGTATTAGAAGCTCAAGGTTCAGTTTTAACAAATAAGTATGCCGAAGGTTATCCTGGAAAAAGATACTACAACGGTTGTGAACATGTTGATGTTGCTGAAAACCTTGCCATTGATAGGTTAAAAAAATTATTTAATTGTAAATTTGCAAACGCACAACCACACTCAGGTGCTCAAGCAAATGGTGCAGTATTTTTAGCTTTGTTAAGTCCGGGTGATACTTTTATGGGAATGAGCTTAAATTCTGGAGGTCACATAACTCATGGATTAAAAATCTCAATGTCTGGTAAGTGGTTTAATGCAGTAGGTTATGATGTTGATAAGGAATCTGAATTAATTGATTATGATAATGTTGAAAAGCTTGCATTAGAACATAAGCCTAAACTTATAATAGCAGGTGGAAGCGCTTATTCTAGAATAATTGATTTTAAAAGATTTAGAGAGATAGCGGATAAAGTTGGCGCATATTTAATGGTTGATATGGCGCACTTCTCAGGTTTAGTTGCAGGTAAAGGTTATCCTAATCCTTGTGACTATGCACATGTTGTTACCTCAACTACACATAAAGTATTTAGAAGTGCTAGAGGAGGTATAATTTTAACTAATTACGAAGATCTTGCTAAAAAATTTAATACAGCAGTCTTTCCTGGTTATCAAGGAGGACCTTTGATGCATATCATTGCAGCTAAGGCAGCTGGATTTTTAGAGGCCTTACAGCCAGAATTTCAAGATTATATTAAATCTGTTATAGCAAATGCTAAGATACTTGCAGAAACTTTAAAAAATAATGGATTTAAAATTTATTCTGATGGAACAGATACTCATTTGATGTTGGTAGATTTAAGGCCTTATAATGTAAAAGGAAATTTTGCAGCTGAGAGTTTATCAAGAGCAAATATTACATGTAATAAAAATGGTATTCCTTTTGATACAGAAAAACCTATGATTACTTCAGGAATTAGATTAGGCACACAAGCAGCTACAACACGAGGTTTTGGATTAAGTGAGTTTAAAACAGTAGGTGAATTAATAACAAAAACTTTAAAAGGTTTATCTGAAAACCCATCAGATAACAGCAAAATAGAAAACGAAGTAAAAAATGAAGTTATTTCTTTAACTTCTTCATTTCCGATATATAAGAACCTTTAGTAAATGATTTGTCCGTGCGAAAAAAAAGGTGATACATCTGTTGTAGACTCACGTCCAACAGAAGATGGTACCGCAATAAGAAGAAGAAGATTGTGTATTTGCGGTGAAAGATTTACTACATTTGAGAGAATTCAATTTAGAGAATTGATGGTTGTTAAAAAAAATGGGAGAAAATCATCATTTGATCGCGATAAATTATCTAAATCTATTTACATAGCTCTAAAAAAAAGACCAATAGATACGGCTACAATAGAAAAATTCATCAGTAAAATTTCAAGATCTCTTGAAGAACTTGGTCAAGGAGAGATATCAACAAACACAATTGGGACAATGGTTATGGATGGATTAAAAGATTTAGACCCAGTTGGATATGTAAGATTTGCATCTGTATATAGAAACTTTAGAGAAGAAAAAGATTTCGTACAATTCGTGGACAAGCTTGATGTCTACAAAAAAAGATAAATTTTCATCAAAAGATAAATTTTACATGGAATTAGCCTTAGACTTGGCTAAATCTCGTCATGGTCAGACCGGATCAAATCCTTCCGTAGGCTGTGTTATTGTCAAAAATGATAAAATTATTTCCATAGGACAAACCTCGTTTAATGGAAGACCACACGCTGAATTTAATGCGATTAAAAATAGTTTTGAGGAATTAGAAGGCTCAAAAATGTATGTTACTTTAGAACCATGCTGTCACAAAGGTTTAACACCACCATGTACAGATGCGATAATAAAATCAAAAATTTCAGAAGTTATATATGCTGTTACCGATATAGATAAAAGAGTAAGAAATAAAAGTTTTAAAATTTTAAAGTCAAAAAAAATAATTGTAAAAAAAGGTTTATTAAAAAGCAAAATTGAAAATTTTTATTTACCTTATTTTTTTAATAGAAAGAAAAAATTACCCTTCGTTACTGGCAAAATAGCTATTTCAAAAAATAATATTATTTACAGCAAGAAACAGAAAAAGATTACAAATTCTTATTCAGATCAGTTTACACATATGTTGAGATATCAAAATGATAGTTTGATGATTACTCACAAAACACTAAATAAAGATAATCCAAAATTAAATTGTCGTTTGAAGGGTTTTGAAAAATTTTCTCCAAAAAGAATTATTTTAGACAACAAGTTAAATTCTAAAACAAACAGTTATATAATTAAATCTTCTAATAACAAAAATACTGTAATTTTTTATAATAAAGCTGATAAATCAAAAATTATAAAATTTAAAAGAAAAGGAATTCATTTAATTAAATCTCGAATTGATAGAAATAACAGATTTGACTTTAAATTAATTTTGAAAAAATTACATAATTATGGATGCAGAAATTTGTTAATTGAAGGGGGAGATATACTAACAAATTCACTGATTAAGGATAAAATTTTTAATAAATTTTATTTATATAAAAGTCCAAAAAACCTTTCTAAAAACTTCGAATATTTGAAATTTAGTAGTAAAAATATATTAAATCAAAAATATAAAACAAAAATTAATCTAAATCTCAATTTACGAAAAGACAGAATAACACTATATAGTTAGAAAAAATGTTTAACGGTATAATTTATAACCAAGGTACTATTACTAAAATCATTAAAAGACCCAAAGGTCTAAACATTTTTGTAAAAAGTAATGTTAAAGTATCTAATAAAGATATGGGTTTGTCTGTTGCCTGTGACGGTGTTTGTCTAACTTTAATTTCATGTAAATCTAAAATTATGGAATTTTATCTTTCGAAAGAAACGATAATTCGTTCAAAATTCAAATTTTTAAAAATAAAAGATAAAATAAATTTAGAATTACCTTTAAAATATGGGACAAGAATTTCAGGACATATTTGTCAAGGACATGTTGATACTGTTGGTAAAGTATTAAGTATTAAAAAAATAGATAAATCATTTCTTTTTGACTTTGATTTACCTAAAAAAGAAAGAAAACACTTAATTGAAAAGGCATCAATCTGTGTAAATGGTATCTCTCTTACAATTTCAAAAGTGACTAAAAAAGGTTTCCAAATTTGGATTATCCCTCACACTTATAAGGAAACAAATTTATCAACTTTAAAAAAATCTAGTTTAGTCAATATAGAGATAGATATCTTGTCTAAATACGTTAGGAACTATTTCAATGGAAAAAAATAATTTTGCATCAATAGAGTCAATTATAAATGTAGCCAAAAAAGGCGGTATGTTTATTTTAGTAGATGATGAAAAAAGAGAAAATGAAGGAGATTTAGTTATTTCAACATCAGACTCAAATGCAAAGAACATTAATTTCATGGCAAAATACGGACGAGGTTTAATTTGTTTAGCACTTGATACCCTTCAAGCAAAAAGATTAAATTTATCTTTAATGTCTCCAGTAAATCAATCAAGAAATAAAACAGCTTTTACAATTTCTATTGAAGCAAAAAAAGGAATAACAACAGGTATATCTGCTAAAGATAGAGCAAGAACAATTAAAATTGCTTCTAAAAAAAATGCAAATAAAAATGAAATTGTTTCTCCTGGTCATGTGTTTCCAATTATAGCGAAAGATGGTGGAGTGCTTGTTAGAGCAGGACATACAGAAGCCTCTGTTGATATATCTAAATTAGCAAAAAAAAATAACTCTGCTGTAATTTGTGAAATTATGAATGAAGATGGAACCATGTCTAGAGGTCAGGATTTATTCAATTTTGCAAAGAAACATAAATTAAAAATTGGAAAGATAGAGGACCTGATAGCATATAGATTAAAAAAGGAAAAACTTATTAAACTTAAAAAGCAAAGCATGATTGATGTGAAAAATCAAAAATATAATATTAGAATTTATGAGAATCTTTTAGATGGTTCAGAACATTTCGCATTAATAAAAGGTAAAATTAAAAAAAGTATAACTCCAAGAGTAAGAGTAATTTCATCTAATGTAGTACAAAACTATCTAATAAATCAATCACTACCAAATTCATTTAACAAAACCTTAAATTATTTTAAAAAATATCAAAATTGTGTTTTAGTATTTATCAAAGACTCAAATTTAAAATCAGTAACTCAGACCTTAAAAGATTATAAAAACAAAGACTTTTATAAAAAGGGAAATGACAAGTTAATAAGAAACTATGGTATTGGAGCTCAAATTATAAAAGACCTAAAAATCAAAAATATGATATTAATCACCAAATCACCAAAAAAAGTTATTGGTCTTGATGGTTATGGTATAAAAATTACAAAACAAGAATTAATTTGATGAAAAAAAAATACCTAATCGTTGTAGCATATTATTATAAAGATATTGCCGAAGGCTTAATAAAAAGTGCTTTAAAAATAATTCCAAAAAATAATATAATAAAAATTATTAAAGTACCTGGTGCTTTTGAAATTCCAGTTACAATCTCAAAAAATTTAAAAAAATACGACGGTTTTTTAGCCTTAGGTTGTGTAATCAAAGGTCAAACACCACACTTTGATTTTATTTCTCAAGCATCAACCGATGCCATAATGAAATTGTCTATAGATAGCAAAAAACCAATTGGAAATGGAATAATTACCTGTCTTAATATGGCTCAAGCAAGAGCCAGAAAAAAAAAGGGTGCTGAAGCTGCAGAAGCTGTGATTTCAGTTTTGTCTCAAAAATGAGAACTCATTATAATCCAAAAAATAACACTAGAGTTATAATTATCCAGAAATTATATGGGAAATTTTATAATGAAGATGATAATTTAGATTTTCCAAAACATAGATTTAAAAAATTTATTAAGGATATAGTTTTAGGAACAATAGAAAGAAATGATCTTATTTTAGATGAATTAAATAATAAATTAGGAGATGAATTTGTATTTGAAAAATTAGATAAAGTTTTTCAAACTATTTTAAAAGCAGCAACTTATGAATTTATGTACAAACCAAATTTATCTATAAATATAATCATTAAAGAATATTTAAATTCATCTAATTTTTTTCTTGAAGACTCACAAACAAAATATCTTAATGCTTTATTAGATAATATTGGAAAAAAATTAAGATCTAACAATGCATGAATTTGATTTAATAAATAATTATTTTTTAAAAATAGCAAAAAAAAATAAATCTGCTCTTAATTTAAATGACGATGTTTTTTTTGATAAAAAGAGAGGCATTGTTATATCTGTAGATACGTACAATATTGGTACACATTTTTTTAATTTTAAATCTCCCGATCTTGTAATTAAAAAAATATTAAGATCGTCTATTTCTGATTTAATTTGCAAAGGTGTAAAACCAAAGTTTTATTTTATTTCTGGCTCAGGTAACAAAAAAACATTTACAAAAAATAATTTATATAAAATCCTAAAGTCGCTTAAATCAGAACAAAATAAATTTAATATAGATTTATGTGGTGGCGACACAACTTTTTCAAACAACCTAAGTTTCACAATTACTTCGTTGGGATATTCGAATAAAATAATTTATCGTAATAAAGCTAAATTAAATGATGATATTTATGTTACTGGAAATTTGGGAGATAGTTATCTAGGACTTAAAGTATTAACTAATAAGGTTAAATTTAAAAATAAAGATAAATTATTCTTTATAAATAAATATTATAAACCAGATTTACCATTAAATTTAACAAAGTATTTATTAAAATTTGCTAATAGCTCTATTGATATTTCAGATGGATTAATTAATGATTTATCAAAAATGATTAATAGACAAAATTTATCATTTAACTTATTTGAAAAAAAAATACCTGTTTCAACAAAATTGAGTAATTATATTAGAAATCAAAAATTAAATAAAATTAATCTAATTTCTAATGGAGATGATTATCAGGTGTTATTTACTGCAGGTATTAATAAATCTAGAATCATTCAAAACGCATCTATAACAACAGGAATTAAAATAACTAAAATTGGTAAAATTGTATCTGGTAAACATAGATCATTAATAATTGATGAAAAAGGCAAGCAAATACTAGCTAAATCCAAAGGTTATATTCATCGGTTTTAGAAGTTAATCGTTGTCTTTTCTATCTTTTTTTGTATTGTGCGGGCTTAAAAATTTAACAACCAACAACTTAAGGTTAATATGAGCGGAACAGTCGAAACAATACTATTATACACAATTGGAGCTGGTTTATTATCTATCGTTTATGGATTTTTAACTGGTAAAAACATTCTTAATTCAAGTGCAGGAAATGCAAAAATGCAAGATATTGCATCTGCAATTCAAATTGGTGCAAAAGCATATTTAGCAAGACAATACAAAACTATTGCTATTGTTGGTGCTGTAGTTTTAGTAATTGTGAGTATTGCATTTAGTCCACTAGTAGGTTTTGGTTATTTAATAGGTGCCGCTTTATCAGGTATTGCCGGGTACGTTGGAATGTTAGTTTCTGTAGAAGCAAATGTAAGAACAGCTGAGGCATCAAGAAAAGGTTTGGCCCAAGGTCTTTCAGTTGCTTTTAAATCTGGAGCTGTAACTGGAATGTTGGTTGCAGGTTTAGCATTATTATCTATAGCTGTTTATTATTATATATTATTAAAATCTGAAGTAGATGAAAGAGAAATTGTAAATGCTTTAGTTGCATTAGGCTTTGGTGCTTCTTTAATTTCTATCTTTGCAAGATTAGGTGGTGGAATTTTTACAAAAGGTGCAGATGTTGGTGCTGATTTAGTTGGAAAAGTTGAGGCTGGAATTCCAGAGGACGATCCTAGAAACCCAGCTGTAATCGCAGATAATGTTGGTGACAATGTAGGTGACTGTGCTGGTATGGCTGCTGATTTATTCGAAACATATGCTGTTACAATTGTTGCAACAATGGTTTTATCCTCAATTTTCTTTGTTGGTGATCTAAATATGATGATTTACCCTTTATCCATTGGTGCTGCATGCTTGTTGACATCTATTGTTGGAACATTTTTTGTTAAACTTGGAAGAAGTAATAACGTTATGAATGCTTTATACAAAGGATTTGTTGTTTCTGCAGTAGCATCTTTAGTAATTTTATGGCCTGTTACAGATCATGTAATTGGTTTTACAAATGAATATACAGTTAATGATAAAACATTTAATGGTATGGATCTGTATTATTGCGGTGTTATAGGGTTGGTTATTACTGGGTTATTAATCTGGATTACTGAATACTATACAGGAACAAGTTATAGACCTGTTAAATCTGTTGCTCTATCATCTACAACTGGTCATGGTACAAATGTTATTCAAGGTTTAGCTGTTTCTATGGAAGCGACTGCTATACCTGCATTGATAATTGTCGCTGGTATTCTTATCACAAATTCTATTGCTGGACTTTTTGGTATAGCTATTGCAGTAACTACAATGCTTGCATTAGCTGGTATGGTTGTTGCTTTAGACGCATATGGACCTGTTACTGATAATGCTGGTGGTATTGCTGAAATGTCTAATCTTGATAAAAAAGTTAGGAAAACAACAGATGCTTTAGATGCAGTAGGAAACACAACCAAAGCTGTTACAAAAGGTTATGCAATTGGTTCTGCTGGGTTAGGTGCTTTAGTTTTATTTGCTGCTTATACAGAAGACATCAAACATTTTTCAAAAGAAGCAGGATCTGCTTTAGAAGGTATAGTAGTAACTTTTGATTTATCTAATCCTTATGTAGTTGTTGGATTATTAATTGGTGGAATGTTACCTTATCTTTTTGGATCAATGGGAATGCAGGCTGTTGGAAGAGCAGGTGGTGCAGTTGTAGTTGAAGTAAGAAGACAATTTAAAAAATTCCCTGGTATTATGAAAAGAAAACAAAAACCTGATTATGCTAAGTTGGTAGATTTACTTACTGTAGCAGCTATCAAGGAAATGATTATACCATCATTATTACCAGTTTTATCACCCGTAGTACTTTATTTTATTATTTTATCTATAGGTGGACAAGTTGCAGCTTTAGCTTCTGTAGGAGCAATGCTGCTAGGGGTAATTATTACAGGCCTTTTTGTAGCAGTATCAATGACTGCTGGAGGAGGGGCATGGGATAATGCAAAAAAATATATTGAGGATGGCAATCATGGAGGAAAAGGATCTGAAGCCCATAAAGCAGCAGTAACTGGTGATACAGTTGGCGATCCCTACAAAGATACAGCTGGTCCAGCAGTAAACCCGATGATAAAAATTACTAATATTGTTGCTTTACTTTTATTAGCTGTTATCGCTTCCTAATTTCTTTACGTTTTTTGGCCCTCTGTCCAAGAGGGTCATTAATTTTTTGTCTCATACTTGACATAAATTTAAAAATAAATGAATTTCTATTATATCCAGCTTGTGTTGTATCTTTTACAATTTTTAAATTATTCATATCATTAATATTATAAAATTCTTTATTTTTTAGTATGCCATATTTGTCAATATCCAAAACAAGAACATCGTTTTTGTATATTTTCATTCTTCCAAGGTTTTTTAAATCTGATTGGGTTTGTTTTCTCTCTATATAGATCCAAGTATCATTATCAAATTTACTTTTGGTAGATGGTTGACCCAATAACATCAATATATCATTTTTGTTACTTTTATTTATTAAAAGAGATTTTTGTTTTTTTTCTAAATTTGGCACACCATGATGTTTTACAACCTTTTTAATGGAACAATTTGTAACTATAAATGAAATTATAATTATATATAATATTTTATACATGGACAAAAATTATATACATATTTATAACAATTTAATAAATTTAACTAGAAATAAAGATTTATATAAATATCTAGGTAGACCTGACAATTTTTCTGATCGATTAACGTTATTTTTGCTTCATTTTTCATTCTTTGTAAAGAATTTTAAAAATCAAGAAAATAAGATTGCTTTACAAGAAATTTATGATTTTAATTTTCGACAATTGGAATTAAGTATTAGAGAAATAGGTTATGGCGATCAGTCAATTAACAAAAAAATGAAAGATTATATTAATTTATTTCATAATATGGTTTCAGAAATTCATTTTTGGGAAAAAATGGAAAGATCTGAAAAAATAAAAAAAATTTCCAATTTCTTAACTGATTTTAAAAATATTAATGATTTACTTGATTATTTTGAGGATTTTAATCAAAAATTGTCAAAAAAAACTTTAAATTTTTATTTAAAAAGTGTAAGTAACGCATAATTATGGCTGTACCTAAACGAAAACAAACCCCTTCCAGAACTGGAATGAGAAGATCTCAGACAATGAAATTTTCAACTAAAAATATAGTTGAAGATAAAAAGTCTGGAGAATACAGGCTTTCTCATCATTTAGATCTTAAAACTGGCATGTATAAGGGGAGACAAGTTTTAGACCCAAAAGAGTAATATAAATTCAAAATGACAGATATGATTAAAATTGCAGTAGATGCAATGGGAGGTGATGGATCGCCTAAAAAAGTAATCGATGGAATAATTTTGAATAATTCATCAAATAAGAAAAATTTTTTTAAAATATTTGGTGATAAAAATAAAATTGATCCACTCATTAACAAAAAAATTTCTAAAGAATTCTTCGAAGTTATCCATACAGAAAAAAAAATAGAAAACACCGATAGTCCTCTTGAGGGTGCTAAGCGAGGAAAAGATACAAGTATGTGGCTTGCTATTCAAAGTGTTAAAGATAAAGAAGCAGATATAGTTATTTCTGCTGGAAACACTGGTGCTTTATTGGTTGTTTCAAAGTTAAACTTAAAAATGATAGAAACTATAGATAAACCTGCATTATCTGCATTATGGCCCAATAGAAAAGGAATGAGTGTAGTTTTAGATTTAGGAGCTAATATAGAATGCAGCTCAAAAAACTTATCAGATTTTTCACTAATGGGTGCTTCATTATATACTTCACTTTATCCTAATGAGAAACCTAATGTAGCACTATTAAATATTGGATCAGAAGAACTAAAAGGCAATGAAGTAATAAAAGAAACATATAAATTATTGAATGAAAAAAAATCAAAAAATTATAATTTTTTAGGCTACATCGAGGGCAATCATTTAATGGATGGAAATGTAAACGTAATTGTTTCAGATGGATTTACAGGAAATATTGCATTGAAGACTGCCGAAGGGACAGCAAATTTTATAACGAGTGAATTAAAAAATGCTATGACAGGTTCTTTTATAGGAAAGATTTCTTCTCTATTGAATATTTATAATTTAAAAAAATTTAAAAAAAGACTAGATCCAAGATTGTATAATGGGGCTATATTTATTGGTTTAGATTCACCGGTAGTTAAAAGTCATGGAGGAACTGATTATGTTGGTTTCTCAAACTCATTAGATGTTTGTCATAGAATTGTTAAGGGTAATTTGATAGAAAAGATTAAACAAAATATTTAAAATGAGAATAAATTTAACTAAAAAAGACTTAGTTAATTTAGTTTACATGCAATTAGGTTTTTCAAAACAAGTATCAGAAAATCTTATAGATGATTTCTTAACAACGATTGTATCTAGTATTAAAAGTGAGAAAAAATTAAAATTATCTAGATTTGGCACTTTTTCTATAAGACAAAAAAAATCTAGAATAGGAAGAAATCCCAAAACTAAAGAGACAAAAGTAATTTCGAGCAGAAATGTTGTGTTGTTTAAGCCATCTAAAGAATTTAAAGAATTCGTTAATTTAAAGGATAATGGATAAATCAGATAGCGCTTATAAAACTATAGGTGAAGTAGCTAAAATATTAAATTTTAAAACAAATAATAAGGGAGTTCTGCCAACACATATAATTAGATTTTGGGAAACTCAATTTAAACAAATTAAACCCAAAATATTAAACTCGAACAGAAGATATTATGATGAAAAAACAATAAATGTTCTTAAAAAGGTTAAATTTTTACTCAAAGACAAGGGCATGACAATAAATGGTGTAAAAAAAATATTAAATAATGAAGATTCTTTAAAGCTTGACGAAATTGCAGATAAATCTATAAGAACTGAAAATTTAAGAAATAAGTTAATAAAAATTTCAAATAAATTAAAAGAATTAAAATATGGCAAAAAAAACACACGTTAAAGTAAGAATGGTTCCAGAGACAAAACCTGATAGTTCTTTTTTCTATTACGTAAAAAAACCAGCTGGAGGTGAAAAAGCCAAAGTGAAACTTTCAGCAAAAAAATACAATCCCGACACAAGAAAACATGAAATGTTTGTGGAGAAAAAGCTTCCACCACATAGTAAGTAATTACTTTTTCTTAAAGTTTCTTTTTTCGTAGTCTATATAAGACAAAATCATATTTTTCCATATCCGATTAGTTATTTTGGGATCAATTTTTAGTTTTTTTGATTTTGAATGAATTTTTTTAAGAATAAAATTAATTCGCTTTTTGTCTACTATTTCTTTTTTAAATTCTTTAAGTTTTAGAACTTCTTTTACAAGATTTGTTCTATATTTAATTAAAGATAACAACTTATTATCCAGCTTATCTAATTTAGATCTTATTATTTCTAATTTTTTTTTGTTTTTAGGCGACATTTAATTTATTGGTTTAATTAATAATTATTATATTTATCTATTCATGTACAGTCAGAATTATTCTTTAAATTCTCAATTAAGAATATGGATGATCATTTTATTAGTAATGATTATGATTATCATATTAGTAGGGGGCCTAACGAGATTAACTGACTCTGGTCTATCTATTACTACGTGGGAACTTTTTATTGGTTCATTGCCTCCGTTAACAAATGAAAAATGGATGGAATATTTTGATCTTTATAAAACGATACCTGAATTTAAACAGCAAAATTTTAATATGACTTTAAATGAATTTAAAATTATTTTTTGGTGGGAATGGGCGCATCGCCAATTAGGTAGATTAATTGGTTTAACTGTTCTCTTACCTATGATCTATTTTACAATTAAAAATGGTTTATGGATTTTAAGAGAATATTCAATAATTTTTTTCTTAGTGTGTTTTCAGGGGTTTATAGGATGGTATATGGTTTCAAGTGGATTAATTGATAGGGTAGATGTAAGTCATTATAGATTATCACTTCACCTTGTTACAGCATTTTTTATACTGTCTATTGTTTTCTGGAAATTTTTAAATTTAACAAATATAAAAATTAGTCAAATTAATATCAAATTAAACTCAATTAAATTCTTTTTTGTATTGTTATTTTTGCAATTAATAATTGGTGCTTTTGTTTCTGGTATGGATGCAGGTAAAATTTATAATACGTGGCCTTTAATGGGTTCTTCTTACTTTCCTGATGACAGTATGGTCACTGATTTTTTTAATATCACAGTTTTTGATGATCAATCACTCGTTCAATTTATTCATAGGAACTTAGCTTATTTGATCGTCATATTGTATTTTTACATACTTTATTTTGTTTTAAAAAGTGGAGATATAGATCTAAGAATACCAATTTATGTTATTGGAATTAGTTTATTATTTCAAATTTTTTTAGGAATTCTTACACTTTTATCTGGAGTAAAAATAATTTATGCATCTCTACACCAGATAAATTCTATTATAATTATACTTTCAACTTTGTATTTTCTTTATATTACAAAATATAAAGAAGCTATTTATTAGTTTCTATTTGTAGACATTAAAAATTCAAGTTAGCTTACAGCTTTTAAATTACCCTTTGAAGATTTATTTAAAGCTTGGTCTAAATCCTCGATAATATCATCAATATGTTCAATGCCGATACAAAGTCTTACGTAGCTTTGTGTAACACCTGATGCAGCAAGTTCTTTCTCATTTAATTGACTGTGAGTAGTACTAGCTGGATGAATTGCTAAACTTCTAGCATCTCCAATATTTGCAACGTGATAAAACATTTTTAAAGATTCGATAAATTTTTTACCAGCTTCAATTCCACCTTTAAGCTCGATACCAATCATTGGTCCATTTCCACCTTTAAGATATTTTTTTGCTCTATCAGCTATAGGTTTGTCGTGTTCTGTAGAATAAATAACTTTTGTTACTTCTTTATGATTTTTAAGAAAATCTACAACATATTCAGCATTTGCACAATGCTGTCTCATTCTTAATGCTACTGTTTCAAGGCCCTGAATTATTGCAAAGGCGTTATCTGGGGCCAAAGCTGACCCTAAATCTCTCAACAAACAAACTCTTGCTCTAACTGCGAAAGGTATATTAGCACCAGTTAATTCTGGTACTGCTTTTCCCCAAATTACACCTCCATAACTCGCGTCTGGTTCATTAAACAATGGTTGTCTCTTAGGATCCGCAGTCCAATCAAAATTGCCACTATCAACTATACTTCCTGCTACTGCAGTCCCATGACCACCTATGTATTTTGTTAGTGAATGTATTACTACAGCAGCACCATGATCTATTGGTTTGCAAATGACAGGGGATGCAGTGTTATCCATTATTAATGGTATATTATATTTTCTTCCGATGTCTGAAACTTCTTTTATTGGAAATACTCTTAAATATGGATTTGGCAAAGTTTCACCATAAAAAGCCCTAGTTTTGTCATCTATTAACTTTTCAAAATTTTCTGGATTACTTGGATCTGCATACCTTATTTCTATACCAAGCTTACTGAGGGTATGTGTAAATAAAGATACTGTTCCACCATAGAGATCTGTTGAACTAACTATATTATCACCTGCTTGGGCAACATTTAGTACAGCAAAAGTTGAAGCTGTTTGTCCTGAAGATACAGTTAAACAAGCAAGTCCTCCTTCAAGTGCAGCTATTCTTTTTTCCAAAACATCATTTGTTGGATTCATAATTCGTGTATAAATATTACCAAACTCTTTAAGAGCGAAAAGGTTTGCAGCATGCTCTGTGTTGTTAAATTGATATGATGTTGTTCTATAAATTGGAACAGCTACGGCATTAGTTGCTGGATCACTCCTATAGTCACCACCATGTATGGCTATAGTTTCAGGGTTGTTTCTTTTTTTAGTCATTTTACTCCTTTTTTAGTGCTTCAACATTATGTTAGGCGCACAATACAGTTCAAATGCCTGCCGATTTTATTAATTTTATGAAGTTTCCTTTTTAGCAGTTATATGCCCGCAATAGGATCAAATCGGCTAGTAATTTTTAACAGAATAGCACCAATTTGCAAGCTAAATATAAAATTGACATTGAATTATTTAATAGTATTAATCCTGGCACAATGACAAAATTTGTAAAAAAAGATCAAGTAACATCTTCGTGGTACGAAATTGATGCTAAAAATGCTGTTGTAGGTAGACTGGCTACAGTTGTGTCAAATATCATACGAGGAAAAAACAAAACAACATTTACTCCTCATATGGATGATGGTGATTTTGTTGTTGTTAAAAATATTGAACAAGCAAAATTTACTGGAAAAAAATTTCAAGATAAAAAATATTACAGACACACGGGTTACCCAGGTGGAATTAAAGTTACTACTCCTGAAAAACTTCATGAAAAAAAACCTGGTGAAACTTTAAAAATGGCAGTTAAAAGAATGTTGCCAGGTGGAGTATTAGGTAGAAAACAATTAACAAAATTAAAAATTTATGCGGGTAATGATCACCCACATTCTGCTCAAAATCCAACTGTGATTGAGTTAGGAAAATTAAATAGTAAAAATATAGCTAGAAACTAATATGGAAAACACTCAATCAACTACAAAAACACCAAAAATAAAATTAGATTTTAAAGATAGTAAATATGCTACTGGTAGAAGAAAAACATCAATTGCAAAAGTTTGGCTAAAAAAAGGTTCTGGTAAAATTTATGTAAATGGTAAATTATTTAATGAATATTTTGCTGATGAAACTCATAAAATGCAAATCACTAGACCTTTTGAAATTATAAATCAAGCTACTGACTACGATGTTAGATGTAGTGTAAAAGGTGGAGGTCCTACAGGTCAAGCTGGAGCTATGGTGCATGGTATTTCAAAAGCATTAGTATTATTTGATGAAAATTTAAAAGCCACCTTAAAAACAGAGAAACTTACTACCAGAGATTCAAGAGCTGTTGAAAGAAAAAAACCTGGTAGAAGAAAAGCTAGAAGAAGCTTCCAATTCTCTAAAAGATAATTTTTTTTTAATTTTTAACTGTTATAATAAAAAATGCATAAGCTTAATGTGTTAGTCGCTGGATCAACAGGATATATTGGTATTCAATTAATTAAATTATTAATTAAACATAAATATATAAATATTAAATATCTTTGTGGAAATTCATCTGTAGGTAAAAAAATTTCATTTTATGATAAATCTTTATCTAAATTTAAATTACCAAAAATTGTAAAATTTAATAAAAAAATATTAAAAGATGTACAGATTATTTTTACAGCACTTCCAAATGGAGAAGCACAAGATATATCTAAACATTTAGAAAAAAATCATACTCTAATTGATCTTGCTGCAGATTTTAGATTAGCTAAAGCCTCTGATTATTTAAAATGGTATAAACAAAAACATCGTGCAAGTAATTTGATAAAGAAAAGTATTTATTTACTTCCTGAAATTAATAGAAAAATGATTAAAAAGTATAACATTATTTCATGCCCAGGCTGTTATCCAACATCTATATTGTTACCACTTGTTCCTTTGTTAAAGAAAAATCTAATAAAATTTAATAATATTATAATAGACTCTAAATCTGGCTATTCTGGTGCAGGTAGGGGTGTTCATAAAAAGTATGAAGATAAAAATTTATATGAATCCTTAAGTGCATATGGTGTTGGGTTTCATCGTCATAATTCTGAAATTGATCAAATGTTAAAAAAATTCACCAAGAAAAAATTTCAATTTACTTTCACACCTCACTTAACACCAATGTTTAGAGGTATTTTGAGCACTATATATGTTGACTTAGAAAACAAAATTTCTCAATCAAAAGTATTAACCACTTTAAAGAGTTTTTACAAAAAAGAATCTTTTGTAAAAATATTGAAATCTGACTCATTGCTAAGTACTAATGCTGTGATAAATACTAATGATTGTCATATTTCAGTTTGTAAATCTAAATACAGTAACAAAATAATAATTCTTTCTGCTATTGATAATTTAATTAAAGGTGGAGCTGGCCAAGCTGTGCAAAACTTAAATAATAAATTTAATTTTCCTGAAAAAACTGGATTAAAATGAGAAATTTTTTAATAATTTTTTTTTCATTAATATTAACAAATTGTTCTTTAAATAAAGATTCTGAATATTGGACAGAAAATTCTAAAGAAAGTAAAACTAATCAAAAAAAATTAACTAACATATTTAAAAAGTCAGATGATATAACGTCAATGACTTTAGAGGAATATGAGATTTATATAGATGAATATACAAAAAAAAGTAATTATCCTGATATAAGCAAATGAATAAATTAATAAATATTGCTGTAGTGGGACTTGGCCAGGTAGGTAATTATTTATTAAATGAGCTCAATACAAAAAAAAATGATATAGAACTTAAAACAGGTAAGAAAATAACTGTTGTTGCTGTTTCAGCAAAAAATATTAATAAAAAAAGGAAATTTAAAGTAAACAAAAATATCTTTTACAAAAACCCTTTAGAAATTTTTAAGAAAAAGAGAATTGATATTTTGTTTGAAGCTGTTGGTTTATCCGATGGTATCTCTAAAAAGATTGTAGAAACTGCCTTAAAAAATAAAATTCATGTTATTACACCAAATAAAGCTTTAATTTCAAAGCATGGTAATGAGTTAGCAAAACTTGCAGAAAAAAATAAAGTTAATTTGGAATTTGAAGCATCAGTTGCAGGAGGTATACCAATATTAAGATCTATTAAAGAAGGATTAGCAACAAATAAAATATCAAAAGTTTATGGAATTCTTAACGGTACTTCAAATTACATTTTGTCTGAAATGGAAAATTCAAATGAAAATTTTTCAGATGTTTTGAAGAAGGCACAAATACTTGGTTATGCTGAACCTCGTAATCCTAAATTAGACTTAAATGGTTTTGATGCTTTTGCCAAAGTAAGAATTTTGTCTGCTTTAGCTTTTAACAGTAAAATTTCCAAACATAAATGCTTAATGGAAGGAATAGAAAAAATTGAATTAAAAGATATTAAAATTGCTAACCAGTTAGATCTGAGAATAAAACTTCTAGGTATTTCTGAGATAAGAAATAACAAACTTTTTGAGACTGTACATCCATGTTTAGTTAGTAAAAAATCTTACATCGGCAATGTTAATGGTGTGATGAATGCTGTTATTTTACAAGGAAAGCCTGTTGGTGAAAGTGTGTTTCAAGGGGAGGGTGCTGGACCTGGCCCCACATCTTCATCTTTACTTTCTGATTTATTATCTATTTTACGTGGTAATATAAAAAAACCATTCGGTGTTAGTGTTTCAAAACTTAAATCTTTAAAACCTCATAATGTAAATAATTATGTTAATTCTTTATATTTAAGGTTTGAGGTAAAGGATAAGCCTGGTGTGTTGTCTCAAATAACTAATCGTTTGGCTAAATACAAAATTTCAGTTAAAAGGCTAATTCAGACACCTGATAAGAAAAATAACAAAGCAACAATCGTAATTATTACGCACAAAACTTCTGAACTTAATTGTCTTAATTGTTTGTCTGTTTTTAAAAAAAACAAAAGTATTTTAAAAAAACCAACATTAATTAGATTGCTTGGTTAATGGAAATATATTTAAAACTTTTTGAAGTTTTATTTCCTGTGTTCTTTATTGTTGGCATAGGTTTTTTTTTAGGAAAAAAAAATCCTGATATAGATACTTCTTTTATAACTACTTATTCAGGTAATTTTGGTACTCCTGCTTTAATTATTTTTGCTCTAACTGCTGGTGGTGTTTCATTTGATGTATTTAGTGAATTTTTTCTATACGCAATTATTCTTCTAACATTATTTGGAATTGTTGGGTTAATTTTTCTATTTTTTATGAAGAAAGATTACTTAAGGGAATTACCTACCTTTTTTTTACCCAACACAGGAAATATGGGAATTCCTATTTGTTTATTTGCTTATGGTGAATATGGAATGGGCATAGCAGCGTCAATTTCATCATTAGTTGTTATGCTTCATTTTACTCTAAATATTTTTCTTGCTAAAAGATCTTTTGATTTTAGCACAATATTAAAAAGTCCAGCTTTTTATGCAATTATAATTACTGTTCTTTTTCTTTACTTTAAACAGGCGGTGCCTCAATTTGTCATTAATACAGTAATGTTACTTGCATATGGAATGATAGTGATGATTTTAATGTCCTTAGGAATTGCTTTAACACAAATGAAAGTTTTTTCATTCAAAGATGCAATAATAACTTCTATTGGTAGAGTTATTATAGGGCCCCTAATTGGATTCTTAGTTATTAAAATTTTTAATCTTTCCGGTGTTGCTGCTGGTGTTGTTTTAATACAATCTTCTATGCCTAGTGCTATTTTATGTTATTTAATTGCATCAATGTATTCACCTAAAGAAATAGTTGATAATATTTCAAGCACAATTGTTGTCTCTACATTGATGTCTATAATTACAATTCCAATAACATTATTCTTTGCTTTAAAATTTTTCTAATTAGAGATATTCTTTTTCTATGAAGGCAATAATTTTAAATGCTTCTGCGTGGATGATTGTTCCTGTAATGGATGCTTTTGCTAAATATTTAAGTTCATCTATGGATGTTTTGCAGATAACTTGGGCAAGATATTTTTTTACTGTGGTCTTTACATTATCATTAATGCTTATTTTTTATAGGCAATCATTAGTTTGGACAAAAAAACCAACTCTTCAATTAATTAGAGGATTAATTTTTGTTTTTTCTACTTATTTATTCTTTTATGCAATATCTGAAATTTCTCTTCCGAAAGCATTAACTTTAGCTTTTGTTGCTCCAATTTGTGTTACAGCCTTATCTCCATTTTTTTTAAATGAGAAAGTAGGGGTGAAAAGGTGGACTGCTGTATCTTTAGGATTTATAGGAACATTAATTGTAATTAGACCTGGCTTTATTGAACTTAACTTAGCTACTATGGCTGCTTTAGGTAATGGAATTTGTTATGGATTTTATCTTATTATCACTAGGAAGCTAAGCACCTCTGATAATCCTCTTTTAACCCTTTTACTATCGGGTTTGATAGGAACTATAATAATTAGCCTATTTATGCCCTCAGTTTGGGTTAATCCCACTTCAAATCAGTGGATTTTAATGGCTTTAATCGGCCTTATAGCCTCTGTAGCGCATCTTTTCCTTATATTATCTCTCAAATACGCTGATGCATCTAAATTAGCTCCTTTAGGCTATACAGAGATAATTACTAACATACTAATTAGTTACTATTTCTTCCATGAATTACCTGATAATTGGACTTATTTAGGTTTATTTATCATTGTTCTAAGTGGTTTGTATATTTCTAGAAGAGAATATTTGCTTACTGGTTCTAATTAATGGTAAATAATTAGTTACTAATATATAATGTAATACATTAATATATATATTTAAAACATTGTAATTATTGATTTATTTTATTTATATATAAATATAAATTAACATGAATTATTCAATTTATGCACTTTAACAAACAATTAATAACTATTGTTTTAAATAAATAAAGGCAATATTGACAATCTAGATAGAGAAAAAAATGAAAATACCTAAAAGTGTTTAATATCAATACTTTTTTAGTTGATTAAACATAAAATTCAAAATTGATATTTGAATAAGTGACTAGGGGAACAAAAAATCTTAAAAAATTCTTTGAAATATAACTCTATAACGAGGCTTGATATCATTGAAAAGTAGAGCAATGCAGTTATAGAATATATGTTTTAAACGGCCATAGAGGTGCTTTATTTTAGTTTATCTCGATAAATAGTACAACTGAAGGGTGCAAAACACCATTTATGCTAAAATTGACTTAAATATCAAAAAATTGTTGATTTTACTGGTTTTTTTGACAATAAAATAGGCTTAAAAAGCCCTAAATATCAACTTTTTCAGATCTCAATAAATGCAACTTTTTCTTAATTCCACCTCTGCCAGAGTATCCACCAAGGCCTCCATCAGATCTAATTACTCTATGGCATGGTATTTTGGGAGCATATGGGTTTTTTCCACATGCATTAGCTACAGCACGAGCTGATTTTGGCCTTTTTATGCCAATAGCTACCTCTTTATAAGTTTTTACCTTTCCTTTAGGTATAGTTTTAAGGTATTTCCAGACTTTTAATTGAAATTTAGTGCCTTTCATCAATAAAAATTTAAAATAATGAAGCAAATTATAAAAAATACAGCTAAAATAGATAAATAAATCGTTTCTGTAGTTTTTCCAGTTTTTTTGTACTGAATAAAGCTCAATATTACAAAGCCAATTGAGGTTATTAAAAAATATATTGGCTCAATTACACCATCAATACCCATAATTAACTCTTTTTTATAATCATAAACTTAATAAACTAATTGTAAACAATTGAAAAAAAATATTATTTTGGTTTTATACAAAGTGTTCTTGAAATAAAGTTATGAAAACCTTGCTTTTTAGAGGTAAATGCTATCATAAAAAAACCAATAAAAAAGAACCAAGATAAAGAAGACACGAAATAATTACCGGTCGCTCTCCAAAAACCTAATTTATTATGATTTTCATCCACAATAATTATATCACATGCTCTCATACCAATTGTAGCTTTCTTTGATGATGAATGTTGAATAGCGTAGTATAGCCAATATACAAATATACCTAAAATCCATCCAATAACCGGTATAAAAGCTAGTACAATAGAAATTATTGCTAATATTACCCAGTCTACAAGACCTGCTAATAATCTAAACCAAAATCCTGCATATATTTGTTTCTTTATTAGTTTTTTATATGATTTTTTTTGAATTAATATCAAACAGAGAATCAAAGCTATTACTGAAGGAGCTAAAAGAGACAATAATATTATTATCATCCATGATCCCATTTCCATCATCATAAATTATTTTATTTGACATCTAAAATCTACTAGTATATTACTAATGATAATTAATTGTTATCAATAGTAATTATATGAATAAGTTAACAACAGACTTAAAATCACTTCATGAGGCAACTTTAAACAACCTCAAAAGCTCTAAAGCTGATAACACATTAAGAGCTTATAAATCAGACTTCAAAGATTTTGGAGCTTTTTGTGCCAAGCATGGTTTGAATTCTTTACCATCAGAGCCTAAAATAGTATCTTTATATCTTACCCATCTTTCTAAAAATTCAAAAATAAGCACGCTAAAAAGACGAATAGTCTCAATAAGCATGGTACATAAATTAAAAGGCCATTACTTAGATACAAAACATCCAATTATTGTTGAAAATTTAATGGGAATAAAGAGGGTAAAAGGAAGTATTCAAAGAGGAAAAAAACCTATATTAATCAATCATTTAAAATCAATAATTAATGTAATAGATAACAAAAAAATTGAGGAAATTAAGAAGTTAAGAGACAAATCAATTATTTTAGTAGGCTTTGGTGGCGGTTTTAGACGAACTGAGCTAATTTCAATTGATTATGAAGATTTAGAATTTGTTCCAGAAGGTCTCAAAATCACAATCAAAAGATCAAAAACCGATCAATTTGGCGAAGGAATGATCAAAGGACTGCCCTACTTTACTAATCAAAAGTATTGCCCAGTAACTAATCTTAAAAAATGGTTAGAAATTTCTAAAATTAAAACTGGACCTATTTTTAGAAGATTTTCTAAAGGTTTATCTTTAACTCACAATAGATTAACAGATCAATCTGTAGTTATATTAATGAAAGAGTATTTAAATTTAGCAGGAATAGAAAATAAAAATTTTGCTGGGCACAGTTTAAGATCAGGTTTTGCAACAGTAGCTGCTGAATCTGGTGCAGATGAAAGGAGTATAATGGCAATGACAGGTCACAAAACAACACAAATGGTTAGAAGATATATTAGAGAAGCCAATATATTTAAAAACAATGCATTAAATAAGATTAAGATATAGGAATTATTTTTTTTGTATTATTATTTGTTTCCAAACAACTAAATTTTTGAATTCAGATATATTTTTAATAATAAAGTTATTAATTGGATGTGCTGGATTCTTTTTAAGATCTTTATAATACCACCAAAGATAATCGTCTAAAATTAAATATCCATTTTTTTTTAATATTTCCCACGATCTATTGATATCAATATCAACTTGTTCACATGAATGATCACCATCAACATAAATTAAATCAAATTTTTTTTTATTAGTGATAAAAAAATTTTTTGAATCAATTTTAAATTTGGTGAGTCTTTTAAAATAAGAACTTAAATTTTTATCAAAATTTTTTTCTACTTCAAAAAAATTTTTATTAGAATGCTCATCACTTCCACTCCAAGTATCAACACAAGTAATCTTGCTATTTACAAATTGTTCTAAAAAAAAGATAGCACTTCTTCCTTCATATGAACCAATTTCAAGAATATTTTCTACACCATTAAAATTCCTTAGATTTTTCTTTAAGAAATAAAGATTATTACAAAACCATTTTTCATCTTTGTTAACAGTTAAAAAATTTTTATAAATTTCATTTTCGATTTTTAAAGATTTTCTTTTAGTTTTATAATTAGGTAAAAAATTTTTTATAAATCTTATGATTATATAAATTGGGGTATTTAAAAGAAATAATTTATATAAATTTTTAAAAAACTTAGTCATTAAATAAAATTGATTTTTAATTATAAAGATTATTTATCTTTCCAATAGAAATATCGACAATATATTTTGCAGTAGCAATTTCATTAAATCTTTTAAAATATTTTTTTTTTCCATTTTTAGCTATTTTAATTCTTTCTTTATTATTTTTTGAATAAAATTTAACTTTACTAGCTAAATCATCTATATTTTCATAATAAATCAATTCATCTTTTGAAAAAAAAGAGTCCATTTCAACCCTATAATCAATAAAGGTTAACAGACCATTTCCCATTAAAGATGCAATTCTATTACTAGAATAATGTTTAGTTGGTTTTCCTCTGCTTAAATTTAATCCCATCTTTACATTTAATAAAGCTCTGTAAAAATCATTTCCCCAAATTGGCTCTCTGCCGTCGATACCATAAAAATCAAGTTTAATATCATTTAATTTTTTAATTAAAGTTTGTAAAAAATTAAGTCTACTATCAATTTTTCCAGTTTTTAATTTTGCCCTATTTACACCATGGCTAATTGCATAAAATAAATCATTTTGGGGATTAAGCTTATAAACATCAAAACATTCAATAGATCTATCAACAGGAGTAATAAAATAATGAATATTGTTAGAATTGTTTTTATCTAAAGATGTTACTTTAGGGTTAGTTGTAATAAAAGTGTGATCTATTTGAGGTAAAAAATTTTTAACTTTATTTATATTTGCCTTAGCCTCTTGAGATGTGTTCATTAATGGATCCTCATTCCATTGTGAAATTATCATATTTCTATTAATTTTTTTTAAATCACTAAGTAAATCAAGATCTAAATTATTAGTATGACCGAAGGTTATTAAGTCAGGATTATAATTTTTTGTAGTATTTATTAAGTATGAATTAAACTTTTCTTTAAAATTAAAAATATTAATTGTTTTTTGTTGTCTAATATAATCTCTATCACTAATTTCAATTACATCATGTCCATTTCTAATGAAACCATTGGTAAATTTTTTACCCAAAGATAGATTGTAGATTCTGTGATTTAATTTTTGAGCAAGATTATAAATATTTAAAATTCTTAATTTACCATTATTAGTATTAAAATTTGAAAAAGGGAAAAGAGTGGATCTCATAAAATCAATTTTAATTGAATTTAATTTAAGAACATGCTTAAGATTTTTTTGTCCAGATATTTGTAATTTTTTTCTTAAATTGTTATTTTTAATTAATTTAATTATCTCTGTTTCAATATTAAATGAATCAAGTTTTTTTAAAACGATGGCATCTTTTGTTGTTTCAATAAGGCCACCTTTATTTGAAATTATAGTAGCACAACCACGTGAAGATGATTCTAAGGCTGTTCTTCCAAAAGGTTCATCCCATCTAGATGGTATAACTGCTATTTCAGATTCTTGAAAAATTTTTAAAACTTTTTTATTGTCTAAAAGTCCAAGATTAATTTGCTTTTTGTTTGTGTAATATTCTTGGAATCTTTTTTCATCTCCAATTGAATATGCTTTCCAATCTTTATACCTTTTTAAAACTTTATCTACAGCATCACAAAAAAGATCATAACCTTTAGCTTCATTTAGTTTTCCAACAAAAATAATTTGCTTCTTTTTTTTTGAAATTTTTTTAATTGGATCAATACTATGGTAAATAACTTCAGTTTTGTTATGGTCACTAAATTCTAAGTTTGAAAAAAATTGTTTTTTCACCCACTCAGAAATAAAAACAATTTTATCAACATTTTCTAATAGAAATAATTTTTCTTTTTTACTCTTTGAACCTTTCATTGTTTTTGGATCGTTGTGAAGGTAAAGAATAATTTTGGAGTTAATATTTTTAACAAAGTCTTCAACCATAATTGGTCTGTTATGTATTTCAACTATATCATAATAATTTTTTGTTAAATGTTTAATTATATTACTGGTGTACTCTTTTGTTGAGCTAGAAATTTTAGAATTTATAGATTTTAAATTAATATTAACATAATTTTTTGATAGATATTTTTTAGTATTTGTATGGCCAAATACGGTTATGCTATTTTTATATGAGGAATATTTCATAAAATCACTAACCCATAACGAAACAGCGCCAGCATTTTTATTAGAATAGTTTTCTTTATAAGGAAGTATTGATGCAATATTCATTTTAATTTTTATTAATCAAATATTTTCTTTTTACTTTATCTTTTTTCAATCTATATTCATATGAGAATGCTGAACTTTTAGAATTAAATCTTCTTTTATAAATAATTTTCCATTTTAACCCTCTTGTAGATTTTGCTCCCTTGCCTAGATTATGTTTTTTTAACCTTAATGAAATATTATTTGTGCAGCCAACGTATGTTTTTGTAACATTTGGAGTTATGCATTTTAACATATATACATAAAATACCATATATTTGGCGGTCCCTAGGGGAATCGAACCCCTCTTTCGAGGATGAAAACCACGTGTCCTAACCGATAGACGAAGGGACCGAATTGCTGCTTTTTATTGTAAAAAAGATAATTAATCAAGCTTATCATCATAAATTTTGTTTTAATTTTATTACTTTTTTGAGCCCTGTGTACTTATGTGTAACAAATGTTTCTGATGTATATTCACCATCTTTAATTTTAATACCTGATACCAAATCTCCTGATGTAATGCCTGTGGCACAAAAGATGGAGTCACCAGAAACAATTTCATGAATTTCATATTTTTTTGAAAAATCATTTATACCCATTTGTCTGGCTCTTTGTTTGTCATCATTTTTTTGGAATAAAAATCTGCCTTGGAAACTGCATCCATATGCATCTAAAGCTGCAGCAGCCAACACTCCTTCTGGACCACCACCAATTCCTAAGAAAATATCAACATTATATTTTTTATCAGATACTAATAAGGCTCCAGATATATCGCCATCGGTTATAAATTTAATTTTTACATTTAATTTCTTTAATTCTGTAATAATTTCCTTATGTCTTGGTCTATCTAAAATACACGCAGTTAGATTTTTTGGTTTTTTATTTAAGTATTCACTTAAATTAAAAATGTTTTTTTTTACAGAAAAATCTAAATCAACAACATTTTTTTCTTTGACATTGGTTGTAATTTTTTCCATGTAAGTTTCAGGAGCTTTAAATAAATTATTTCTTTCTGTAATAGCAATTACTGATAAAGCTCCAGGAAGATTGTTTGCAGCAAAATTAGTTCCTTCTAAAGGATCTACAGCTATATCGAATTTAGGACCTTTGTTTGTTCCGAGTCTTTCTCCTATGTACAGCATCGGTGCTTTATCCAATTCACCTTCACCAATAACGATTTGACCTTCTATATCTAGTTTATTTAACATAGATCTCATTGAGTCCACTGCTGCTTTATCTGCTGCAACTTTATCCTTTTTCCCAACTAGATATGAAGATGCAAGCGCAGCTTTAGAAGTAATATTAACAAATTGATCTACAAATTTTTTATCTATAGCCATTAAGGTGTTTCATCAATCAAATCTTCTTGTTTTATCTTAGACTCAAATTCTCTTAAACGTTTATAGACACTTGCTAACTCTATTATAGTCGGCCATGCCTTTAAAATATACTGCATTGACCCCTCTACCCTACCAAAAGCTCTGATTATTTGTTGCATAACTCCGAGAGTTACAGCGCCAGCTACAATCGCTGGTGCTAAAAAAACATATGCAGACAACACATTAGCTTGTAAATAAGCAATTCTACCGATATTGAAATACAAATATCTTATATAGCTTAAAAAATGAATACTTCTTACACCGTCAAATAATTCTTCAATAGTTTTTGGTCGTATAGTTCCATCATCCTCTGCTATAACAAGAATTTTTCTATATGCAGCTTCTTTTTTTTGAAGGTCATATTCGACACCTACTAGTCTTAAAATTAAACCAAGTAAAATCAAAAATATAGTACCACCTACAGACCAAATCAATGCTCCAACAATTAACCCATAGTCCCAATCACCAAAAAAGAAAATTGGAATTCCAATACTTAAACCAAATAAAATTGGCATAAATTCAATTAAAATCATTAATGCCTCTATTAAACTTGTTCCAAGAGACTCCATAATTCTAGAAAATTTGATAGTATCTTCTTGAACCCTTTGTGCGGCACCTTCTATTCTTCTAGCCTTGTCATAAACGCTATGATACCACTCAACCATTGCTGTTCTCCATCTGAATAAATAGTGCGAAGTAAAAAAACTAACTATAACAGCAACGCCCACATACATTGCAGCTAATGTAATAAAAGAAATTAAACTTGCCCAATATTCTTCTATTGTAATTGAATTTGGTGCACCTAAAGCTTTTTGAATCATGTCATAAAATTCACCAAACCATTCATTAATTTTTACATCAATCTTAACCTGTATCCAAAGTGAGGATAAAATTATAGCTGAACCTAGCCACGACCATAGAAACCAATTTCTTTCTGTAAAAAATCTAAACATTTGTTATTTTAAAAAATTATCAGCATAGGATTTTTTTACCATTTTTCTCTTTTTTGGTTCAATTAACTCATACTCAATATTCTTTTTTTTTGCATAATTAATTGCCAATTCTTTAGAAGAAAATTCAAGTTTTAATTCTGTTAATGTGTCTGACGAGCTTTCCCATCCCATAAGAGGATTTTTTGTTGGATTTTTTGTTTTAAATTCCAAAATCCATTTATTATTTTTAGATAATCCCGACTGCATAGGGTTTTTGTTAGGTATGTAAATAATAGCTTTTTTCATATTTGATGGTCGGAGTGGCAGGATTCGAACCTGCGACCCTCTGGTCCCAAACCAGATGCGCTACCAGGCTGCGCTACACTCCGATCCGAGTACTAATACAGTACTTATTGATAATTTCAATGTATAAAGAGACCAAAAATAAAAGAAATTTGATTAAAATCTGGTATATAACGAAGCATGATTATTACATGCCCTTGCGAAAAGAAACAATTTAAAATTGATAGTTCATTAATACCTCAAGAAGGACGAGAACTGCAATGTGGGTCTTGTGAAAAAGTTTGGTTTTACAAACCAAAAAATGAAAGCGAAGCACCATTAACATTAAATGAAAATGTTTCTGAAAACAAAATAGAACCAGCTATTGAAACAAATGACAAAAAACCAGAAGTTAGAAAAAACTTACAGAAAAAAATAATAGAACCTGAGATAAAAAACAAAACATCAAAAGAAATTCCAAACAAGGTTAAAAAATTGGAAAATGAAAATAAAGGATCTAAATTTTTTTCTTATTTGATGGTATTTATTATATCAATTGTAGCACTAATTATTTTGCTAGATACACTAAAAATCCCACTAATTAATGTGTTTCCTGGATTAGAAATTGTTTTATTTAACCTTTTTGAAACATTGCAAGATATAAAACTATTTATTATAGACCTAATTTAATTTTTTATGATTAATTATATATCTAAGCCTTTTAGATGGTTTTTTAAATTAGAGGCTGCAAGTGGATTGGTTTTATTGTTTGCTGCAATAATTGCGTTATTTATAAGCAATTCTGGACTCGCAGATTTATATTTTGCTACTCTAAATGAATATTTATTTATAGGTATTAATAATTTCGGATTAAAATTATCAGTATTGCATTGGATCAATGATGCCTTAATGGCAATTTTCTTTTTCTTTGTTACTTTAGAAATTAAAAGAGAATTTTTACAAGGGGAGCTTTCAAATATTAAGCAAGCTTTATTGCCAATCATAGGTGCAGTAGGAGGTATGTTAGTTCCTGCATTATTTTATGTTTTCATAAATTTTGGTGATAGTGAAACATTAAATGGGTGGGCAATTCCATCAGCTACAGACATCGCTTTTTCTTTAGGTGTTTTATCTTTATTAGGTAAAAGAGTTCCTTTGTCATTAAAAGTATTTTTAACTGCATTAGCTATAATAGATGATTTAGGAGCAATAGTAATTATCGCCCTTTTCTACTCTGGTGATTTGAGTATTAAGTACTTAACTTTAATGTTGTTGGCTTTTATTGTTTTATTATTAATTAACAAATTTAATATTAAAAAGTTTTTACCTTACTTGGTAGTAGGACTTTTCCTCTGGGATTTTACTCACAACTCAGGAATACATGCTACTATTGCAGGAGTTTTGTTAGCTATGACAATTCCCCATAGAAAAAAAGAAAAAGATTTTTCTTTATTAATAAAAATTGAACATGCAATTAGTCCATATGTGGCTTTTGGAATAATGCCTATATTTGCATTTGCAAATGCTGGTGTGTCTTTAGAAGGCTTATCTTTTTCATCATTACTAGATAAAGTTCCATTAGGCATTGTTCTAGGACTGTTCCTAGGCAAACAGCTGGGTGTATTCATATTTTCTTATGTATCTATAAAATTGAAAGTAGCTCAAATGCCAAACGATACAAGTTGGTACAATTTTTATGGTGTAGGCGTTCTCACTGGGATTGGTTTCACAATGAGTTTATTTGTTGGAAATTTAGCTTTTGTTGAAAATATGCAATATATGGATGGTGTAAAAATTGGTGTATTAACCGGATCATTATTATCAACTTTATTTGGTTATTTCTTAATACTACTTACACCGAATAAACCTAATAAATGAAAAAAATTATATTTCTATTAACTATAGTTATGTTTTTTTTTAAAACCTCAGCAATAGCGAATTATGAAAAAAAGTTTTATGATTTCACTATAGAAAGTATAACTGGTGAGATAATAAACTTTAAAGATTACAAAAATAAAGTTATTTTAGTTGTAAATACAGCAAGTTATTGTGGTTTTACAAAGCAATATGATGAATTACAAGAATTGTGGGATTTATATAAAGATAAAGGTTTGATAGTTCTTGGAGTTCCATCAAATTCATTTAATCAAGAGAAAAAGAACGATGCAGATGTAAAAGAATTTTGTGAAGTAAACTTTAATATTAATTTTCCTTTAACAACTTTAACAAAAGTAAAAGGTAAAGATGGTCATGAGATTTTCAAATGGGCAAAGAAGAACCATGGAAAATCCGCTGTTCCTAAATGGAATTTTCATAAAATTCTAATCAATAAAGAAGGTAAGGTAGAAGATACTTTTGCATCTATGACAAAACCGATGTCAAAAAAAATTATTAAAGCTATAGAAAATATTTTATAAATTTATAGTTAAACCATCATGTGCTGGAATAACATTTTTAGGTAATTTTTTTTTAAGTTCCTTATAATCTAAAACTGGAGATAAATTTGTAAAAATAGCCTTTTTAGGTTTAAACTGTTTTACTGCTGCCAAAGACGTTTCTAAATTAAAATGTGATGGATGATAATTATACCACAAGCAATCAATGATTAAATACTGAAGATTTTTAAAATATTTAAAATCTTTAGTATAAATTTTACTTACATCGCTAATGTAGGCGAGTTTTTTATTTATAATAAAACAATTCGATTTCACCTTTCCATGTTCAACTATAATGGATCGAATACTTATTTTTTTTTTATTATTTGTAGTAAATATATAATTTGGTAATTTATTTAATTTCAAAGTAGCTGGATATTCTTTAGAATAACTTTTAAATATATAAGAAAATGTATTTTTAAGATATTTTGAAGTATATTTATCGGCATATACATCAAGTTGCTTTCTACTATTTATATAAAAGGATCTCAAATCATTTATTCCATGAGTTTGGTCGCCATGCATATGAGAATATAATACTTTATTAATTTTTTTTATTTTATGTCTTAAAAGTTGTTGTCTTAGATCAGGAGATGTATCTATAAGAATATTTTCATCTGAGGTTTTTATTAAGGCTGAACATCTTGTCCTGAAATTTTTTTTGTTATTGGGATCACAATTTCCGAAGAAACCATCTGGTCTTGGTACACCCATTGAACTACCACAACCTAAAATTACAAATTTCATTACTTTAATTAAAAAAAAGTTTATTAAAATTATCTGTAGTTTTTTTTATAAGATCTTCTTTGGATATATTTTTAATCTCAGCCAATTTTGTAGCAGTAAAATCAATAAATGATGGTTCATTTTTTTTTCCTCTTTTTGGAACTGGTGCTAAAAAAGGACTATCAGTCTCAATTAAAATATTATCCATTGGAATTGACTTGAAAGTATCTTGTAAATCTAATGAGTTTTTAAAAGTAATGATTCCACTTGCTGAAAAGAATGAATTTAAAGTCATTAGTTTCTCTGAGAATTCTTTTGATCCAGTAAAGCAATGCATTAAAATTTTAAGGTTTTCATTTTTATATTCGTTTAATATCTCAAAAGTTTCTTTCTCCGCATCTCTTGAATGAACAATCAGTGGAATATTAGTTTTTATAGATGCATCTATATGTTCTTTAAAACTCGATATCTGTTTATCTTTTTCGCTATTATTATAATAAAAATCCAAACCTGTTTCTCCAATTCCAATTATTTTTGAATTTTCATTCAAACTTTCAATTATCTGTTTTGAAGTGATAATATTTGTTGAGCTTTCATGTGGATGAATACCAATAGTACCATAAATCATCTCATCTTTATTAATTAATTCTTTTACCCTTGAAAAACTCTCAAACGAGGTTGAGATAGTTAATAATTTTTCTATACCTACTTCTTTTGATCTTTTTATTACATTAGACAGGTTGCTTAATAATGGTTCGTGATCTAGATGACAGTGTGAATCAATCATTTTTTTTTTCTATTTTTTTAAAAAGTATGTCTATTTTATTTATCTTATTACCTTTTGTTAAATAGTCATTATTTGAAACCGAATCTAATTTTATATCATTTTCTTTAATGTCAAAAATCTTTAATGCATTTAGAGATGATCCAGGAATAATTGGATACAACAAAAAACTTATTTTTCTCACAATTTCTAATGTAGTATAAACAATAGTATTTAATCTAATTATGTCATCTTTCTTTTTCCATGGTTCTTGATCATTAAAATATTTGTTAGCTTCAAACAATGAATTAACAATATAATCGATATAAAAATTAATATTTTGATTGTCAATTTCAGACCTAATATTATCTAAATTATCTTTATACTTATTTAGTATTAATAAATCCTCATCATTAAATTTAACTTCTAATGGAATTTTTCCATCACAATTTTTTATTGCAAAAGCAGTTACACGCTGACATAAATTTCCATAATTATTAGCTAAATCACTATTAATGCAATCTTCTAATCTTTCTTGAGATATATTCCCATCATTACCAAAAGAAACTTCTTTTATTAAATAGTATCTTAAAGGATCTAAACCATATTCTTTAATTATCTCTAATGGATCAAGTATGTTTCCTTTAGATTTAGACATTTTTTCTTCACCTGACAATATCCATCCATGTCCGTATACTCTCTTTGGTAAATCAATTTTTGCCGCTAATAAAAAAGCAGGCCAATAAACAGCATGGAATCTAAGTATATCTTTTCCAATCAAATGAATTGATGCTGGCCAAAATTTTTTAAACAATTCATCATCTGCGTTAGGATAATTTAATGCACTTAAATAATTTGTTAATGCATCGAGCCAAACATATATTACATGGTTTTTGTTATTTGGAACTGGTATTCCCCATGAAAAACTTTTTCTACTTACAGAAAGATCTTTAAGTCCACTTTTAACAAAACTAATAACTTCATTTTTTCTCGATTCTGGATAAATAAAATCTGGATTAGTTTCATAATAATCTAATAAAGGTTTTTCCCACTTTGAAAGTCTAAAAAAATAGGATTCTTCTTCTATCCATTCAACAGGAGATTTTGAAGATAAAGCAATTTTTTTTCCATCAATGTCCTCAATTTCATCTTCATTATAAAAGGCTTCATCTGATACTGAATACCATCCAGAATAATTTGATAAGTATATATCATCATTTTTCTCAAGTTCATTCCAAAGATGTTGAACTGTTTTTTTATGTCTAGTTTCAGTGGTTCTTATAAAGTCAGTATTTGATAAATTCAAAGTATCTGAAAGATCTCTAAATGTTTGACTAATTTGATCACAAAATATTTGAGGCTCCTTACCTGCCTTTTCTGCAGACCTTTGAATTTTTAAACCGTGCTCGTCTGTACCAGTTAGAAAATGAACCTGGTAATTATCAATTATTTTAAATCTTGCAAAAAAATCAGAAATAATACTTGAATATGCGTGACCCATATGAGGCTTTCCTGATGGGTAGTATATTGGTGTGGTAATATAAAAAGTTTTATCCATTTATTATTCTATCCTCAAATTCCATAAATAAAATTTCCTCGTCCAAATTATAAATTTTAGTATTATTAATTTTTTCTAAAAAATAACGGTAAGATTTTATTAAACTAATATTTTCACTAGATATATTGTTTCTAAAATAAAGTTCAATAAAAGAAAAAATGATTTCAATAATTGATTTATCTTTTTTATAAATTTTATCTCTAATAATAATTTTAAGAATTTCATTTAAATCAGAGTTTACAAGATCTAAATTATACTCTTTAGAGAACTTGTACATTTTGATCAATTTACCTGGTGTAACATAATTATCATATAATTCATTATTGATTACATTATCTACATCATCCTGTAATATTTGATTTATAATTTTAATTGATTGATTTTTTGTTAAGAAAATTTTAAAATTCACACATCTTGATTTAAGTGTTGGCAACACTCTTTTATTATTATTAATTAAAATAAAATTTATATTTTCATTGGGTTCCTCTAAAATTTTTAATAAAGCATTGATAGAATTGATGTTCAATAACTCTATGTTGTCAATTAGTACAAATCTTTTTTTTTTATTAAACGAAGATTTATTTAGATCTATTATTAATTCACGTATTTGGTTGATATCAATATTTTTCTTATCTTCTTTAACGTCAATAAGATAAAAGTTTGGATTAGATTTATTTTGTATAAGTTTATAAGATTTATTTTCACAATTAATAATATTATTTTCATAATCATAACTATGTTCTTCATTTATTGATAAAACGTAATTAATTAAATGATAAGACAATGTTGATTTTCCTATGCCCTTTTCACCTGATAAAAGAATTTTATTAGGTAATTTATCTTTTTTATATAAATTCGTTAAAAACATAAAAATTTCTTTATGTTCATACAAATGTATTTGTGCAGAAGATTTTAAATTCATTTAATTATTTTTTTTATTTGATTTATAATCAAATCTTCATTTTTTTTTTTATCTAGATTAGAATCAATTATTTTGTAAAATTTTTTATTAGATTCAGCTAATATTAAGAAGCCCTTTTGAACTTTATTATAAAAACTTAAATTAAACTGATCATATCTATTTAATGATTTTCTTTTTCTCAGTCTTAGAAATAGATTTTTTTTATTTACAACGTTGAGAAAAGTGAAACTAACTTTTATATCATTTAATAAAAATTTATTTATCATATTTATAATTTTTAAATTAACTCCCATTCCATAATGCTGATATGCAATTGTTGAGTCTATAAATCTATCAATCAAGATAATTTTTTTTTTATAGTATTTCTTTATAAGACTTATATTTTCGCTTCTTGCAGCTAAATATAAAAGAAGGTCAGTTTTAACATTAAAATTAGATTTTTTATTTAAAATTAATCTTCTTATTTTTTCTGAATTAAAACTACCACCTGGTTCTCTTATCTTTATATATTTAATTTTTTTTTTTTCTAAATATTTTGTTACATTGTTGATATGATGACTTTTACCAGTGCCCTCTATACCCTCAAAGACAATGATTGGTTTCTTATACATCGCCCCAGATTAAGTAATTTATTGATCTTATTAATCTTGTGAAAAAGTTTACTTTTTTAATTTCTCTTGATGAATATAAATCATATTCTCCTACTAATTCTTGGTCATATACAACTTTTAATTTAGCAATTTTTTGATCTTTTTGAATTGGTGCCTGTATTGGACCCTCGTAATTTATAGAAATTTTTAATAACTTTTTTTTTGCTTTTTTGATTGTTTTATAAATATTTACATCACTATAAGCATCTACGAATTTTTCTTTACCTAGCCAAACTTCAATTTTATGGATGGGTTCATTAACTTTAGCTATTTGTACTAAATCAAAATTAGTTAGGCCATAGGTTAATAATTTAACACTTTCTTTAGATCTTGAGTTTTTTGAGTTAAAGCCACTACCCACCGCAATAAGTCTTCTTCCATTTCTATTTATAGATGAAGCCAAGGAATATTTTTCGTAAGATAAATATCCTGTTTTGATACCATCTGCACCTAAGTTTTTATAAAGTAATGGGTTTCTATTACCTTGTTTTATTGGATCACCTCCAGTTCTATCCCATGTAAACTCTGTTTCTTTAAAATATTTATAATATTCTGGATAATTCATAATTAAATATCTGGACATGATCATTATGTCTCTAACTGTAGATAAATTGTCTGGTGCATTGATACCTGATGAATTTGTGAAATTTGTATTTACCATACCTATTTCTTTAGCTTTTTCTGTCATCAAAATAGCAAATTCTTCTTCAGTTCCAGCGATACCCTCAGCGAGTGCAACACATGCATCGTTACCTGAAGAAATAATTATACCTTTGAGAAGATTTTCAACAGAAATTTGGTCTCCAACCATTATAAACATGGAAGAGTAACCTGCTTGAGAAAGTCTCCATGCATTTTCAGAAACTATAAATTTATCATTTAAACTTAATTCACCGCTTTTAATTAAATCAAAAGCAATTATTGAAGTCATTATTTTTGTCA
>CACPOX010000003.1 GCA_902635665.1 uncultured Pelagibacteraceae bacterium
ACTTCCAAGATGATTTTGATACTGAAGTAAAAAAAGTTTCGTGAATAAAAGACGAAAAAGAATTAGCGGCGGACAAGCTGCTGTTCAATCATTAAAAAAAGAGAGAGTAAAACATGTTTTTGGACTTATTGGTTCAGCAACAATGGAAATGTTTGATGCTCTTTACCATGAGAAAAGTATAAAATTTATTGGTGTCAGAGATGAAAGAACTGGCACACATATGGCTGATGGTTATGCAAGAGCATCCAATAGACCTGGGGTAATTATTGCAGGACAAAACGGACCTGGTGCTACTAATTTAGTTACAGGAGTTGCTCAAGCAAAAGCAGCCTTTTCTCCAGTTGTTGCAATTGCAGGTTCTTATTCAACTAAAGATAAAATGGAAGACGCTTTTCAAGGCTTAGATCAACAATCTTTGTTTGCACCAATTACAAAAAAAACATGGACAGTAAAAAATTCAAAAACTATTCCAAAAATTATGAGTGATGCTTTTAATTTAGCTATGAAACCTAGAAGAGGACCAGTATGTGTAAATTTACCAAGAAATATATTAGCTGCGTCAAACTCTTATAATATTAATACCGAAAAACCATCATTCACAAATGAGAGTAAACAGAGAGGAAATAAAGATAATATCAAAAAGGCTGTGAAATTAATCGGAACCTCAAAATGTTCAGTTATTATTGTTGGTGCAGGGATAAAGTATAATTCTAAATATAAAGAGGTAATAAAATTGGCAGAACTATGTAACGTACCTATAGTTACGGCAGCAGGTCATGGAGATGCGATTCCATTTGGTCATAAATTAAATGCAGGACAGATGGGACCTAGAGGAAATCCAGTTGCTTCAAGATTAGTTAAGAATGCAGATGTTATATTAGCAATTGGAACACGTTTAGGATTTAATTCAACATTTTACTCTTATGAAAATATAAACAAAGATGCAAAAATAATTCAAATTGAACTAGAAAAAACAATGCTTGGAAAATATTTTCCTGTAAAAGTAAAGATACTCGCGGATGCTGCGACTGCAACTAAACAGCTTTACGAAGAGATTAAAAAAGAGAAAATTAATTTAAATGTAAAAAACTGGACCTACTCTTATTTAAAAGAGAGAAAAGAATATTTATCAAATAGAAATAAAGAAAATCTAGGTCCAAATTTTCCCATTCAGCCAAAAGGACTATTTAAGCAATTAAGAAAAGTCCTTCCAAAAAATTCAGCAATTACTTTGGATGCAGGGACCTTATGTCTGCAGGCGACTGATGCTCTAGAATATTACGAGCCTCCCTCGTTATTTACTCCCTTAGATTTTGGCCTTGTTGGCTTTTCTTTCGCATGTGGTCTTGGTGTTAAAATAGCAAAACCTGAAAAAACAGTTGTTAGTCTAATGGGTGATGGAGGTTTTGGTATGACAATATCTGAGTTAAGCACTGCTGTTGAATATGGAATTAACACAACAACTATTGTGATGAATAATCAAAGCTGGGGAGCAGAAAAAGCTTATCAAAAAGATTTTTTTGGTAAAAGATATTTAGGTTCAGATATTACAAGTCCATCCTTTGATAAGGTTGCAGAACTCTATGGAGCAAAAGGTTTTAAAGTTAAAAAAATTTCTGAGATTAATGAAGCTGTTAGAGCAGCAATTAAATCAAATAAACCATCTGTGATAGATGTTGATGTGGATCCTAAAGCATTATACAGTTTTAGAAGAGATAGTTTCAAACATAGAGAAAAAAAATGAAATTAGAATTAAGAAAATTCACAAAATTTGTAGACAAAACTTTTATTGAAGGTGGTAAAGAAGCGAAAGAGCCTGTTTTATTAGTATCAGTAGCAGCTGTGTTTAAAAATCCATGGCATGGTCAGGGTTTTGTTGAAGATCTCAGACCAACTATTTTAGATCTTGCACCTAAATTAGGTGATTTGCTTGTTCCAGAATTGATAAAAGAAATAGGATCACCTGAAAAAATATTGGCATATGGCAAGGCAGGTGTAGTTGGATTGAACGGTGAAATAGAGCATGCTTCAGCTTTTATTCATACTTTAAGGTTTGGTAATAAATTTAGAGATGCTGTTGGTGGAACTTCCTATTTAAGTTTTACAAATACAAGGGGACCTGCTGGATCAAAGATTGCGATTCCTATGATGCACAAAACAGATTCTGGATTGAGACCATATTACCTAACTCATGAATTTACTATTCATGATGCACCCTTCGATGATGAGGTGGTTATTGCAATTGGTGGGGCATCAAGTGGTAGAGCACATGCAAGAACTGGTGACAGATATCAAGACATGAAAGAAATGGGTATTGAGCCAAAATAATTCTTGATGACGACGGGAACTACTGCTTCAGGAACTTATTACTTATTCAATAAAAAGGATCAAGATGTACCAATAGTATTTGTGCATGGTGTAGGTCTTACTCACGAAATATGGCAGCCCCAGCTTGAATTTTTTAATTATCATTCAACTCTTGCCTATGACATTTTAGGTCATGGAAAATCTTCACTAGAAAATAAGGAAATAAGTTTTGATGATTTTTCTGACCAACTAATTGGGTTAATGGACCATCTTAATATAAAAAAAATACATCTTGTAGGTTTCTCTATAGGTTCTTTAGTTGCAAGAAATTTTGCAACTAAACACAATGAACGTTTACAGACATTAACTCTTTTGTGTTCTATTTATAAAAGAACTGAGGAACAACAAAAAATTGTTAATCAAAGGTTTCAACAAGCAAAACAAGAATTAAAACTTTCAAAGCAAGCTTTAAAGAGATGGTTTACTGATAAATATTTAGAAAATAATCCAGAAATATATGAAAAAATAAGTTCAATTTTGTCTGCTAATAATATGAATAATTTTTTAAAGGTTTACGAGCTATTCGTTAATCATAAAAATGATGAAGATTTTAATAAAATTAAAGCTAATACGCTAGTTATGACAGGTGAATACGACATTGGCTCAACTGTAAAAATGTCTCAAGAATTGAATGCTTTAATCTCTAAAAGTCAATTAAAGATCATTAAAGATGGAAAACATCTTTGTGGTATTGAGTGTGCTGATGATGTAAATTTAACCATCAAAAATTTTATTGGATCAGATGAGTAAACTTAAACAATATAAAATGTTCATTAATGGTGAATGGGTTGACTCTGAAAGTAAAAGAACATTTGAAACTCTAAATCCAGAACATAATGAGCCATGGGCAGTTGTTCCAGAAGCAAGTGCTAAAGATGTTGATAATGCAGTTAAAGCTGCTCAAAAAGCATTCGAGGGTGAATGGCCAAAGCTACTGCCAAGAGAAAGAGCTAAATATTTAAGAGCCATTGGAAATCAATTAAGAGAGAATGCTGAAATGCTTGGAGAAATAGAAACAATTGATACCGGAAAACTCTACAGAGAAACAAAAAAGCAAGCAGTTTATATAGCAGAATACTACGACTATTATGCTGGTTTGGCAGATAAAGTTGAAGGTACAGTTTTGCCAATAGATAAACCAAATGTTCAAGCAATAACAACGAGAATACCTATAGGTGTTATAGCTGCAATAATTCCTTGGAATTCACAAATGTTTTTAACCGCTACTAAATTAGCGCCAGCACTTGCAATGGGTAATACAGTTGTGATTAAATCTTCAGAACTTGCCCCTGCTGTTTTGTTTGAATTTGCAAAATTAATTGAAAAAACTGGTATCCCTAAAGGTGTGGTGAATGTAATTACAGGATTTGGAGATCCTTGTGGTAAAAGTTTAACTGCTCATAACTTGGTTGAAAAAGTTGCTTTTACTGGTGGTCCTGAAACAGCGAGACATATAATTAGAAACTCAGCAGAAAATTTATCAGAAGTAAGTTTAGAATTGGGTGGCAAAAGTCCAGTCGCAGTATTTGATGATGCAGAGCAAGAAAATGCAATAAATGGGATTACAGCTGGAATATTTGGTGCAAGTGGTCAAAGTTGTATAGCAGGATCAAGACTTTATTTGCAAAAAGGAATTTACGATGAATTTTTAGATAAACTTTCAAAACGTGCATCAAAAATAAAAATTGGAGCTCCAATGGATCCAGAAACAGAAATGGGGCCTTTAAGTAATTTTAAGCAATTAGAGGTAATAGAAAAAAATATTAAAGATACAATTAATCAAGGTGGAAAAATTAAGTGTGGGGGTGAAAGACATTCCTTTTCAAATAAAGGATATTACTTTCCCCCAACAATTATTGAATGCGACAATCATAATCTGCCTGTAGCAGAAAATGAATTATTTGGACCTGTATTATCAGTCATGAAATTTGATACAGAAGAAGAAGTAATTTCTAAAATGAATGATAATCAATATGGATTATCCTCTGGGGTTTATACAAGCAATTTATCTAGAGGCATGAGAGTTTCAAAAGCAATTAGGGCAGGAATAACCTTTGTAAATACTTATAGATTAATTTCACCCTCTGCCCCTTTTGGAGGTATCAAAGATAGTGGGTATGGAAAAGAAGCAGGAATTGATTCAATTAAAGACTACACAAGGGTAAAAACAACATGGTTCTATACCTCTAACGAACCTTCTCTAGACCCTTTCTCAATAAGATAATCACTGGCAATTAACCTCTATAAAATAGGATAATTTTGTCATTGAATATTAATTGTATTCATACTTAAATTAGCTTTTATAAATTGTTAACAATAAAGAGGAAGATAATGAGAAAACTATTTATCGCTGCTTTTATGTTTGTTTCTATTTTTGGAACAAAAGTAATGGCAGATATTAAAATGGGGATTATTTTAGGATTTACTGGTCCTATTGAGTCTCTAACTCCAGCTATGGCTGCATCTGCAGAGCTTGCATTTAAAGAAGCTTCTGACTCAGGATCGCTATTAGGTGGAAAAAAAATTGAAGTGATGAGAGCAGACTCAACTTGTGTTGACTCAGCAGCAGCAACAGCAGCAGCTGAAGGTTTAATATCAGGTGGTGTAGCTGCAATCATGGGAGCAGACTGTTCAGGTGTAACTGGTGCAATTGCAACAAACGTTGCTGTACCAAATGGTGTGGTTATGATTTCACCTTCTGCAACTTCTCCAGGATTAACAACTCTAGATGATAAAGGGTACTTCTTTAGAACTGCTCCATCAGATGCTAGAGGTGGTCAAATTTTAGCTGACATAACTAAAGATAGAAAAGTAAAAAGTGTTGCAATCACTTATACTAACAATGACTATGGTAAAGGTTTAGCTGATGTATATAAGGCAGCAGTTGAAGCTCATGGTATTAAAGTTACAACTGTAACTGCTCACGAAGATGGAAAAGCAGATTACTCATCTGAAGTAGCAACTCTTGCTTCTGCTGGTGGTGATGCTGTAGCTGTTATTGGTTATCTTGACCAAGGAGGAAAAGGAATCATTCAAGCTTCTTTAGACTCTGGTGCGTTTGATAAATTTGTTTTATCAGATGGTATGATCGGTCAATCTTTAGTTGATGCTTTTGGAAAAGATTTAAGTAAATCATTTGGATCAATGCCAGGTTCTACTGGCAAAGGTGCAGGTATATTTGCTGAAGTTGCAAAAGCTGGTGGTGTAGAAGCATCTGGTCCATACACAGCTGAATCTTACGATGCAGCTGCTTTAATTGTTCTTGCAATGCAAGCAGGTAACTCTGCTGATAGAGCATCTATTGCAAAACATGTAATGGAAGTTGCTAATGGCCCAGGAAAAAAGATTTATCCTGGTGAACTTAAGAAAGGCTTAGACTTACTAGCTAAAGGAAAGAAAATTGATTACGAAGGTGCTACTGGAGTAACTTTTACTGATGTTGGTGAAGCTGAAGGTTCTTTCTTAGAGCAAGAAGTTAAAGGTGGAAAATTCAAAACTAAAAAACAAAGATAATTTTTTATCTTAATTCAAAAAACCCCAGTAATTTAATTACTGGGGTTTTTTTTTAAGATCAGCTCTAATAGTAAAAAGAGCTATTATAATTAAAAAAATCAAACATATTAAATTCATAGTTTTCCAGCTTGTTAGGCTAAGAAATACTCCTGCAGACAAACTAGCTACTGCTTGTATAGAATAAACAATTAAATCGTTATACCCTTGAGCTCTAAATTTTTCCTCTTCTCTGTAGCACAAAACAAGTAAACTTGTTCCTGAAATGAATAAAAAATTCCACCCTAGCCCCAGAAAAACAAGTGCAACCATATAATTCATATAAGTCTGTTCAAATAAACTGGTAATAATTGTGACTAAAAAAAATAAAACCCCCATATACATAATTTTGCTATGACCAAACTTTTTAATCAAATTTCCAGTAACCAGCGAAGGTAAAAACATGGCTGCTATGTGAAGCTGAATAACAAAACCTGTTTTAGACAAACTTATTTTCTCCATCAAATGCATACTTATAGGAGTGGCTGTCATTAAAAAAGTCATTACAGCATAGGCAAAAGCAGAAGCTACGAGTGCCTGTAGAAATCTTGGTTGCGAAATAAGTTCAAAAAAACTTCTTCCAGTTTTATATTGATTAATTGATGATTTTTTTGGTTCCTGATAAAAAAATAAAAATATTGTTGATAAAATAGATAAAATAGCAAGTGCAAGATAAGAGCCGGCATAAATATGATTTGAAATAAATCCTTTAGAAATGTTTGCAATATTTGGACCAATAAATGCTGAACCTATTCCTGCTAATAAAATTATAGAAATTGCTTTTGGTGCATAATCTTTATCCACAACCTCAACTGCTGCAAAACGGTATTGATGACTGAAAGCTATCCCACCACCAATTAAAAAGCATCCTAAATTATAAAAAAGAAAGCTTTCTATTATTATAGAGTATGCGGTTAAAAGAGATGCAAAACATGTCCCGATTGATGCATAGATAAATCCTAATTTTCTTCCAATTATACTCATTAGTTTTGCTGCAAAAAAAGCAAACAACGCAATTCCAACAACTGACAAAGCCATTGGAAGAGTTGCTAAAGATTTTATTGGACTAAATTTCGAACCAATTATACCACTTAAAAAAACTGTAACAGGAGCAGCTGTAAAAGCAAAAATCTGACTTAAAATAAGTAACGAAAGATTTTTATTCATTAAAAGAATAAATACTTATCAGCCATATACAAAGCCCAAGCAGCAGCAGCACCTAATATAATATATTTCATTTGGTTTACTTTATTTCTATTTTTTCAGGAAGTATACCTTTAGGTCGATACCTCATTATGAATAACAATCCTAATCCCATCATTAAAAATCTGAAATATGGAACGCTTTCTATTAAGTGAGCTTTAAGTGCATTTGTTTCAGGAATTCCAGCAGTGAAAAAGTTTATTAAGAATAATGATATTGGTGCAGCTTCAATCCATAAGAACCAAACAACAAATCCTCCTAAAATTGCTCCAAAATTATTTCCACTTCCTCCAATAATTACCATTACCCAAATCAAAAAAGTATATCTCATAGGTCTATAACTTCCTGGAGTAAATAAACCATCTTGAGTAACCAACATTGCGCCAGCAATTCCAACAATTGCTGAGCCTAAAATAAAAATTAGTAAATGTTGTTTAACAACATTTTTACCCATTGCATTTGCAGCTTCTTCATTATCTCTTATTGCTCTCATCATTCTTCCCCAAGGAGAATAAAGAGCTTTTTGAGTTAAAATTAGAAGAATAATTACTACTACTAAAAATAATCCTGAGTAACATAGTTTTACAAATACTGATGATCCTTCGATCACAAGTTGATTTAAAGCAGCTTGTCGATCAGCTAAATTCTCTATTAAACTTAATTTACCTGAATGAAACTTTTCAACTAATTTGATAAACCAATCTGTCGTTTGAAGATCTACCTCATAAGGTGCAGGTCTTTTTAAACCAATAACATTTTTTACACCTCTTGTGAGCCAGTCTTCATGTTTAATGATCGCAATAACAATTTCAGAAATAAGAAGAGTAGCAATAGCTAAATAATCAGCTCTAAGACCAAGAGCAACTTTTCCAACTATAAAAGCTAAACCACCAGCAAAAAGAGCTCCAACTATCCAAGAAAATATAATTGGTAATCCAAACCCTCCTAAGAAACCAGTTTTAGCAGGATCGACTGCTTCAATAGCCTCTATGCCCGGCTCTGCAGAAAATCTAATAAGCAAAATACCTGAAATTATTATTGCAGCTATGCTGTATGTTCTGATTTTTGATTTTTCAAATCTTTTTAAAATAAACCTTATAACTAACACCATTACTACTATGAGCCATAAGGCCATTAAAATATCAAAACCTCCTGCCCTCCAGGCTTCTTGAACAGGATCGACAGATATCAATACCGCAGCTAAACCACCTAAAGCTGTATAACCCATAATTCCAAAATTAATTAAACCAGCATATCCCCATTGAATATTCGCACCCATTGTCATGACCGCAGAAATCAAACAAAGATTAAATATTGATAACGCTATATTCCAAGACTGAAATATCCCAACCATTAGTATAAACACCATCATGATACTGTAAGCTGCAATTACATTTAAATTTTTTCTCACAATACTTTCCCCTTAAATATACCTGATGGCCTATATATCAAAACTATTACTAGTATCGAAAAGGATACTGCGAACTTATAATCTGTAGACAGTAACTGAACTAAACTATCTGGCTCCATACTTTCTGGTAAAACATACATAAAAAATTTCTTGTAGGCATAAGTTAATAAAATTTCTGAAAAAGCAATTACATATCCACCTAAAAAGGCTCCAAACGGATTTCCAATTCCTCCAACTATTGCAGCAGCGAAAATAGGAAGCATATTATTAAAGTAGGTAAATGGTTTAAAACTTTTATCTAGACCATATAAAGCACCACCTATTGTAGCTAAAATTCCAGCAATAACCCACGTAACTAAAACTATTTTTTTTGGATCAATACCTGATAGCAAAGCAAGATCCTCATTATCAGAATAAGCTTTCATACTTTTGCCAGTTTTTGTTTTGTTTAAAAACCAAAATAATAAAGATACCAAAACTATTGTAACAAAAATTGTTAACACCTGAGTTGATTTTAGTGCAAGACCCTCGTTTAATCCTGTCATCTCCTTAAATTCACGAGCTTTAATAATAAATTTTTCACCATCAAAAAATCGTCTGTCAGTAGGTCCGATTATGATTCTTACCAAGGCTTGTGTTACAAACATTACTCCAATACTTACCATTGCAAACTGTACTGGGGGACTTTTTTGGTTTCTGTAGTATTTGAAAACGAACTTATCAATTAAAAGCATATAAAGAATCATGAAAATAATTCCAAATGGAATAGCTAATAAAGCTGTAGGCAAAACACCTAGAGAGACGCCTAAAGATTGAAAGTACCATGTAAATAAGATTGTCATCATGGTCCCAAAAGACATCATGTCGCCAGTTGCAAAGTTTGCAAATCGTAAAATTCCATAGATTAATGTTACGAATATTGCACCTAGTGCTAACTGAGAACCATAAGTTAATGCAGGAATAAAAATATAATTTAATAAAAGAATTATCGCATTTACAAAATCCATATTAACCTCCCAAAAAAGAGCTTCTTACTCTTGGATCGTCTAATAATTCTTTTCCTGTTCCTGAATAACGATTTTCTCCAGTAACTAGCACATAACCTCTATCAGAAATACTTAAGGCTTGTTTTGCATTTTGCTCTACCATTAAGATAGCAACATTTGTTCTTTTAACTTTAACAATATGATCAAATAATTCATCCATAACGATTGGAGATACTCCAGCTGTTGGCTCATCTAACATTAATACACTAGGCTTAATCATTAATGCTCGACCTAGAGCCACTTGTTGTCTTTGACCTCCGGAAAGTTCACCAACCATCTGATTTCTTTTCTCTCTTAAAATTGGAAATAATTCGTAAATTTCCTCAATTATATTTTCGATTTCATTCTCGATAAGAAATGCACCCATTTCTAAATTTTCTTCAACAGTCATTCCTGCAAAGACATTTTTAGTCTGTGGCACAAAAGAAATACCTTGTTTAACTCTGTCTTGAGGAGATAATTTTGAAATATCCTTGCCATCAATCTTTACTGATCCAGATTTTAAATTGAGCAAGCCCAACATTGCTTTCATAGCAGTTGATTTACCAGCACCATTAGGGCCCAGAATAGAAACTATTTCACCTTTATTAACATTTACTGAACACGAACTAATAATGTCAGGACCATTACCATAACCACCTGTCATTTCTATTCCTTCAAAATATGCCATTAATTTTTATCCTTTAGTTTTGATCCTCTACCAAGGTAACTCTCTATAACTTTTTCATCTTTTTTTGCTTCCTCAACACTTCCTTCAAATAAAACTGATCCCTCTGCCATTACAATCACTGGATCACACAACCTTCCAATAAAATCCATATCATGTTCGATCATACAAAAAGTATAACCTTTTTCTTTATTTAACTTTTCTATTGCAGTTCCAAGATCTTTTAACAAAGTTCTATTAACTCCAGCCCCTACTTCATCTAATAATACTAATTTTGCATCAACCATCATAGTTCTTCCAAGTTCTAATAATTTCTTTTGTCCACCTGAAAGATTTCCAGCAAGCTCGTTCGATAAATGTCCTAGATTTAAAAATTCAACAACTTCTTTCGCTTTTTCTTTAACCACAGCCTCTTCTTGTGCAACTAAACCTGGTTTAAATAATGCAGTCATTATTTTTTCCCCAGATTGATTTCCCGGAACCATCATTAAATTTTCTAAAACAGATAAATTTGAAAACTCATGTGCAATTTGAAATGTTCTTAACAACCCTTTAGAAAATAATTCATAAGATGGAACATCAGTAATATTTTCATCATCAAAAATAACATTTCCACCAGACGATTTTAAGTTTCCAGCAATTAAATTGAATAAAGTGGTTTTACCAGATCCATTTGGTCCAATGATGCCAGTGATTGTTCCTCTTTTAACTTTTATTGAACAATCTGAAACTGCGGCTAATCCGCCAAAATATTTACTTAAATTATTAATCTCTAAAATATTTTCAGACATTATATTTATTTGTTTAGTCTTCTGTAAATACTATTTAAAGTTTTTTCTAGAGATTTATAAAAACCTGCTTTAGTTAATTCATTTACACCTTGTTCATTCAAACCTTTTGGTGTTTGAGATTCTTTCACTAAATTTTTCAAATTTTCTTTTGAATTTACTACAGCATCTTCAGATAAAGCCAAAAACAAAGAAGTAATATATTTTTGAGCATTATTTCTTTTTACTCCTCTTTTTACCAACCAATCAGTCATCACTCTTAATACTTCATAAAAAGGTGCCATCATTCCTGAAGTTGACCAAAAATTAATTGAAGATTTTTCATTTTTAATTTCTACAGTTGTTCCCAAATTATTGAAAAATGCTTTCACTTTTGGATTAGGAGGACAAATAGGCACCGGACCTTTCTTTAACGAAATTGGGGGAAGAGGTATTGCTCTAACAATTTTTGCTCTTACTTTAATTGCTTTCTTTAATTGAGATAAAGTAATTGTTGAAATAAAACTAACAACAGTTTGAGTCGATTTAAATTTTAAATCTTTAATAATTTTTTCACCGACAGTAGGTGTAATAGATAAAAATACCCAATTAGACTGATCTACAATTTGCTGATTGTCCTTAGCAATAACTATTTTTTTATACTTTCTTTTTAGCCCATGAGCTATTTTTTTATTTCTTGGTGAAATAATTATTTTCTTATAAGAAATTTTTGATTTACATATTCCAGTAATAACTGAAGCTGCAATTTTTCCTGTACCAATAAAACCTAAATTCATAATTTCGGATACTTTATATTGATTATATTGAATTAATTAACAAAAAAAGAACCTCTAATTCTTAGTAATTCTCTACTTAATTCCTTATTTTCTTTGAAGGGTTTTCTTCCATGAAGCCAGAAATAATTATTTGCAATCACAGAGAATCCAACGGGTAATTTTGTAATTATTTTATTTTTACTTTCCTCTAATCCATCAGATAATCTTTGTAAAAAATTTCCTTGATCCATATTTTGTGGTTCTGGAAATTGATCTATATAAGATATTGTTGGTCTTCCTTCTTTATCAGACGAAAAGACTGGGTGCTCTACCTTATACTCAATATTTTTGCTTTTTGGTGATCCCCAAACAAAATTTTGTCTCCCTACTGGATCATTGTATAAATCATCACAATGCTCCCAGTCATCAAGATGTAACATGGCTGTTTCTCCACCTTCAACATTTTGCTCATCAATTTTTGTCATAATTAACCAATCGGTTACTTCTTTAACATATGTCCCATCTGTATGAAGATCCATATTTCTATAAGCTTTTCTTAAGTAAGAGTCGCTAGTATCTTCATCTTTTACATGAAAACGAGCATAGTATTTTCCTGCCATTGCGTCATGATTTGGAACACCAATTAAATGGGCTATTGCAGTTGATAACTTAACTAAAAATGTATCATTAATTTTTGCAGTTATATTTTTTGGTCCAATAATAAAGCAACCTGTAGATCTATCTCTAATAATTGAGTTCATTAATTTGCTTAATTTATTATCTGTTAAATCATCTAAACTTTTTGCTAAAGTAAATCTTGTAAATGGTTTTAACTCCAATGCTGTTAAATCAAATTTATTAAATGGGAAAATTAATTTATCTATAATATCATTTTCTAAACTAATTTTTAAAATCCTATTCGATTGATCGTGCTCTTGGATATCTATGCCTGTAATTTTTTGCATTCTAAATTTTATTTTAACTTATTTTATAAATCAATCTAATCAGATATAATTATTAAGTATTGCCATACAAATAGCTGAGAAAATTGTAGGATAAACAAAGTTTTTCTTTGAAATAAAAAAAACAACTAAAGATAACAGCACAACAAGAAATCTACTTGAGTAACTAGCATCTACCAAAACACCAGCAGGAAAAATTATAGTTCTAGCTATTAATGCTGCTAAAGTTGCATAAGCTAAACAATTAAACCACTTAAAAAGTTTAGAGGTTTCTTTTATACCTTCAGATGTAAGGGCGCCCAAAAATCTAGACAAAAATGTTGCTAGAGACGTAACAAGGATTGCATAAATAATATTAGCTGACACTGTGCTCTCCTGCTAGATAAGCTATGGTTCCACCAATTACACCTGCTAACAAAATTGACCACTCAGGTGAGAATAAATAAATAATTGGTCCTAATATAGTTCCAAACAAAACTGATAGAGTTACCGGTATAGTCTTAGATGCCCCGACCATCATACATAAAAAATAAACTGGATTAAGAATTGCTAATCCCATCATCATATCTTTATTCAAATACTCTGAAAAGGAGAAACCCATAAATGTGCCGATAACTGATACACTTACAGTTGCACTTCCAATACCAATCCAATAATCAATTCTGTGTTCTTTTGGAATTTTTTTATAATTGCTTTTCATAATCAGCCATGCAGAAACAGCAATAAAATGGCAAGAAAAGTAATACTTCCACTTGGGTTGACTTTTGTGCATCATTAAAGGGAATAAGGATACAGCCATAGGGTAAAGTCTTGCGTTAACAAACCAAACTGCCAAAAAAATATTTAACAAAGATGCCCCAATTAACATGGACTCTGCCATTACTAGTGAGCCTGGTAAAGCATAAGTTAAAACTGTTGAAAAAATACTTTCCTGAATATTAAAACCTAAATTTTTAAATAGAGCTCCAATTGCTATAAAGCAACAAGTAAGAGCAATAGCTGGACTATCATGAGTAAATATAGATCTATATCCTTTAAAGAAAAAATTTTTATTAATCATTATCCACCTAGGAACAGTCTGCCAACATCAGGATTTTGAAGTAAATCGTCTCCTTTACCTGCAATTGCAGTTTGCCCAGACACTAAAACGTATCCTATATCTGCAAACTCCAATCCTTTTTTGGCATTTTGCTCAACTAGAATGATTGTTTTTTTTTCATTTTGCTGAAGATCTCTTAATATTTCAAAAACCATCTCAATATATCTAGGTTCAAGTCCAATTGACGGTTCGTCTACTAAAAGTACTGAAGGTTTCATAACTAACGCTCGAGATATTTCTAGCAATCTTCTCTCACCACCAGATAAAACTTTTGCAGGTTGGTTTCTTCTATTTCTTAACCTTTCATACTTTTCAAAAATTCTTTCAGCCTCTTCATATGATTCGTCTGTTTTTTCTTTTATGTATCCTCCCATTAATAAATTTTCTTCTACTGTCATATCAGGAAATACCGAATTATCCTGCAATATATAAGCTATACCAACTGACTTTAACTTTTCTGCTGGGGTAAGATTTGTAATTTCTTTTCCTTCAAGTTCAATTTGACCAGAAAAAATATTTGTAAAACCATATATTGAGTGAAGAATTGTAGATTTGCCTGCACCATTAGGTCCAATCAAACATAATGACTGGGCTTTATTTACGAATAAATCAAAGTTATGTAAAATTTCCATTTTACCATAACCCGCATTTAAATTTTTAATAGTTAAATGAACTTCGTTTGGAGATAATTTTTTTAAATCATCTGGTGTTGGAGCTTTACCTAATACTTCATATTGGTTAGCCATTATTGAGCTCCCAAATACGCATCAATGACGCGTTTATCATTTTTAATTTCATCTGGCGATCCATTAGCCAACATTTTACCATGAGCTAAACAAAAAATATTTTCAGCTAATTGCATAATCACTCTCATGTTATGTTCAATCACCAAAAGTGTTATTCCAAAATCTTGATTTACTTTAATTAATCTGTCAATAATACCATTTATTAATGTTGGATTAATTCCAGCTGTAGGCTCGTCTAACAAAAGCATCTCTGGTTCATTCATCAATGCCATTGCCAGTTCTAATAATTTTTGCTGACCAAAAGATAGATCTCCAGCTCTTAATTTTCTTTTTTGATATAATCCTACAAAATTTAAAAGATTTTCTGCTTTTTCAGTTAATTCTTTTGGAATTTTAGAAAATATTTTCATTAAATTTGCATCACTACCTTTGTGACTAATAAGCATATTTTCTATGCAGTTAAGTTTTCCATAAATTCTAGTTTGTTGAAAAGTCCTAAGGAGTCCTAACTTAGCAATAACTGGGACTGGTAACTCAGAAACTTCTTTACCATTAAATTTAATAGATCCATTATCTATTGGGTAAGTTCCCACAATTGAATTAAATAATGTAGTTTTGCCTGAACCGTTTGGCCCAATTAATCCAAATATCTTTCCTTTTTCAACATTCATTGAGATGTCAACATTAGCTTTAACTCCACCAAATGACTTACTTACATTGCTTACTTCTAAAATACTCATTTAAGTTCTACCTGTGCTTTACGGTCTTTTTCATCAACTACTTCTCCAAATCGTTCTGGATATTTTTCTCTTAACCATCCCATAATTCCTTCTGGGAAATAAATTACAATTACAACAATCAAAACTCCGAGAGCAACATACTGCCAACCTAAAAAGAATGTCCAAAAACCCTCTTTAAATATGTGAAATATAGTTGCACCTATAATTGGACCCCAAAGTGTTCCTTTTCCACCAAGTATTGCCATTAATACCATGAATACACCCATCTCTCTTCCATCAAACGCAACATCTGTTGAGTCAATGTATCCAACTAGACCACCCATTATTCCGCCAGCTAGTCCACAAAAAAAAGCTGAGATCATCCAACCAATAATTTTATATTTCATTGTTTCAATACCCATTGCTTCAGCTTTATCCTCATTATCTCTGATAGCATTAAGTATTAATTTAAATCTCGTAGAATAAATTGAACGCACTGCAATAAATGTCAAAATTAAAGTAAAGAAACTTAAGAAATAAAAAAATTCTCCTCTAGCTTCTAAACTTCCAACGTCTGGAAATGGTGGTGTAGTAAAACCTTGACCTGCTCCAATAATTTCTATGCCTCCAGAAATTTCACCTGCAGCTACTCCTAAACCCAATGTGCATATTGCAAAATAATGTCCTCTTAGACCAAGAATCGAATATCCTATTAGACCAGCAACTATGGTTGGAACTACAGCTGCAACAACTAAACCTAGAGCCATTCCTTGAAAAAACTGGGTAGGAGTATGAACAAATGTTTTTTCACCTCCGCTCTCAGTCCATTCTGCTAATGGAAAAAACATTCCAACCTGAACCGATGCACAAAGATACATCCCTAGACCATAAAATAAAATATTTCCAAATGAATTATAACCCATCTCACCACCCTGGATATTCCAGGTAGTCGCAAGAACAATCAATACACAAAGTATTGATAATTGAACTTTAAAAGCTGGAAATAAAAATGGAGCACCGATACCAAAAATCAAAATTGATAAATATAAAATATAATTATTTTTCATTTAAAATCTTTCACATATTCCAGTTGCTATTGAATTATCATCTGTGAGTTCTGTTTTATTAAAAATATATCCTAGAAAATATCTTTTACTAATTGTGTTATAAGAAAATACTGTTCCCCATTTATTCATGCAATTAAAGGAATTTGTGCTTATATCCATATGACATGTATGTTTCAATGGTTCTATAAAAAACATATCCTCTGATGTGATATCTAAATTAACTAGATCTATATCAACTGTAAACCTTCGTAATTTAAAATCAGTACTTTTGAAATTTTTAGTTGTAACAAAACCAGTCCTATTTTGATCGGTACAATAGTATACCTCAGCCAAAGTATGAGCAGAAATAAAAAATAAAATGAAAAATATTACAGATATTTTTTTCATTTTAAGTACTCTCTTTTTCTAGAAAGTTTAAACCTTCTATAAACAAGAATTAATACTAATAATAAAAATACTGAACCAATTCTAAATTCTGTACCCAGTATATAATCTGCAAACTCCTCAAAAACTCCTAATCCCATACCCGACATTGCAACTCCTGGTAAATTTCCAAGACCCGCTACAATAACGATCATAAATGATCGAATTGTATATGGTAATCCCATATATGGGTGAATTGTGAATGTTATAGAAATTAATGCTCCAGCAACACCACAAAGAGCAGCATTTATTCCAAATGTTGCAGCATAAACTTTTTCTGTATCGACACCTAAAATCTTTGCAGCTCTTGCATTTTGAGCTGTAGCTCTAATTGCACGTCCAAGCTTAGATTTTTTCATGTAAATTACTAAACAAGCAGCAAATAAAATGCTTATAAATGCTGAGAAAATTTTTGAATTAGGCAAAACAACATTGCTATCAAACAACATAGTTGTTCCATACCCAGAATTTGCAAGCACAACGTCTGCTCCAAATGCAAAGTTCATTAATTGCATGAACAGAATACTTATTCCAAAAGTTGCTAAGATTGAGATAAATAAATCTCTATCTACCACTTTGTTTATTACGAGTTTGTAAATTGCAATACCAACAAAATACATTATTACTGGTGCAACAATCACACCCCATGCTGGATGAATACCGTAAAGATACATAAAGTAGGCAATATATCCTCCTAAAATAACAAGATCTCCTTGTGCAATGTTAATTATATTCATCACACCCCATTGAAGTGCCATTCCATAAGCAATCAATGCAAACAAAACACCTAAAAGAATACCGTCTAGGCAAGCTTGAACAGTTATCATTGGGTACTGAAATACAAGAAAATCCATAAAAGTATTTTTGGGTTATATAAAAAAAAGCCCCCTATGACTAGGGGGCTTTGTTGTTTTATTTTATCTTTCTGACCACTTAGGAATTGGGTGAATCAACTTAGCTGAAGCCCATTTTAATGGAGCAACAACTTTGTTTTCACAACTTCCTGAAGCATCACACATTACTTGGAAAAGTACCATTGGTTTGTCAACGTTCTGACCACCAGGTGCAAATTTAATATTTCCATAGAATGTTTGCATATTCGTAGCTGCAAGAGCATCTCTTACTTTCTTTTGATCGAAAGAATTTGCTCTTTCAAATGCATCTTTGAATACCAATAAAGCAGCTGATGATTCAGCAGATTGGTAAGGTGGATCATATCCAAACTCTTTCTCAAAGTCTGCAGCATAAGTCATACCATCTTTAAAGAAATCATCTTTATAAGTTAGTGACTTGTGCCATTGAGAAGCACAAAGTGCATACTGTGAATTTTTACCATGCTGTTTGGATAGCTTAGCAGCATCACAGTGAGTCATAGCTAACATAGGAACATCAACTTTCATTTCAGCAATTTGTCTGATAGCGGTTAATGCACCTTTTGTGTGACCTGATACAACAAGTACATCTGGTTTCATTTGTTTTACTTTAACCAAAGTAGCAGCCATATCATTTAGCTCTTTAGGCAATTTATCGTCAATTATGATTTTAGAGCCAGTTCTCTCTGCAGCATCTAAAATACCTAATCTAACATCTTGTGAGAACGCATCTTGTTCAAACGCTTGAGCAATTCTAACGGGTTTTCCACCATTTAACTCAACTGCTGTTTCAATAGCAACATCAAGATATAAGTTAGCTGGAGCTAATACAGCAAATAGATATTTGTAACCTTTAGTAAACAAAGATCTAGATGCACCATTTGCTTCAACCATTGGAACACCATATTTTTCAGTCACTGGAGCAATCGCTTTAGTTAAACCAGAACTGTAAGGGCCAAGCATAAACTCAACACCATCTTGTGATATTAATCTTTCTGCAAGCTGTGCAGCTCTCTTAGGGTTTGATTCATCATCATAATAAATAATGTCAAACTTATAAGTCTTTCCACCAACTTTAACACCACCCATGCTGTTAATTCTATCAACGGCCATGTTATAACCATTTTGAGTATGAACACCATTAGATGAGTATTTACCAGTTAAGGAAATCGCAGCACCTAAAATAATTTTGTCACCAACTACTTTTGCAAAAGATGCAATAGAAGTTGAAAATAAAATTACTAATGCAGAAACAAAACTTAAAATTATTTTATTTAATTTCATTTTATTCCCTCTTTAATTAATTAATTATGTCATGATTAAATAAAGAAATTTTATTTTATGCAAGTGACAATAAAGGCCAAATCTAATTAATATTGTTGAGTTACAACAATTATTACGGCAATAATTACTAAAACACTCGCAGAAATTGTATTAATTGTTTTTGGATTAGCAGTTATCCACTTTATTAATTTTTGTGCGAGCATTGCGTAGCCAATCAAAGATAAAAAATCTAAAACAATGTAAGTTGTAATTAAAATTACAAATTGAACCAATAAATTAGAGTTAAAGTCAATAAACTGAGGAAAAATAAAAGGAAAAAACATCCAAGCCTTAGGACTTGTACCAGCAACTAAAAAACCATCTCTAAAAAAAGATAATTTACTTTTTTCTATTTCTCCTTCGCTTGTAATACTTTTTGGTCGAGATTTATAAATATCGTAAGCTAAATATAATAAATAAATTATTCCGATCCATTTAAATGCATTAAGTATCTTTGAATTTTCTGAAAAAAAAGATCCAATGACAAAAATAACTAAAGTTGCCTGTATCAAATTTGCAGTTACATCTCCTAGAGCAGACCATACACATTTTGCGACACCGTAATTCATTGAATATGAGATAATTACGATCCTAGGAGTTCCAGGTGTAATAAATAAAAAAATAATTATCTGTAGATAAAGTATAAAATCTAGGGGGAGCATAAAAAAAGATAGTCCTTAAAAACCGGGAGCTAAAGATGGCTAAGAAGGACTATCTAATACATAATATCAGAGGCTAAAAAAAATGCATTAAATATTTTTTTCAAATATAAAGGATTTATGAAAAAAAAAGGTCACAGGCCAATTACTAGAGTCAAAAATCCAGAGCCCAAAATGGACGATCCAGATTGGATCATTTGGGCAGCCTGGGCAGATAGGATAACTTTCGAGGAAATTGAAAAAAAAACAGGGAAGAAAGAATCTGATGTAATTAAAATTATGCGAAGATCTCTAAAACCATCATCTTTCAGGTTATGGAGAAAAAGAGTAAATCAAAAAAGTATAAAACATCGAAAAAAGTTTGAATACTCTAGAAAAGAAATAACTAGTAAAATTAAAAAAGGTGATTACCTATAGCATATGAAAAAAATTACCATGTATACAGGTCCGTTATGTAATTATTGTGAGGCTGCAAAAAGATTATTAGCTAGAAATAATGCACCTTATAATGAAATTGATATTTCAAAAGTTGACGGAGCAATGGATGAAATGATTAAAAAAGCTAATGGAAAAAGAACTATTCCACAAATTTTTTTTGATGACCAGCATATTGGTGGTTATGACGAAGTAAGAGCCTTAGAAAAAGAAAATAAACTTCAAGATCTTTTAAATAATTAATTCCATTCCTCTAAAGCTAATTGTTTTTTAGCTAATAAACTTAAATCCTCTAATTTAACTCTACCTTTATAATTAATTTCGTAATCTTCAGCTGCAAAGTCTGGAGGACTTTTTCCCTCCAAAAATTTTTTTGATTGTTTAATTGTATAATCAAGATTTTTTTTACAATAAGGTGTTGCACCAACATAAACTACATTTGAATAGTCTTTTCCTGAATGTTTATCTTCTACAGCATGAATGACATCTGGATGCCACCAAATTGTATCACCTGGTTTCATTTTTGGAATAGAAATTAATCCTTTTAAAAGTAAAGAGTGATAATCCTTGTTAACAGACAATGCTCTTCCAAGTTTTGATCCACATAATTCATTTTTAGGAACATCATCTTGCAAGGCTCTTGTTAAAACATATACAATTGCTTTTGATATTGGTATTAATTGTAAAGTTCCATCATTTGGACCTTGTTCTGTCAAAGCTGTCCAACCTTGAAAAGTTCTAAAAACATGCGCAACTGCAGGAGATTCAAATTCATTTGTTCTATCTCTGTATTTCGCATCAAAAGGATCGTATTCTTCAAAGTTATCTGAAAAAATATTTTTATAAATTTTTTTATAATAATTGTCTGTCCATCGTTCTACTGAACCTGCATCACAGTGAGGTGATAAACCTAAAGTATTATCACCTGGCTCTCTTCTTCTAACTCTATCAGCATAGGATAACTCTTTATTAGGATCAAAAACCTCATATTCTTCATTTTTATAAATCCAAAGATTATTAAGCCATTTTTTTACTTTAGCCATTTGATCTGAATGTCTTATTTCTATTTGTGCTTTAGACCAATAAAGACCATATATTTGAGGCTTACCTGATTTAAGATCGCTGAAATATTTATCTAGATCAGCTTTCTTTTTTTGATCTTTGTAATAATTATTCTCATCAATATACCTCTCTAATTGAAAGTTTAAATTTTCAATAAATTTGTCTTCAAAAACATCTCGAATTATTACACATCCTCTTTTTTTTATATCTTCTATTACATTTGTTTTGTTTTGATCTATCTCATTAATACTAATTTCTGGAATTATAGGTTTATTGTTTTTTTTGAGATTTAATATTTCTTTTATTTCAGTTTCTATAAACTTTTCAATTTTAGCAAAATTTTCTTTATAATTGTTCGAATGATTTCTTAGCTCTTCTTTAACTTTCTTAATGTCGATATTTTCAAACATTAAATTTAGCTCTTAGGTTTAAAAACTAAACATACTCCATTGTTACAAAATCGTTTTCCTGTAGGTTTGGGTCCATCATCAAATATATGGCCATGATGGCCTCCACATTTTTTACAATGATACTCGGTTCTTGCGTAACCTATATGGTGATCTGTTTTGGTTTCAAATACGTTGGACAACGATTCATAAAAAGAAGGCCAGCCTGATCCACTTTCATATTTTGTTTTTGAATCAAATAATTTTTCATCACAGTTTGCACAATGAAAACTTCCTTCTCTTTTTTCATGATTAAGCTCACTTGATCCTGGGCGCTCAGTCTCTTCCTCAAATAAAATCAATTTTTGCTCAGCTGTTAAATTTGGATTTATTTTTTTTGTCATGATCCTATATATTTAGCACAAGTTTGATGTAACATTGAATGTAATTCAACAAGTTTGTTAAAATCTTTATTATAACCACCACCTAAAACCCCACAAACTGGTATTCGTTTAGAAAAGAAGTTTTCTACTACAAGTTCATCTCTTAATTTAATGCCCTCATCAGAGATTTTTAATTTACCTAACCGATCATTAAAATGAATATCCACACCGGCTATATAAAAAACAAAATCAAAATTTTCTTGACTTAGCTCGTTTAAATAATGCTTGAGTGTTTTGATATAAACACCATCCTCTAAATTATCCTCTAGCTCTACATCTAAATTACTATTAGATTTTTTTACTGGATAATTAGTTTTAGAATGCATGCTAAATGTAAAAACACTTCTATTATCTTTAAAAATTTCTGAATTTCCATTTCCCTGATGAACATCTAAATCAACAATTAAGATTTTATTAGCTAACCCTCTATTAAGTAAATAATGTGATGCAACTGCTACATCATTAAATACACAATAACCTGCTCCCCCATCATAATTTGCATGATGACTACCACCTGCAGTATTGCATGAGATGCCATAATTAATGGCAAGTTTAGATGCCAAAACAGTGCCACCTGTAGCAATTAACGACCTTTTTACAACACTATCTATAAGTGGAAATCCAATTTTTTTTATTCCCTCTTTGCTTAAGGTTTTATTTTTAATATCTAAAATATAATTTTTTGAATGTGCATAGCTTAATGTTTCAAGCGAACAAGCTGATGGTTTATGAAATTTATTTACAATTTTTTTTTGAATTAAATAATTAGCTAATTCTCCAAATTTATTAATTGGAAATTTATGATCATCACCAATTTTAGCAAAATAATCCTCATGATTAACTACTGGTAACTCCATAGTTACTCTAGAACTCGAATTGGCTTTCCATTAACACAAGCTTCCAATCCTTCAATCATTTGATTGTAAAAAATACTATAATTTTCCGCAGTTACATAACCTATATGTGGTGTAAGTAATGCATTTGGTAAAAATCTGAGTTTATTATTCTCTGGCAAAGGCTCTTTATCATAAACATCAATTCCTGCGCCAGCAATCACATTAGTTGACAATGCAATAATTAAGTCATCTTCTTTAATAATAGGTCCTCTTGATGTATTTATTAAAAATGCTGTTTTTTTCATTTTATCCAATTCTTTTAAAGTAATGCAATTTTTGTATCTTTCACCTCCTTGAACGTGAATTGAAAGTACATCGGAATTTGTAATTAAGTCATCCTTACTACATGGAAGAACATCTAGTTCTTTACACTTATCTAAGCTTAAATTTTCACTCCATGCCATCACTTGCATGCCAAAAGCTTTTCCAATTTTAGCTACTTCACTGCCTACCCTGCCTAATCCAATTAAACCTAAAATTTTTCCTTTTAATTCTACTCCAATAGTTGTTTGCCAATATCCTTGATACATATTATCGAACTCTTCTTTAAAGTTCCTAGCTAAACCCAGAATTAATGCCCAAGTTAATTCAGGTGTTGGGTTAATATTTATATCTGTTCCACAAACTATAATTTTTCTTTTCTTTGCAGCTTCTAGATCAATAGATTTATTCCTTAATCCACTTGTTATTACAAATTTTAAGTCACTTAGGTTATCAATTAAATTTTTTGTAAGTGGGGTTCTTTCCCTCATTATTAATAAAGCCTCAAAATCAGCCAACTGCTCAATTGTATCTGCTTCATCTAAAAAAGGTTCACTAAAAATCTTAAACTCATATTTTCCAGATAGTTTTTCTAAATCTACAAATTGTTGGGCAACATTTTGATAATCATCTAATATAGCAACTTTAAGCATTTTTAACTTTCTTATTTGATAGCAATATTCCTGTAACAATAAAACAAGCGCCTAAAATATGATAAAACATAAATTTTTCACTAAAAAAAAACATTGCCATTATTGCGCTTAAAATAGGCATCAAGTGCAAAAAGACACCAGATCGATTAGCACCAATCATAGATATTCCTTTTATCCACAAAAGAAAAGATGCCAAACCTGGAAACAAAACCACATAGGATAAAATTAAAATAAAAGGTAATTCTAAATTAATTCTAAAACCAACCTGATATTCAATAAAGTAAACTGGTATTAAAAATATTAAACCAAAAGATATTACTACTTGAAGTAATGAAATTTGAGATAACTCATATTTTTTACCTTTTAACAAAGTAGAATATAGTGCCCAAGAAAACATTGCTATAACCATAGTAATATCACCTTTATTGAAATCTAAATTCTTTAATATTTCTAAATTTGCTTTTGTAATAATCACAATTACTCCAGTAAAAGAAAAAATTACTCCTATAATTTGAAATATGTTTGTCTTCTCAATTTTTAAAATTGATGAAAACAACATGATCATCACAGGTATAGTAGAAATCATCAATACACCACTAATAACTTGTGTAAAATTTAAAGAATAGTAAACGATAGAATTAAATATTGTTATACTGGTTACTCCTAATACTATAAATAGTTTGTAGTTTTTAATTATATAGTTTTTTTTTTCAAATATTTCTGGGAGTGTAAATGGAGCTAAAATTAGCCAAGCAAAAAACCAACGATAAAAATTTAATGAAAAAGGTGGTACTTCATAAAAACTTGCAACTTTACCCACTACAAAGTTTCCTGCCCAAAAGGTTACAGTTAAAAATAGATATAAATAGGCTAAAAAATTATTATCTTTTGTCACTTAACTAAATCTAAGCGAACTATAAGGTTTCAGATCTAAATTTGTGTTTTCATTCGCTATCATTCCAGAAACAATCTTTCCAGAAATTGGGCCTAAAGTCCATCCTAAATGATGGTGTCCAAAACAATAATAAATATTTTTATAATTTTTGGATGGTCCCATAACAGGCAAAAAATCTGGTAAAGTTGGTCTAAATCCTAACCACTCATCTTCATGTTCAGGTAAATCTCCAAGCATATATTTTGCATTAGTTATTAGATTCTTAATTCTTGATTTAGATAATGGATTATTTAAACCACCAAATTCTACAGTGCCTACAACCCTTAAGCCTTGTTCCATTGGTGTTATTCCAAATCCGCGGTTAGAAAATATTACAGGTCTACTTAATAAATGATCACAATTTTTGAAATGAACATGATACCCACGCTCTGTGTCTAAGGGTATATTTTCATCAAGATTGTCTGTTAATTTTTTTGAAAAAGCACCACAAGCTATTACTGCTTTGTCAAAAGTATAACTTTGGGTTTCACTTTTAAACACTGGTTTTTCATCATCGAAATTTATGTCTTTAATATTTATTTTGTTAAATTTTCCGCCTTTTTTCAAAAATAAATCAAATAATTTTAAAAGAATTTTTTTTGGATTTCTTGCATGTCTTGCATAAGGATAAAATACACCAGCATGGTAGAATGGTTTTATAAGTGGTTCAAGATCATGGATCTCAGCTTTATTTACTAATTGTTGTTCAACTCCTAATTCTTCCCTTACTCTGATTTCTAATTCTCTACTTTTTAAATCTTTGTCATTCCAAATATAAAGAATACCTTTGTTTTCAACTAAGCCTTCCAAGTCTATTTCTTCAAATAATTCATCATAAGCTGGTAAAGCTAAATCTAAAATTTGGTGCATATTTTTCGCTGTATGCATCATCTTGGTTTTAGTTGTATTCATTATAAACTTTAAAAACCAAGGAATCATTTTAGGAACGTAGTTCCATTTTAAGGCTAACGGACCTGTAGAACTTAATAACATTGCAGGCACATCGGCTAGAACATCAGTTCTATTCAAAGAAAGAGATGCGTAGGGCGAAAAATGACCAGCATTACCATAAGATGCAGCCTGGCTGCCTGGATTGTCTCTATCAAAAACAGTTACATTGAAGCCTTTTTTTTGAAGAAACAATGCGTTAGATACACCTTGAATTCCTGCCCCAACTATTCCTACTCTAATATTTTTATTCATAAAATTGTTATACAAGTAAAAATTAAATTATCAGAGCGACAAATTATTCAAATTTAAATTTTAATTATGCAATCATTTGCTTATGATTGATTTTTGCACTTAATACTATACCAAAACCAATCATAGTGGCTAACATTGACGAGCCACCATATGACATTATTGGAAGCGGAGAGCCAACTATAGGTAGCAAACCTAAAACCATAGATAAGTTTACTACAATATAAATAAAAATTGCAAAAGCATAACCAAAACAAAAAAGTCTAGCAAAATTACTTCTTGAAATAGATCCTATTCTAACAATTCTAAAAATTATTATTGAGTATAATATTAAAAGACCAACTGAGCCTATAAACCCAAACTCTTCTGAAAATAAGGTAAAAATAAAGTCTGTATGTTTTTCAGGTAAAAAATCTAAATAACTTTGAGTCCCTTTTAAAAAACCTTTTCCATCAAGGCCACCTGAGCCAATAGCTATTTTTGACTGTATAATTTGATATCCAGCACCTAATGGATCCCTGTCTGGATCTAAAAAAGTTAATATTCTTAGTTTCTGATAAGGTTTAAGAAATGAAATTATAAATGGAAGTGAAATTAAAAAAGTAATAAATGAGTATATAAAATACTTAACTTTTACTCCCCCCAACCACAAAATAATTAATCCACTTAAAGCAATTAATATTGAGGTACCGAGATCAGGTTGGGAAATAACAAAAATAATTGGAATTAATATTATTGATAACACAATCATAATACTGGTAAACGAATTAACGTTTTCTAATTTTAATCTATGATAATATTTAGCAAGACACATTATAATAGCTACTTTCATGAGCTCTGAAGGCTGAAGAACAAATAAATAAAGATCCATCCATCTTTGTGAGCCAGATGACATAATTCCAAAAAAGGAAACGTAAACTAATAAAAGTATTATTATTATATAAATTATATATGAAAAGTTATGCCAAAATTTTATGTTAAAGAAAGCTACAAAAATCATTAAAGGAAAAAAAACTACAAGTTTTACAAAATGATTTTTAGTATGAAAAAGTATTTCACCTCCATCTGTAGAATACATGACAAAAACACTTAATGCAGAAAGAAGAATAACTGAAATTAATAATATATAGTCTAAGTTTTTTATTTTTTGAAATAATGTAATCTCGTTATTCAATCTATCATGTTGGAACATTTAAACTGTAATCCTCTCAAAATTTGATTGTTTGTTACGTAACTCGTGTCTATCAATAATTAATTTAAATAATTTTTTTGCGATAGGTGCTGCTGCCTTACTTCCTGAACCTCCATGCTCAACAATTATACTAAGTGCATATCTTGGATTAACGTATGGACCATATGCAACATACAGAGCATGATCTCTATCTTTGTAAGGTATTTGCTCCAATTCTAGATCCAATTCTCTCTCTCTTTTACTAATTCTTTTTACCTGTGCTGTTCCTGTTTTTCCTGCAAATTGATATTTGGGGTCGTCAATTCTCGATTTATAAGAAGTTCCAAATCTTTCATTAGTTGAACTGAACATTGCTTCTTGAACAATCTTAATATTTTTTTTGTTTTTAAATAACTTTTTATCTAACAAAAATTCTGAGTCTAAGTCGAATAGTAACCCACTTTCCATTGATTGTTTTGCATCTTCATAAGAAATTGGTTTGTTATCAACAATTATTTTAGGTTTGATTGCATAACCACCATTTGCGATTTGTGCTGTCATCATGCAGAGTTGTAGCGGTGTTGATTGTATATAGCCTTGACCAATTCCTGTAATTAAAGTTTCTCCTAATACCCAGCCTCTACCAAGATTATTTTTTTTCCATTTTGTAGTTGGAAATAGTCCTTTTTTTTCAATATCAAAATAGTCACCAAGAACTTTTTTACCTAAGCCAAATTTTTCAGCTGTAATGCTTAATCTATCAACACCTAATAACCTAGCTACCTCATAAAAATAAGTATCACAGGACTGTTTCATTGCATTTTTCAAACTAACCCAGCCATGTCCTTTTTCCTTCCAGCAGTGAAATGTTTGCCCGTATAACTCCATCTTTCCAGTGCATTTAACTTTAAACTTTGTATCTATAATGTTATTTTCTAAAGCTGAAAGAGCAACGATTGGTTTTATTGTTGAACCTGGGGAGTATAGACCTGAAAGGGTTTTATTTATTAATGGTTTTAATGGATTATTTCTAATTAATTGCCATTCATCTTGACTTATTCCGAATAAAAATAAATTTGGATCATAGGATGGTGATGAGTACATTGCTATTATATCTCCTGTATAGATATCCATTACACTTATGGATCCTGCTTTTTCATTTAATAATTCTCCGCAGGCTTTTTGTATTTCTGTGTCCACAGTTAAACGTATTTTTGACCCTTGCTCACCTTTTTGATGTTCTAGTTGATTAATTCTTTTACCGTAGGCATTAACTTCATATCTTTGAATAGCATTTGTTCCTATAAGATGATTTTCAAGTCTTTTCTCCAAGCCCAGTTTGCCAATTTTCATCCCTGGTACAAATCTTTCTTGGATAGTTTGATTGTCTAAAATTTCTTGTTCATTTGGTTGACTTACATATCCAAGAACATGTGTGTATACATCTTTAAACGGATAATTTCTTGAGATTGTCATTACAGGTTTAGCACCAACTAGGTCGTATAAATAATTGTTAATTTTTACAAATTGGCTCCAGCTTAAATTTTCTGAAACAATAATGCTATCCCAGGGTTTTAGCTCAGCTTTTAATTTATTTATCTTTGTAATTTTTTTATCACTTAGATTTAAAAGATTTTTTAATCTGACTAATAAATAACTAAAATTCTCAACTTGTTCAGGAATTATATGTAATTGATAAACTTTCAAATTGCCTGCAATCACGTTTCCAAAGTAATCTACTATATTTCCTCTTGTGGGTGGCAGTCTCCATTCTCTAATTCTATTTTTGTCTGAAAGTGTTAGATATTTTTTATTTTCATTTATCTGAAGAGAAAACAATCTGGCAACAATACCAACAAAAACTACAACTTTTCCTGCTCCAATTATGAACATTCGTCTATTAATTACATCAGCTTTTCTTATTCCTGAATTAGATTTAATCATTTGTTTGATATGAAATTCTTTCGTTTAAAAAATTAAAAATTAAAAAAAATATTGGATAAAATAAAAAGGTAAATCCTGAGTTAATTAAATAATTTGTGTAATCAACTTTTATTAAAAAAATTAGATCTAAAATAATTACTTGAATTGAGTTTATTAATAAAATAGTAAATAATAATGATATCCAGTCCTTCATAAAGTTTGGCGATAAAGTAATGTTTCTTATATAAGCGGTTACAGAGCAAAGAATAAGATAGCAAAAACTACTTATTCCTATTGGTATTCCAATAACAACATCATTAATTATACCGGCAAAAAAAATTGCAAGATAGCCCAATTGATCTGGGTTTCTTAAAGTCCAAAAGAAAATTAATAGATGAACAAAATTAAATGCAAAATAATCAAGTTTTAGGTAATTCAAATCAAATTCATTAAATACTGAAAAAAATAACATTATTAAAGGAAGATAAGATAATAATATTTTAAAAAAAGTACTTTTGTTAAGTGATGACATTATTTTTCTTCACCAAAATTATAAGAGACTATTTTTATATAATTCAACTGAGTGAAATCAGAAAAAAAATTTATTTTTCCTTCTGAACTTTGGTCAATTTTTCCTATTGGTATCCCTGGCTTGAATATCCCTCCTAGTCCAGACGTATAAACAACAATTTCTTTATTTTCAAATCCCTCTTTATAATCTAATTGGGTATGTTCGATTATTCCAAAATTGTTTCCTGTTCCAGAAACTACAGCCTGTATATCATCTGGCTCTAAAACAGATGGTATTTTACTGTTCAGATCGGACAAAAGTAATGCCCTTGAATTACTATAATTTACCTCAATTATTTGCCCAACTAAATAAATATCGTCAATAACAGCCATTCCAATTTTTACTTTGTCTTTCGTACCTTTGTTCAAAACTACCGATTTCAGATATGGGCTGTCTTTATCAAGCAAAACCTTTGCAAATACTTCTTCTGAATTTATGCTTTCGTCAATCAATTCTCTAAGCTTTTTATTTTCTGCAGTTAAAAATTCATTTTGCAATTTAAGTTGCTCAGAATTTTCTATTTTGACTATTTCTTGCTGTTGACTTTCATGTAATTCCATATGTGATTTAATTTCCGAAAATAATTCTTTTATTTTATTTTCTGGAATTGAGGCAATAAAAGAAGATCTGTAAATTACTTCATTAATACCTAGTTTTATAAATTTAATTGCTTTGAAATTAAAGTTACTTAAAACAATTACAAAAATTGATAAAAAAACTAGAGTTAGTAAAGAAAATTTTTGTTTATCTTTTTTTTTTAAAAAAGCTGACCTAATGGCAATTACAAAATCATCTCTGCCAGTAGCCATTTTTCCTAATATTCAGATAACATGGTAGAAAAAGTTTCTTCTTGATCCAAAGCTTTACCTGTGCCAACAGCTACACAAGATAATGGGTCGTCTGCTATATGAACTGGTAAACCTGTTTCTTTAGAAAACCTTTTATCAATATTTTTTAACAAAGCACCACCACCTGTTAAAGTTAAACCCATATCAACCAAATCAGCTGATAATTCAGGAGGTGTATTTTCTAACGCATCTTTAATTGCACCAACCATTTGTTTCATTATGTCATTTAATGCTTCTGCAGTATCTTCCTCAGTAATATTAACTTCTTTTGGAGTACCTGATCTTAAATCTCTTCCTTTAACTGGATAAGTATTTGTTCCAGTTGGGACAGCTGTACCCATTTCTTTTTTTATTTTTTCAGCAGTAGTATCACCAATTAATAAATTATATTCTTTTCTCATATAATCTACTATTGCTGTGTCCATAGAATCACCTGCAACTCTTAAAGATTTAGAGTAAACCAATCCACCTAAAGACATAACTGCAATTTCACTTGTTCCCCCTCCAATATCTACAATCATTGAACCAGTTGCTTCAGAAATTGGAAGATTTGCTCCAATAGCTGCTGCAATTGGTTCTTCAATTAATTGAACTCTTCTTGCGCCTGCTGCTAAAGCGCTATCTTGAATTGCTTTTCTTTCAACTGGAGTTGATCCAGTAGGTACACATATTAAAATTCTAGGGTTTGCAAATGTACTACCTTTGTGAACCTTTTTAATAAAATGCTTAATCATTTCCTCAGTAACTATAAAATCTGCAATTACTCCATCTCTTAGAGGTCTAATTGCACTTATATTGCCTGGTGTTCTTCCAAGCATTGTCTTTGCTTCGTCTCCAACAGCCAATACATTTTTTTTCCCGCCTTGATCAACTATCGCAACAACTGAAGGTTCATTTAGAACTACACCTTGACCTTTTAAAACTACTAGCGTGTTCGCTGTTCCAAGATCAATTGCCATATCTTGGCTCCATATTTTTTTAACACTATCAAATAATCCCATTATATCCCTCTTACTTTCTGACTTTCTTGCTCCATAGGAGCGGTTTTATCACGTTTAATTATCATTTTATTTAATGCATTTATGTAAGCATTTGCTGATGCTACTAAAGTGTCTGTATCAGCTGCTTGACCTACTGTTGTTTTACCTTTTTCCTCAATTTTTACACTCACAGTTGCTTGTGCATCGGTACCTTCGGTAACTGCATGAACTTGATAAAGTTGCAAATTAACATCGTGGGGATATAGAGTTTTTATACATTTGAATATTGCATCTACTGGACCATCTCCAGTTTCTGTTGCTTTTTTAACATCTCCATAAACATCTAAAGTCATCTCTGCTCTTTGCGGTTCTCCCGTTCCTGCGAAAACCTTTAATGATTTTAAGCTAATAGCGTTAACTTTATTATCAGTAATTAAACTATCATCTACTAACGCAATAATATCTTCGTCATAAACATGTTTTTTTTTATCTGCTAAGACTTTGAATTTTGCAAATGCATTTCCAACTACATCATCAGTAAGGTCAGGATAACCCAAACTATTCATTTTATCTTTAAAAGCATGTCTTCCAGAATGTTTTCCCATAACTAATGACGTTTGTTTAACGCCTACACTTTCTGGTGTCATTATTTCGTAAGTTTGTCTATTTTTTAACATTCCATCCTGATGAATTCCTGCCTCATGTGCAAAAGCATTTTTTCCAACTATTGCTTTATTATATTGAACGGGGAAGCCTGTTGCATTTGAAACAATTTTAGAAGCTTTACTTAAAAGAGTAGTATTTATACCAGTTTCATAAGGCATTAAATCAGGTCTTGTTTTAATTGCCATTACAACTTCTTCAAGTGCAGCATTACCAGCTCTTTCTCCTAAACCGTTAATAGTACACTCAATTTGTCTTGCTCCAGCTTGAACTCCAGCCAAAGAGTTAGCCACTGCTAAGCCTAAATCATTATGACAATGAGTTGATAAAATTGCTTTATCTATATTGGGAACCTTGTTTAATAAAGTTTCTATGATTGTAGTAAACTCAGATGGTATAGTGTAACCAACTGTATCAGGAATATTAATTGTTGTAGCTCCATTTTTAATTGCAAGCTCTACTGTTTTACACATGTAATCCATATCTGTTCTTGTTCCATCTTCGCATGACCACTCAACATCATCAGTAAATTTTCTTGCGTAAGCAACATGTTTTCCAATTGACTCGTAAACATCCTCTGGAGACATATTTAATTTATGTTTCATGTGTAGTGCACTTGTAGAAATAAATGTATGTATTCTAAATCTTGGAGCGTGTTTTAAAGCTTCATATGCTCTGTCAATATCTTTTACTGAGTGTCTTGAAAGTCCTGCGGGAATAGAGTTTTTCAAAATTTTACTAACTTCTGAAACAGCTTCAAAATCACCTGGTGAAGCTATAGGAAAACCTGCTTCAATAATATCTATACCTAATTCATCAAACACTCTTGCTATTTGAATTTTTTCCTCCAAACTCATAGAAGCACCCGGTGATTGCTCGCCATCACGCATAGTAGTGTCAAATATAAAGACTTTATCTTTATTGCTCATAATTAATATTTTTAGAAAATCTATAATACAATCTATAAGAGAGATTGCAAAATAATTAGTATAATTAAAGTAATTTTAATGGTCCATTTCAGGTTACCTAAAATTAATTATAAATAGACTCAATTTTAGGCATTAAGTGTAAAAGTTCCTTTGTGTATTCATGAGTAGGTTTCAAAAACAAATCCTCAGTTCCTGAAACTTCACATAACCTACCATCTTTTAGTACTCCAATTCTATCACACATTTGTCTAACAACTGGAAGATCGTGGCTGATAAATAAAATTGTTAAATTTAATTGCTCTTGAAGATCTTTTAATAAGTTTAGTATTTGAGCTTGAATACTAACATCTAGAGCAGAGGTAGGTTCGTCGCAAACTAAAAGTCGTGGTTGTGTAGCCAGTGCTCTTGCAATTGAAATTCTTTGTCTCTGTCCTCCTGAAAATTCATGTGGATATCGATCAGCAGATTTCTGATTTAATTCTACAGATTCTAATAAATCATAAATATAATTATTTAATTCTATATTTGATATCGAAGGGTTATGAAGTGTTATTGGTTCTGCAATTATATCTTTTACTTTTAATCTCCCATTTAATGAAGAGTAAGGATCTTGAAATATCATTTGAATTTGTTTTCTAAATTTCATTAACTCAGATTTTTGTTTTATTTTTGTAATACAAACGTTGTCAAAGAAGATGTCTCCAGAAGTTGGTTTAAACAAATTTACAATCATTTTAGCAATAGTAGATTTTCCACTTCCACTTTCTCCTACTAAACCAAAAGACTCACCTTCTTTTATTGCAAACGATACATCATTCACAGCCATTACAGAATTCTTGGAATTTTCTGTAAAAAAATTGTCATCAAAACTTTTATTAAGATTTTTTAATTCTACCAGCTCTTGATTTAAAATTTCTTTTTTGGTCCATCTATTTAATATTTTAATATTATTTTCTTTTTTATTATTGTTTTCTTTTTCAACAATTACAAACCTTGAAATTTTTTTATTTGTTGGTGGAACCGAACTTACTAAACTTTTGGTGTAATTTTCCTGTGGATTATTTAATATTTTTCTTGTTTCACCAATTTCAACCAAATTACCATTTTTCATAACTGCAACACGATTTGCTGTCTCAGCTATAACTCCCATATCGTGTGTAATTAAAATAACTGCAAGATTTCTCTCTTTTGTTAATTTTTTAATTAATCCCAAAATCTGTGACTGTATTGACACATCTAATGCTGTTGTTGGTTCATCTGCAATTAATAATTCTGGCTCGCAACATAATGCTAGTGAAATTACTACTCTTTGCCTCATACCACCTGAGAATTGGTGAGGATAATTATCAAATCTTGTCTCTGCATCTTTTATACCAACCTCTTTTAACAAATTTATAGATTTATTTTTTGCCTCTTCTTTGCTTAATTTAAGATGTGTTTGAATAGTTTCAATTAACTGCTCACCCACAGTAAGAATTGGATTAAGTGAAGTTTGGGGATCTTGAAATATTAAACCAATTTTATTTCCCCTATATCTTACTATACTTTCAGAGTTTTTATGAATATTAATATCACCTAAGATAACTGAACCACTTGAAACTTTACCTGGCTCATCTATTAAATTTATAATTGCGTTTCCTACTGTGCTTTTTCCTGATCCTGACTCACCAACTAATCCTAGGATTTCTCCTTTGTTTACCTCAATATTTACATTCTTAGCAGCATAAATTGTTTCTTTTCTCATTTGGTAATCAACACTAAGATTATTTATTTTCAAAAATGTCATTTTTTTAACTTTGGATTTAAAGTATCTCTCATCCAATCCCCTAATAAATTTATTGAAAATGCTAAAATAACTAAGAAAATTGCTGGAAAAAAAGTTATCCACCATTCTCCTGAAAATAAAAAATCATTTCCAAGTCTTATCAATGTCCCTAAAGATGGCGTTGTTGGAGGCACCCCAACTCCTAAAAAACTTAAAGTAGACTCAGCTAAAATAGCGAGAGCTAAACCAATGGTTCCTATTACTAACACCGGTCTTAAAATATTTGGTAGAATATGTTTAAACATAATAATTATATTTGAAACCCCGATTATTGTGGATGCTGAAACATAGTCTTTATTTTTTTCTACCAAAGTTGCAGCTCTTGAAACTCTTGCAAATTGCGGCCATTCTGAAATTCCAATAGCAAATATTAAAACATAAATTGCCATTTCATCATGCATTTCTCTTGAAATTAATCCCCTTGCTATACCATCAACTAAAAGTGCCATCAAAATACTTGGTACAGTTAACTGCACGTCGGTTAACCTCATGACTATCATTTCATATTTTCCACCAAAAAATCCAGCTGTTAATCCCAATCCAACTCCAAGAATTAAACTAAAAATTATTGCAGAAAATCCCACAATAAGAGAAATTCTACATCCGTACAAAATTGTCGACAACATATCTCTTCCTTGTCCATCTGTACCCAAAATAAATTTAGCTATACCATCTTCTGTCCAAGAAGGTGGAGTGAATGCATCCATAAGAGATAAAGACGATGGGTCGAAAGGATTATAAGGTGTAATGAGTTCCACAAAAAAAGAGCAGAAAAAAATTATAAATAAGATAGTTGAAGATACAATTGCAGTTGGAGACTTTATAAAGCTATGATAAATATCACTATCTTTTATTCTTTCCCAATTACTTAAAGTTTTATTATCCACTTGCAGCATCTCCTTTAACCCTTATTCGTGGATCTATTAAATAATAAAGAATATCAACTATAAAATTTATCATTACAAATACAAAAGCTATAAAAACTAAATAAGCCGACATTATAGGTATATCTACAAATTGAACTGCTTGGATAAATAAGAAGCCCATTCCTGGCCATTGAAAAACTGTCTCAGTTATGATTGAAAAAGCAATTAGTGTTCCAATGTTTATACCAGCAATAGTAATTACAGGAATCAATCCATTTTTTAATGCATGTTTATATTTAATGCTGTTTTCACTGATACCTCGAGCACGTGCAAATTTAATATAATCTGTTTGAAGTATTTCCATCATCTCTGCACGCACAAGTCTGATTATATAAGTCATTTGAAAAAGACTTAATGTTACTGAAGGAAGTATGATTGCTTTAAGACCTGAAACTGTTAAAAATCCCGTGGTCCAAAAACCTAAATCAACAACCTCTCCTCTTCCAAAAGACGGCAATATCCCTAATATTACTGCAAACAGATATATGAATAATATTCCGATAACAAATGTGGGGAGTGAAACGCCTAACAAAGAGATTGCTAAAACAAAATCGCTTAAAAATCCTTTTCGATTTATACCTGTATAAACACCTAATAATGTACCAGTTATTAGTGCAATTAGCGCTGAAATAACCACAAGTTCAATAGTTGCAGGTAACCTTTCAACTATTAATTCTGAAACTGGTCTTCTTAGTTGATATGAAATTCCAAACTCGCCCTTGGATGCATTAACTATAAATCTTGAAAACTGAACATGAATTGGATCCATTAAACCTAGTGTTTCCCTCAATTCAGCTCTTTCTTCATCAGAGGTTTCTTCACCAACCATATTATTTATTGGATCTCCAACAAAATTAAATAATGAGAATGATACAAAGGCGACAACCAACATCACCAAAGCAGATTGAAACAGCCTTTTAAAAAAATATTTTATCAATTTGTGAAGGTTTAAACTTACAAGCCCTTTAAATTTTTAAAGGGCTTGTAACAATTTTGGATTAGTTAAAACTAGCAGTTCTGAATAACGGTTCGTTATTCGGTCTGATAGGAACATTAACATTGCTTTTAGATGCCCAAGAAATTACCTGGTGGTGTAAAGGAAGATAAGAAATATCATCTTTTACAATTTTCCAAGCTTTTGCAATTGCAGCATTTCTTTTATCTAAATCAACTTCACCTTCCATAACTCTAATTGCAGCATCTACATCAGCATTACTAAAGTTAACTTTATTCCAGCTAGCACCAGTTTCATATAAATAATGGAAAACATAGTGACTATCTAAAGTTGGAACACCCCATCCTAGCATATAGAAATCACCTTGATTATCTTTAAGCTCTTTGAAATGTTTGCTTTTAGTTTGAGCAAATAAATTAACATTAACTCCAATTTTACCTAACATTCCAACAACAGCAGTACAAATTGCTTCATCGTTAACATATCTGTCATTCGGACATCTAAGTTCAACGTCAAAACCATTTGGATAACCTGCATCAGCTAAAAGTTTTTTTGCAGCGTTAACATCATAAGGCAATCTTTTATCAAGATCTGCTGTATATCCATTTACACCAGGGAAAGTTATAATTCCTGCAGGCTCACTTAAGCCTCTCATAACTTTTTTCTTGATCGCTTCAATATCAATTACTTGATAAAGTGCTTGTCTTACCTCTTTTTTCTTGAATGGATTATCACCAGTATTTCCAGTTCTTAATTTATCAGCAGATTGATCCATGCCTAGAAAAATGGTTCTCATTTGAGCTGTACTTTCAACTTTGTGGCCAGAAGAAGAACCAATTCTTTTTAAATCTTGAACTGGTGCATCTGTAACTATGTCAATTTCTCCTGATAACAATGCTGCTACTCTTGTTGCTGCATTTTTAATTGGAAGTAGGTCAATTTGAGTAACCCTCTTATCATTCATTTCACCCCACCAGTGTCTATTTCTTTTAAATACTGTTTTGGTATTTGGTTCTCTTAATGTAATTTTAAAAGGACCTGTTCCTAATGCATTAGTGGCAGAGAATGTCTCTTGACCTGCATCCCAGTTTTGTGGAGACATTGCAAAATTTTTCTCTGACCAAGCTTTAGACATTATAAAAATGTTAGATAATTGGTTTAAAAGAATAGGATTTGGTTTGCTTGTAGTAATTTTAACAGCATATTCCCCTACTGCTTCAACATTAGAGATGGTACTAATATATTCTTTAAAGTCAGATGTTCTTTGCTTAGCTCTTAATATACTAAAAACAACATCTGCTGATGTCATTCCAGAACCATCTGAAAACTTAGCATCTTCTCTTAAAGTAAAAATCCAAGTATTTGGATCAGTAGCTTTCCAACTTGTTGCTAAAGCTGGTCCTATTTTCATGTCCAAGCCTCTTTGAACTAGAGCTTCGTAAACTTGTCTAGATACTTGCGTAGTTGGACCTTCGTTTTGTGCATGTGGATCTAGTGTTAGACTGTCTCCTTGCATAGACCATTTAATAGTTTTTGCCCATGCTGAAGAAAATCCAAATACTAGAACTAATGACAATAGTATTCTTACTATATTTTTAGTCTTCATTATTCCCCTCGTTTTTAAAATTTATTTAAAAAAGTATAAGTGAAATAATTGAATTATAGTAGTAATAATTTACTGATAAAATTTAACTTTTATCACTATCAACTAATTTTTTCTTACCAATCCAAGGCATCATAGCTCTTAGTTCTGCACCCACTTTTTCTACTGGGTGTTCGGCTAATTTAGCTCTAGTAGCGAGAAAGTTCTTTTGACCATTTTTGCATTCATCCATCCACTCTTTTGTAAATTTTCCAGATTGAATTTCAGCCAAAATTTCTTTCATTCTTTTTTTGGTTTCTTCTTTATTGACTACTCTTGGTCCTGATTGATATTCACCATACTCAGCAGTATTTGAAATAGAATAATTCATGTTAGCAATCCCACCTTCATAAATTAAATCAACTATTAATTTTACTTCGTGCACTGTTTCAAAATATGCCATCTCTGGCTCATATCCTGCTTCAACTAAAGTTTCATAACCATTTTTAATTAATTCAACAAGACCTCCACACAATACAGTTTGTTCTCCAAATAAATCTGTTTCAACTTCATCTTTGAATGTAGTTTCAATAATTCCAGATCTCCCTCCACCAACTGCAGAAGCATATGATAAAGCTAAATCTCTTGCTTTGCCTGAACCGTCTTGGTGTACTGCAAATAAACAAGGTACTCCACCTCCTTTTTCATATTCGCTTCTAACTAAGTGACCTGGTCCTTTTGGAGCAACCATGAAAACATCTAAATCTTTTCTAGCTTTAATTAAATCATAATGAACGTTTAAACCGTGAGCAAATGCAATGCTCGTTCCTTCTCTTACTCTTTGTTCAATATGATTTTTATAAATTTCTGCTTGTAATTCATCTGGGGTTAAAATCATTACCACGTCTGCCCACTCAGCAGCATCAGATAAATTCATAACTTTTAATCCCTTTGACTCAGCTTTTGCAGCGCTAGATGAACCTTCTCTCAATGCCACAACAATATCTTTTACTCCACTATCTTTTAAGTTTAATGCATGTGCATGTCCTTGGCTTCCATAACCAAAAATAGCAACTTTTTTATTTTTAATTAGGTTCACATCTGCATCTTTTTCATAAAACATTTTCATATTTTCTCTCCTATTAAATTAATTAAAAATTTTAGCACCTCTAGTCATGGCAACCGCCCCTGTTCTCGAAGTACTTATAAGTCCCAAGGGCTTTAATTTTTTGTTCATTACATCTATTTCTCTTCTTAAAGCAGTTATTTGGATTACTGCTGATGATTTTGTTTCATCTAATATTACGGGATTATATTTTTTACAAGCATTTAAGCATTTTTCAATTTTATTTCTTTTTCCTACTACTTTAAATAAGGCCATCTCTTTAAATATGACTTTTTTATCTTCTCTTTTGAATTCAGCCACTTTATGAACTGGAACTAATTTTGTTAATTGAAGTCTTATTTGATCTATTACTTGAGGTGTTCCGGTAGTAACAATTGTTATCCTTGAAATGTTCTTAACCGCATCAACCTCTGCTACTGCTAATGATTCAATGTTATAGCCTCTACCTGAAAACAGGCCAACCACTCTTGCAAGAACTCCAGCCTCATTATCCACCCAAACAACAAATATATATGTGTCTGGTTTTTGTTTTTTCGTAGGAACACTATAAGCTGATTTTGATTTTGACATTTTTATTATACTAAGGCTTTACCTTTTCCTTTAATTTTATTTTCTTCTTGGTCATTTGGACCCAAGATCATTTGATTATGAGGTTTTCCAGATGGGATCATTGGAAAACAATTCTCATTCGGATCAACATGACAATCGAATATAACTGGTCCATCAAAATCTATCATTGCTTGAATTTTATCATCTAGATCGGCTGGGTTATCTGCTTTAATACCTTTACATCCATAAGCATCAGCCATTTTCATAAAATCTGGCAAAGCTTCGGAATAACTTTCAGAATAATTTTTTTCATGAAGCAATTCCTGCCATTGTCTTACCATTCCCATATATTGATTATTTAAAATAAATATTTTTATAGGTAAATTGTATTGAACTGCCGTTGACATTTCTTGCATGGTCATGAGAACTGAAGCTTCTCCAGCAATATCAATTACTAGTTTTTCTGGATGAGCGATTTGTACACCAACAGCTGCTGGCAATCCATACCCCATAGTTCCCAATCCACCAGAGGTCATCCACCGGTTTGGTTTATTGAATTTATAATGTTGTGCAGCCCACATTTGATGTTGTCCAACCTCAGTAGTAACATAGGTGTCTTTATTCTTAGTTAATTCATAGAGTCTTTGAACAGCATGTTGTGGCTTAATGCTTTCATCACTATTTTTAAAATTAAGAGAATTTTTTCTTCTCCATTTTTCAATTTGCTCCCACCATTTACCAATATTTGATTTATTTGATTTACTGTGACCATTCTTACTTTTACTAATTGTTTTATTAATTTTGCCTATTACACTTAAAACATCTCCTACAATTGCAAGATCAACTTTTATTATTTTATTTATTGAAGATGGGTCAATATCAATATGAACTTTTTTTGAATATGGTGAAAACTCATCTATTTTTCCTGTAATACGATCATCAAATCTAGCGCCAATATTTATTAGTAAGTCACAATCATGCATAGCATTATTTGCTTCATATGTTCCATGCATGCCCAACATTCCTAAAAATTGATTATCTTCTCCAGGATAAGCACCCAAACCTTGAAGAGTTGAAGTAATAGGAAAACCGGTTAACTCAACAAATTCCCTTAAAGACTGACTTGCTTTTGGACCTGAATTAATCACTCCTCCACCGCTATATATAATTGGTTTTTTTGCTTTACTTATTAATTTTACTAATTCGTCGATTTGATCTTGAGTAAATTTATTATGTGACTTTCCATTAAACTTTTTTTCTATATTTGGTTTTTTATATTTGGTTTTTGCAAATTGAATATCTTTTGGAATATCAATTAAAACTGGACCAGGTCTCCCAGTTGTTGCCACCCTAAAAGCTTCATGAATAACTTTGGATAGATCGTTTATGTCTTTAACTAGCCAATTATGTTTAGTGCAAGGTCTAGTAATACCTGTGGTATCACATTCTTGAAATGCATCTGTTCCTATTAGGTGCGTTGGAACTTGACCAGAAATACAAACTAATGGAACAGAGTCCATATATGCATCCGTTAATGCGGTAACAACATTGGTAGCTCCGGGACCTGATGTAACTAAAACTACACCTGGTTTTCCAGATGATCTTGCATAGCCCTCTGCTGCATGACCAGCACCTTGCTCGTGTCTTACTAAAATATGTTTTATAGAAGGATGATTTTTCAGCTCATCATAAATTGGTAACACGGCACCACCTGGGTAACCAAAAATATGCTCTACCTTTTGGTCTTCAAGACATTTAAAAACAATTTCTGCTCCAGTTAATAATTTTGGCATTATGCAATCTAGCTGAAGTTGTACTCATTGGTCAAGTTTAAGAATGAAAATTTTAAATTTTTTTTAAAAATTTATTTAAATCTTGTGGCTTTAACTTTATCCAATTAATCATGTTGCCTCTGGCCCAAGTGCTTTGCCTTTTGGCGTATTGTCTAGTTTTTATGGCTATTTTTTCTTTAATTTGCTCTAAATCTTTTTCTTTATCTAGAAAATCTTTAATCTCCATCACTCCTATGGCCTTGTTTGCACTTTTATCTTTTTTGACCTTAAGTTTTATAAAATTTTTAACTTCTTTAATTGCTCCATTTTTAATCATCTCCTCTGTTCTTATATTAATACGTTCTATTAATTCTTGTCGAGGGTAGTCAATATAAACTTTAAAGAAATTGTCTTCCAAAAAGCTTGGTTTTGTGTTTTCGAACCATTCGTAAAGTGATTTTTTTGTAAACTTTTTTACTTCATAAGCTCTAATAGATCTTTGAGTATCAGTATGACTTATTTTTCCTTTTAACGATGGGTCTAATTTCAAAAGTTTTTCATAAAATTTCTTTTGTCCAAGTTTTTTTTGCATATTTCTAATTTTATTTCTTAATTTTGCTGAAATGCTTGGAATTTTAACAAGTCCATCAGTTAATGCTTTAAAATATAAACCTGTACCTCCAACAAGAATTGGAGTTCTTTTTCTCCTTTGTACTTCCTTTATTTTTTTATTAACAAGTTTTAGCCAATCACCTGTGGAAAAGTTTTTCTTTGCATCATAGAAACCATATAAATGATGTCTAATTTTTTGATATTGCTTTTGATGTGGTCTGGCTGATAAGATTTTCAGTTGTTTATAAACTTGGATGCTGTCTGCATTAATAATCTCACCATCAACTTTTTTTGCAATTTTAATTGCAAAGAGAGATTTTCCTGATGCTGTTGGTCCTGATATTAATATAATCTTGGATTTTAAATCCATGATCAATCTAGCTTAACGCCAATATATCTTCTTTGATTTTGATTATTATAAATTGCTAGTAAAAGTGTTTTCTGATTAGAATTTAGAACTTCTTTAATGACATTTCTTAAATCGTTAGCTGATCTGATTTTTTTCTTCTGAGCCTCAACAATAATACTGTTAAGCTCCACAGAATTTGCCAAAGGACTATTGTTCGCAATCTTAGTTACTACAAGTCCTTTTGTCTGATTTGGCAATTTTCTATTTTTAATATCTTCTTTATTTAAGGGTCTTACAGCTATTCTTAAATTTTTAATTATTTCTTCATTGATCTCTTGATCAGTTTCTGGGATTTTGCCTATTTTAAAATCGTCTGATGTTTCCAATCTTCCTAAAATAACATTTTTTATAATCTCCCTTTTCTCTCTCCAAATTTTTACCTCAACTTTTTTTCCTACTTCTGTTCTTGCAACAATAGCTGGAAGTTCTTTCATTTGATTTATTTTTTCTCCATTAAATTCTAAAATAATATCTCCAGCCTTTATCCCTGCTTTTTCAGAAGGACTATTTTCAGCAACACTAGCAACTAATGCTCCACGTGGTTTATCTAATTTTTCAACTTCAGCGATTTCTTTTGATACATCTTGAATTCTGACGCCAAGCCAACCTCTTTTTGTTTCACCAAATTCTATTAATTGTTTAATTACAATTTGAGCACTGTTAGAGGGTATAGAAAATCCAATACCAATTGAACCATTACGTCCAAGAATTGCTGTATTTATTCCGATTACATTACCTTCCATATCAAACAAAGGGCCACCTGAATTTCCAGAATTTATAGAGGCATCTGTTTGTATAAAGTCTTCATATCTTGATAAACCAATTGATCTATTTCTAGCAGAAATAATTCCAGCTGTAACAGTTCCACCCAAACCAAATGGATTTCCAATTGCTATTACCCAATCTCCAATTCTTGCTTTATCAGAGTTTCCAAAAGCCACAGGCACAAACCTTTCATTTGTTTCTAGTTGTAATACAGCAATATCCATAAGAGGATCGGCACCTAGAACTTTTGCCTTAAATTCTTGATCACCATTTACTCTTACGATTATGTCATCTGCATCTTGAATTACGTGGTTGTTTGTTACAACAATTCCTTTCTCATCAATTATGAAACCAGATCCTAATGCTGCTGATTGTCTTTCCTGAGGTGTTCCAAATTCTTTAAACATATCCTCAAAAGGAGATCCAGGTGGAAATTGAAAAGGAAAGGGATTAGTATTTGTTACTACTGTAGTTCTTGTAGAGATATTTACTACAGAGGGCATTAATTTTTCTGCAAGGTCTGCAAAAGATGTTGGAACTGTCTTAGAGCTTACATTAAATGAAATAGTAAGTGATAAAATTAGAGTTAAAAAGGTTAGTTTAATGTTTTTCATATTAGCTCTTAATGTAATATATAACTATGAACCCTATGAATGCAAAAATAAGTCCACCTGATCTTAGTTGACTATCTTTAACAAGTTCTAATTTTTTTAACATACTCCTCATTTTTGCTGGAAATAAGGCGTACAAAATACCTTCAATAAATAAAAAAAGTCCAAAAGCTATAACTAGCTCACGCATTTAAAAAATTATTGTTGGATTTCAGGTTTAATATTTCCGAAAAATTTAAAAAACTCACTATCAGGTGATAATATCAAAGAAGTTTCACCGCCAATTAAAGCTTTCTCATAAGCTTGCATAGCTCTATAGAAAGCAAAAAATTCTGGATCTTGACCAAAAGCATCAGCAAATATTTTGTTTCGTAAACCGTCGCCCTCCCCTTTCATGATCTCAGATTGTTTTTGAGCATCAGCTAAAATTACAGTTACTTCTTTATCTGCGGTTGATGTAATAGTAACGGCCATCTCTGCCCCTTTTGCTCTAAATTCTTTTGCTTCTCTCTCCCTTTCAGTTTGCATTCTTCTGTAAATTGCATCGCTGTTTGCTTGAGGAAGATCAGCTCTTTTAATTCTAACATCAACAATATTTATACCAAAGTTTTGTGCTTCATTGTTTACACCCTCTTTAATTAAAGCCATTTGTTTAGATCTATCTTTGGATAGTAATGTTTGTAACTCTTCTTGACCCAACACATTTCTAATTCTTGAATTTATAATTGTAGACAGTCTTGATCTTGCAACTCTTTCGTTACCAACAGAAATATAAAACTTAAGTGGATCAACTATTTGGAATCTTGCAAATGCATCAACAATTAGTCTTTTCTGATCTGATGCAATAACTTCTTCTGGTGGAGCATCTAAATTTAAAATTCTTTTATCTAGATAAACAACGTTTTGTATGAATGGAATTTTAAAGTTTAATCCTGGCTCAGTTATGATTCTTTTTGGATCACCAAATTGAAGAATGATTGCCTGATTAACTTCTTTAACAATTATTACAGATAAATATGCCACAACACCAATTGCAACTAATATCCCTGCTAATATTTTTCCAGCTTTCATTTTAATTTTTTGCTTTCTTTTTTAATTCAGGCAAAGGTAAATAAGGGACTACACCTGAACCTGCATTTTTTTCAATAATTACTTTGTCAATATCTGCCAAAACCTTTTCCATAGTTTCTAAGTACATTCTTTCTTGAGTCACTGCTTTTGCGTTTTTATACTCATTATAGATTGCAATAAATCTACTTGCTTCACCCTCTGCTTTTGCAACAACTTCTTTTTTATAAGCTTCTGCTGCTTGTAAAATTTTTTGCGCTTCTCCTCTTGCTCTTGGGATTACATCATTAGCATAAGCTTCTGCTTCGTTTTTAGATCTTTCCATATCTGCTCTTGCAGCCTGCACATCTCTAAATGCATCAATTACTTGATCAGGTGGGTCAGCTTTTTGAGTTTGAACTTGTGTAATTTGAATACCACTCTCATAATCATCTAAGATAGTTTGAATTATTTCTTGAGTTTCAAGCTCAATTTTTGATCTTCCTTCAGTCAAGATTGGTTGGATATCACTTTTGGCGATAACTTCTCTCATTGCAGTTTCTGCTGCTGCCTTGACTGTTCCTTCTGGGTCTTGAATTTTGAACAAAAAATTACCTGCATCTTTAATCACCCAAAATACTGAAAAGTCTATATTTACAATATTTTCATCTCCAGTTAACATCAAGCTTTCTTGTGGAACATCTGCGACACCACCACCTGTGGAAAAACCGCTATCTCTCTCAGATCTAAATCCTATGTCCATTCGATTTACCTTAGTAACTTTTGGTGTTTGAACAGTTTCAACTGGAAAAGGTATATGATAGTTCAAACCAGGCTGTGTAGTTTTTACAAACTTTCCAAATCTTAATACAACGCCCTGTTCATCCGGTAGCACTCTATAAAGTCCGCTCGCTAACCATACAAAAAATAAAACTAATAAAATTAGACTTATTGATTTTCCACCTGAGGTCTTTCCACCAGGTAAAAATCTTTTAATTTTATCTTGAAGATCTCTAATTAATTCATCGACATTTGGTGGTGTCGGACCTCTACCTGATCCATTACCTCCGCCACCTCCACCAGGAGGTGCTCCCCAAGGACTTTGACCTTTAAAATCGTCAGACATATGCCAAAGTATATAGTGTCTTTATTACAAAAAACAAGTAATGATGCTTTTATGACTAATAAAAAACCTGAACTTAGTGCCGCAATGAAAAGTAAGCTAGAGGCTAAAAAATTCACTAAAAATCCTATTCTTGGAACTAAGTTTACAATTGCAATCTCTAGTGCAAAAGGTGGTGTTGGAAAATCTACATTTGCAACGAATCTTGCTTTAGCTTTGAAAAAAGTTGGATGCAAAGTTGGTCTTTTAGATGCAGATATTTATGGTCCATCAATTCCTAAAATGTTTGATATTAATGAAAAACCAAAAAGTGATGGTCAAAAATTAGATCCAATTACAAAATATGAAATTCAGTGTATGTCGATTGGTTTTTTAGCTGATCAACAAACTCCAATGATATGGCGTGGTCCTATGGTAACAAGCGCAATTAAAACTTTTACTCAGAAAGTAAATTGGAAAGATTTAGATTTTATTATCGTTGATATGCCTCCAGGAACTGGTGATACTCAACTTACATTTTCTCAAGAAATAAAAATGGATGGTGCAATAATTGTAAGTACACCTCAAGAAGTAGCTCTTTTAGACGTTAAAAGAGGAATTAAAATGTTTGATAAACTTGGAGTTAAGATTTTGGGTTTAGTTGATAACATGAGTTTTTTTATTGGAGACGATGGAAAAAAATATAAAATTTTTGGAGAAGGTGGAGTTAAAAAAACTGCAGAGGAATTTCAAAAAGAATTTTTGGGTGAGATTCCAATTAATCCAGAAGTTGGTAAAACTGGAGATGAAGGAAAGCCGATTGTGGAAACTAATCCTGAGCATGAAATTTCTAAAATATATCTAAATTTTGCTGAAAAAATTAAATCAACTTATCTTTAAGATCAAAAGCAGTCATTAACTCATTCCACTCTCTTTTAGACAGGCCAGAACTTTCAACATCTACATTCTCACCTTTAATAAGTTTTTGAATAATTAACTTTCCTTTTGCAGAAACCTCAGTTCCACCTACTCTATAATCCATAAAAGCATCGTAAGTTGTAGGAACCCATTTTTTTACAGTATCCAGCATTATGTCGGCATAAACTCTAATTTCATATTGAGCATGACTATCAGCTCTTAATCTTAAAAAATTCATTAAGTTTAATAAATCAGTTTTCCAATACCATTGCGTATAGGTATTTAGTGTTAAATTCATTCTTGCAAGTTCTCTCGCTAAACCTTTTTTATTTTCGTCAATAGTTGATCCATCAAATCTTTCATTAAGCATAGTCTCATAATTATCATAAGTTCTCTCTGCATCACTTTTTAAAAGTTCCAAAACTTCCTCCGCCTGTTTACCTTCTAAGACATCTCCTCTACCCTGTCGGTTACTAGTTGATTGAGCAGCTAAATTTTCTTGTGATGGCAAATAAAATTCTTTATCTAAAATTGAATATCTAGCAGAATATTCATTAACATTTGCAGTTCTATGTCTAATCCATTGTCTTGCAATAAATATTGGAAGCTTAACATGATATTTAATTTCACACATTTCGAATGGAGTGCTGTGCCAATGCCTCATCAAATATTTTATCAAACCTTTATCAGTTGAAACTTGTTTGGTTCCTTTTCCGTACGATACTCTAGCTGATTGAACTATGGATGTGTCATCACCCATATAATCAACAACTCTTACAAAACCATGATCCAAAGCTGGAATTGCTTCATATAGTATTTTTTCAAGCTCAGGAGCAGTAACTCTTTTTGTTTGGTTACTTTGAGATTGTTGATTTTTTATTTCTTCTTGTTGTTCATTAGTTAATTTCATGATTGTTGTTGAATCTGTTGTAATTACTTTTATATTAATAATGTTGGTTTTCCAACTACGACGATAAACGAATTTCGTAATAACCATTGCGGACGTGGGGGCAGTACCCACCACCTCCACCATTACAACTTATGGGGGTGAACTAGATTCGACGGGTGACTAAAGGCTATTCTTTCGTTCGGGATTGTTCCACCGTAACGGGCTAATTTATAATTGCTAACGAAAGTTACGCACTTGCTGCCTAATTAACTTAGTTAATTAAGCAAACGGGGTCTGGGGCACCTGGCAACAGAACGCCCCTTTTTAAATAAGGATAATTATGAATACTATAATTGCTTTAATAATTGTACTCCCATTAGCATATCTTTTTTACTTTTTTTTTTTAGAAGTGGTGAAAAAGTTGGAGAAAGTAAATTAAGATTTATAAAAAATCAAAAATTAAGAGGTTTTGTTGGAATAATGATTGTGTGGGGAATTATAGTGGGAATCATAAATATTATTTTTACAATTTTTTAAAAACAAATACCGGGCAACAGAACACCCCTTCACAAAAACTTATCCCTTAATACATTTGAAAAATTGACCATATGAATAACCATGATTCCAATTTTCATATTCTGAATAATATAAATAAGGACTTAAAGTTATATAATTAAAATTCTTTAAATCAAAAGATTTTAAAGTCACTACACCGTCTTTATCTGAGTCAAAAGTATGAACTTCTTTATTTTTCCAACTAACTATTTTTTCTTTATAATTTATATCATTAAATTTTTGATTGGATATAAGAGACATAGAAGATAAATGAATAATTTTTTTTAACCTTTCATTAATAGAATAAACTGTCAAAAAATTTTTATCACTTTTACAAGTTAGAATATATTCATTTGCAAAACTAATATTGGACCAAATCAGTAGAAAAAAAATATATAAAATAAGTCTTTTCATATTTTAAATTTATTTTTATAGACTCTAATTAAATTTACAACGAAGCGCTATACCAAAAAAGCAACTAAAAAGAAAACAAGTCATTATGGCAACGAAGTTTACAACGAAGTAGTTTAAATAAGTAAGCAAATATGCTACTTTCTAATCTAGTGCTGGGAAACAGAACGCCCCTTCTTTAATCTGTTTTATATTTGAAATATTAGTTGATGAATAAAATTAAAAATTGGTTATATTTACTAAATGGATAAAATTAAAATAATATTAACAGTTTTATTAATTACTTTTTTTTCTTTTTTCAATATTTCAAATGCTAAATCAGAAACATTGCAAGTATCAGATGTTTTATTGGACGTAGATATTTTAAGAAATAAGGAAGTTAATGTTAAGGGATTCTTTATGAGTCTAGGCACCTTGGCTTATATTTATGAAGAATTAGGGTCAATGAATTTTATAATGGTTGAGACCAAAAATGCTCCGAGAGAGGATAGAAAATACTTATTAAAAAATTGTGGAAGCGGTTGCACCATAACATTAAATGGAAAATTGTCAGAGTCTTTTGGTTTGATAACTTTAAATTTAAATGGAATTATCAAATAGTAATTATTAATTAATACACTTAATAAACAATTTTTTATCTAATTCAGGGTAACAGAACGCCCCTTAAAATCTTCGATAAAATTGATGGACTATGCTATGATGATAATGATAATTTATTTTTAATGGAGACTGATGATAACAATAACAAAAAAAATAAACCTCTGACTATTCGAGGTATACCTTTAATAGCGATAGTTTTTCCGCCTCTTGGATTGTTAATGTTATTAAAATATTTATTAAACAAAAATAAAAAGGAGGAATAAATGGAAAGATTGGGTGGTTTATTTGGAATGTTGTTAATTGCAGCAAGTACTGCAGCATGGTTTACTCATTTATATGTATGCTTCTCTGATGACAGATGGGGATTTTTAATTGCGGGAGCAATTATGTTTCCAATAGCAATTGTGCACGGAGTTGGTATTTGGTTCGGTGCTTGGTAAATATTTATATTATTTAGGGCACCTGGCAACAGAACGCCCCCTACTAATTAAATAGAACTACTTATTATCACAGACAAATCTTAAAGTATCATAATAAACTGAACCAGGTTCGTTATACGTCCACTCTTCTGATGGATTTGTATCCTCTAATACTTTATTACCTTTTCCCATTTTTTGATCATAGTACGCAATATATAAATCTTTTCTCCCATCTCTAAGACAATCACCTTCGGTTTTAGCAATGTTTGAAAAGATAGTTAAATCTACATCTGGTAATTTTACTTCATATGAATCGAGTTGCCACCAAACCACTGAGTTTCCATTGGATCTTATTGTTTTTTTATCAACATAAACACTTATTGAGCCGCCACCACCTGTAACGATCAAAGTCCATCTATCTGCCAAACTATTTGTTATATAAAAAATATTAATTAAAAAAAAATAAGTTAATAATTTTTTCATTAATTGATTTTAAACAAATTTAAAATGATGTGTAAAATTAAACATTTAAAATAATTCACATGTTGCAACTATGCTAACTATTTGATGTCTCGGATCTTCATTATCTAGATTTGTGTTGAGAAGGTTAGAAAAAACAAATTTACCCTCAAGATATATGAAACGATCCCATTCACTTCCTCCCCAAAAGTATTCTCCCGAATTTTTTAATACTTGTGTTTCATAATCGTCAAAAAAACCACCAGATCCAAATTCTATATTATTTTGATTTCTTTTGAATTTAAATTTTTGATTTCTATATTCTCTCATTTCCTTATCAGTTGTTTTTGAAATTCTATCCATTTCACAATAATAGACATCATTGATTTCAGTAAAACCAATATTGCTAATCATCAAACCAAAAAAGATATATAGAAATAGTTTTTTCATTAAATTATTTTAACCAAATTTAGAATGAAGTGTAAGATAAAAAAAAATCAACTAAAATCAAATTAAGTCATTGAGACAATTAGGTGTTTTGATTGAATAAGCAAATATGCTTTTTATAACCGATTAACGGACACCAGAATGCCCACATGTATAACTTAATTAAGTTTCATTTCGTCAAAAATGTTCTCTGGAAATTCAATTTCTACAACCTTCCATTTTATTCCAATTCTTTTAAAATGAATTGGAATTTCTTCTCCTTCTGTCTCTAAAATTACATTAAAAGAACTTAATCCATCAAAGTTCATTATTGAAATTCCTCCAATGAGTGTTACTAAATTTGGTTCTGGTATTTCAGATTTTTTATCAGATTTTTGTATTAACAAACTTAACCCCTCAGGGTTGATATATGTGTCAATTGCATAATCAACGAATTTACTTGCAAGGCCTGTAACTAAAATTCCAAGTTCACCCAAATCTTTAAATTCTTTTTCATTTGACATTTTATCAAGTAAATTGGCGTTAAAAAAATCTTTAAAGTTTTTTTTTACTTCCTCCCATTCAATATAATTTTTACTGAGTTGTTTATCATTATAATATATTGACTTATGGACTTGATGAAATGAATGCATGGCACTAAAAATATAAAAAAATAATAAAAATATTGGCAAAATTATTATTGATATCTTTTTCATTTTTAAATAAAAAATATTAGTTTGGTTTTGGAAGTGAATTGTAATAATCAATCAAACCAAAAAATACCCAACCGTCCATATTATTTCTACAATATTCTGTTATATTTCTATAAGCATACTCTATACTGTTGTGGTCTAACAACTTAACTCTGTCAGTATTTCCATCAGTGTCAGCAATATAAACATTAACTCCAGTTAAAAACCCCATAATTTCAGACTCAAACAGTCCATCAAATTCTTCTCCGTATTCTTTTTTATTTTCAATGAACTTTTCACAAGAATCACCAGCAAAACCCCATGTAACTTTTTCGGCTAAGCTCACATTGCATAATAAAAAATTAAGGACTATGTAAAGAAAAAATTTTTTCATAAGGTTATTTTAAAAATAACTTCTGTAACTAGTTGTATTCTCTCCATTTATTTACAAAATTTTTAGTAATTTTACTTACAGCATCTAAATAACCCTGCTTAAAATTAGTTATATGCGAAGAATATATATAACCTTGATCATAAGAAACTTGTTTTCCAACATACCTTTCTCCGGCAGAATTTGTATTCATTCCTCCTTGCCAAATTTCAAGATAAATAAATCCAGAACATCTATCACCTAGTTTAATAACTGTTGGTGAAATATATATTGCTTCTATATTAATATCTTTTTTTAATCTAATTGGAGTGTTAGCAAGAATAAATTTAACTTCAGTTTCAATATCCTGTTCTGTTACTTTGCAATCTTCCCCTTTTGGGTTTTCAACAACTAAGTCAAAAACATACAGACCCTTTAAACCTTCTCCTGCCAAAGAAATATTAAAATAAGATAAGCTTATGATTAAAAGTAAAAATATTTTTTTCATTAATGCAAAATAACTCTAATTTACATCTAAGTCGAGTAACTAGGTAAAGATTGTTTATTATTAACTATTAAAGAAAAGTAATAAAACTTGAATATTGATTAAATTAATTACAGATAAAAACAAGTACACCTTCTTTAATACTATTTGGTACAGGGTAAACCCATTTTTTGCTAACCTCACCATTTCCTGTCACATTACCAGTTCCCATTGCACCTTTATAATTTGTTATTTGGAGGTTTTTATATCTATTTAACTCACAGTCCACAACAACCCGAGTAACATCAGATAAATATCCATAACCACCCTCATCAACATAATCAGTTAATTCCCAATAATAGATTAATTCATTTTTTTTTATTATTGTATTGGTTTCAATATAGTATTTTGAACCATCAATAGTTTTAGATACATATTGCCATTTAGCATAACTATTCGATGGGTATGTTAGTACTGAAATTAAAAAAAGTATAAATAACTTAATTTGTCTCATTGAATAATTTTAATCAAATTTACAAATAAGTACAAAGAATATTATGCTCATAAAATTACCAATACACAATTGAAAAGAATTGAAGATTGCATTGAACTATCCTAAAAAATCTTTATTTTCATAGTAATTAAAATTTAGAGGAAAACATAACACACTGAAATTAATTTAAACTTGAATAAAGAGGAAAATTATTTTTTTAAATTATTTCAATATTTAAAATAGAATAAAAATGAAATTTAAAACGCAACATATATATCAACTATTAATAGTTTTGCTTATTTCATTGCTTATAACAGGATATGCAATTAACAAAAAAAATTCAGCATCAAAAAAAAATGAAATTTTAAACATTACAGAACAATTAAAAATTAGAAACAAACAAATTACTAAAATACAAGAAAATCTTATTAAGAGTGATGATAATATTAATAATTTGATTAACTCAAGCCAAATTGAATTCAAAAGTGTTTATGAAAATAAAACTTTAACTGGTTTTGAAAATTATAAAATCTCAAAATATCAAACATCTGATATAATTTTTAATGCAAATATTAAAGCTATTGGATCTGCATTTGTTGATTTTTTTAATAACGAAAGAGAATTGATACTTGCGACTTATGATGGGGTATTTGCATATGCAAATTTTGAAAATATTAAAAAATTTTCTAAAATAAATTCAAACATTTCTGAAATTATAAAATATGATGAATTCTATCTCCATGATCACTATGGAATTAAAGATATTTTTACTGACAATGAAAATTTATATATTTCATACATAGGAAAAAAATCAGATAATTGTTATGACCTTAAAATCTTATCAGCAAAAATCAATAAACAATTTTTAAATTTTAATAACTTTTTTCAAACTGTTGATTGTGTAAATAAAAATAATAAACATGAATATTATGCACATCAGGGAGCAGGAGGACGTATGATTAAAATAGATAACTCAATTTTATTTTCAACTGGAGAATTTAGAAATAGACCATTGGCTCAAAAATTAGACAATGAATATGGAAAAATTTTAAAAATTAATATTGAAACAAAAGATGTAAAAATAGTATCTTATGGACACCGAAACCCCCAAGGACTTTACTACAGCGAAAAATATGATTTCATTATCTCCACAGAACATGGTCCAAAAGGTGGAGATGAAATAAATATTAATCATAAACCATTTACAAGAGTTAAAAATTTTGGATGGCCTATATCCTCTTATGGAGAGCATTATAAAAAAAATTATTCAGATGAAAAATTAAAACAAGCTCCACTAAACAAATCTCACAAAAAATTTGGTTTTGAAGAACCAATAAAATATTTTGTTCCGTCTATAGGAATAAGTGAAATCATATCTTTGTCTGAAAACGATGATAAGTATTTGGTAGGAGCAATGGGGAATGAAATAGTCGAACAAGATTTAGGTCTACATTATATCGAACTTAATCAGAATAAAGATAAAATAATAAAGCATAAATATTTCCCTTTAAATGAACGTGTGAGGGATATGGTGATTTCTAATAATAAAAAAAAAATAATTCTTTTTTTAGAAACAACTAGTTCTATAGCAGTAATCAAGAAATCAACTAATTGATGAATAAAATTAAAATTGGAATAATCACCAATGGTAAATTTATTGATAAGTATACTTATGATTTAGCGAAATGGTTAAAATCTAATAATAAGCACTTTCAATTTGAATATTTTATATCAATACCCAAAGAGAAAAAAAAACTAATAGGATATAAAATTATAAAGGTAATTTTTTTTAAAGTTATTATTTTTTTAGAAAATTTAATATTAAAATTTATCAAAAAAAATAATTATCATTTAGATAAATTTAATATTAAAAATATTGTAAAAAAAGAAATTAAAATTCAGTCCCTAAAAAATAATACATTTGAAAAAATAGATTTTAAGAAAATCAAACATGAAAAATTTGATATCTTAATTAGATCTTGCACAAACATTTTAACTAAAGATTTTTTTAAAATATCAAAATATGGAATTATATCTTTTCATCATGGAGATTATAAAAAATATAGAGGGTCACCTGCTGGCTTCTGGGAGGTGTTTAATAAAGAGAGAGAAACAGGTTTCATGATTCAGATAATTGATCAAGGTCTTGATTATGGAAACATAATTCTTGAAGGTTTCGTACAAACAAAATCTTTTTTTTTATTAAACCAAGCAGAACTCTATAAAAAAACTAATTTTTATTTGCAAAAAGTTCTTTTAGAATTCAAAAGAAATAAAAAATTTTCCTTTATTAAAAAAATAAAAAAAGGGAAAGTTTATGAAATACCAAGAATATACAATCAAATAAAATATTTATTCCAAACGATAAATGTATTAGTGAAAAAATTGTTTTTTAATAATTATAACTTTCAATTAGCTTTATTCAAAACAAACAAAATTAATTGTCCTTTAATTATTAAAAATGATAAAAAAAAATTTTTAGCTGACCCTTTTTTAATTAAACAAACTAATGAAACTTGTTGCTTTGCGGAAGAATATGATCATATAGAAAAAAAAGGCCATATTGTTTTTATTCAATTAAATGAAAAAAAGTTTAATAAAAAAATTATTTTAAAAGAAAAATTTCACTTATCTTTTCCGTTTATTTTTAAATATAAAGATAATTTTTTTATGTGTCCTGATACTTACAATATTTCTGAGATCAGGTTATATAAATGTATTAATTTTCCCCTAAAATGGAAATTTTATAAGACAATAAAAAAAAATATAAAATCAGTGGATAATATAATTTTTAAAAAAAATAATTTATGGTGGTTATTTACAAATATTGATCGTTCAAATAGTCTGGACTTTTCTCATGATCTTTCAATTTTTTATTCAAAAGAAGGACCATTAACAAATAATTGGAAAAGTCACCCTCAAAATCCAATTAAGATTAATAGCCTGGAATCAAGAAATGCGGGTCTTATATTTGAAAAAAATAAAATTATAAGAGTATCTCAAGTTCAAGGATTTGATAATTATGGAGAAAATATAAATTTTCATGAGATTAGAATTTTAAATACAAAAAATTACAGAGAGAAAATATTTGAAAATAAAAATTTTAAAAAAATTAAAAAGACACTTAATAATGCTAATATTCATCATTATTCTAAAATTGATAAAAATATAATCGTAGATTTTAAATCAAATTAACTTTTTATGTTTTTCTTAATTTCTGCTTGTGCAGCAGCTAATCTTGCAATCGGGACTCTATATGGTGAACATGAAACATAATCTAGTCCCACTTTAGCACAAAAATTTATACTAATTGGATCACCTCCATGCTCCCCACAAATTCCTAATTTTATATTTTTATTTTGATTTCTTCCCTTTTGAACAGCAATTTCAACTAGTTCCGATACACCTTCATCAATAGAAACGAATGGATCAACTAAAAATATTTTATTATCTAAATAATCATTCAAAAATTTTCCACTATCATCTCTGCTAATTCCAAAAGTAGTTTGTGTTAGGTCATTTGTTCCAAAACTAAAAAATTCTGCATACTTAGCAATTTCTTTAGCTTTTATTGCTGCTCTAGGCAATTCGATCATTGTGCCTACTAAAAATTCTATTTTCAATTTATGTTCTTTTTGCACTTGGCTTGCAGTTCTAATTACTAAATCTTTCAATATTTTTATTTCAGCCTCAGTCGATACAAGAGGAATCATTAATTCTGGAAATGCAGATTTTATTTTATCTTTTTTAAGTTCTGCTAGAGCTTCAAAAATTGCTCTACATTGCATTTCATAAATTTCAGGAAAAGATATCCCTAGTCTACAACCTCTATGTCCTAACATTGGATTTTGCTCATGAAGCTCGTCAATTCTTGACTCAACCTCTTTAACAGGAAGATTAAGTATATTGGCAACCTCGTTAATTTCCTTATTCGTACGAGGTAAAAACTCATGTAATGGTGGATCCAGCAACCTTACCGTGACTGGTAATCCATTCATAATTTTAAAAATATCTATAAAATCTTTTCTTTGATGTGGTAACAATTTTTCTAATGCTATTGCTCTGTCCCCTTTTGTTTTTGATAATATCATCTCTCTTACAGACAATATTCTTTCTTCATCAAAAAACATATGTTCAGTCCTGCAAAGTCCAATACCTTCTGCACCAAAGTCTTTTGCTGTCTTGGTGTCTTTTGGTGTCTCTGAATTAGTTCTTACTTTTAACTTTCTATAATTGTCAGCCCAAGACATTAACTTTGAAAAATCACCAGAAAGTTCTGGTTTCACAGTTGAAACGCTTCCAGCAATAATTCTACCAGTTGAACCATCTATAGTAATGATATCTCCCTCTTTAATTTCCATAGAAGAAGTTTTAAAAGCCTTGTTTTCATAGTTAATATCAATTTCACTCGATCCTGATACGCACGGTCTTCCCATTCCTCTAGCAACAACTGCTGCATGACTTGTCATTCCTCCTCTAGCTGTCAAAATTCCTTTTGCAGCATGCATTCCCTGTATATCTTCTGGAGAGGTTTCTACTCTAACCAAAATTGTATCTTGCATCATTGCAGTTAGTCTTTCAGCCTCCTCAGATGTAAATACAACTTTACCACTGGCTGCTCCTGGTGATGCTGGTAGACCATTTGCTATTACATTAATTGAGCTTTTTTCATCTAAAGTAGGATGTAAGAGTGTATCAAGAGAGTTTGGGTCAATTCTTAATACAGCTTCTTTTTTAGAAATTAATTTTTCTTTAACCATATCGACTGCAATTTTGACTGCTGATTTTGCAGTTCTTTTTCCTGATCTAGTTTGAAGCATCCATAGTTTGTTGCTTTCGACTGTAAACTCTACATCTTGCATATCTTTGTAATGCTTTTCTAATTTTTTTAAAATTATTAGAAGTTTTTTAAAAACTTTTGGCATAGATTCTTCCATTGATAATTCATTTACTTGTGCATCTTGCCTAGCTTTTTTAGTAATATATTGAGGTGTCCTTGTGCCTGCTACAACATCTTCACCTTGAGCATTAATTAAATACTCGCCATATATTTCATTCACTCCATCTGATGGATTTCTTGTAAACACAACCCCAGTTGCACAATCATCACCCATATTTCCAAAAACCATTGACTGAACATTTACCGCGGTTCCCCACTCACCTGGGATTTGGTTTAATTTTCTATAAACTTTTGCCCTGTTACTTTCCCAAGATAGAAATACAGCACTTATTGCTCCTAATAATTGATCGTAAACATCTTGAGGAAAATCTTTTTTAGTCTTCTCTTTTACTGTTCTTTTGAAGTCTTGAATTAATCCATCCCAATCACTTTCATCTAGATCTGTATCTAACAAAACTCCTTTCGTTAGTTTATAATTTTCAATCAATTCCTCAAAATGATAACCCTCAACACCCATAACCACATTTCCATACATTTGAATAAATCGCCTATAACTATCTTTTGCAAATCTTCCATTCGAAGTTTTGGCAGCTAAAGCTTGAACTGTTTTATCATTTAAACCCAGATTTAGGATAGTATCCATCATACCTGGCATAGATACTCTTGCTCCTGATCTAACAGACAACAAAAGTGGATTTTTTAAGTCTCCAAATTTTTTTGAAACATCTTTTTCTATCAATTTTAATTCTTTTTTAATTTGAAAAATTAGATTTTTATTTAATTTTTTTTTATTCTTATAAAAAATTTCACAAACTTTAGTTGATATTGTAAAACCTGGAGGTACTGGTAGACCCATTCTCCCCATTTCAGAAAGATTAGCACCCTTTCCCCCTAAAAAATTTTTTGGGTTTTTAATTTTTTTACTGTCTTTAGAATTAAAATTTAGAATAAGTTTTTTCATTGATGGGAGTCGATTAGAGAAAAATTAACATAATTGTTAAACGTTTTACACATCATTTGGATTAGTTCTAGCCTATTTTTCTTTATTACCGGGTCATCTTCGTTCACAATAACGTTATCAAAAAAGTCAAAAACTTCTCTTTTCACGCTAGCTAAATTATCCAATGTTTGAACATAATTTTCATCTTTATTTATACTTAAAAAATATTTTTTTAATTCACTAATTTTTTTAAATAAGTTTTTTTCTAACTCAGTTTTAAAAATACCAGGGTCAGTTGTATTTGATAATTCTATTTTTTCATTTTTTAATTCACTATCTAAAATGTTTGATGCTCGTTTATAGCTTGCAATAATATCTAAACCATCTGGTTTGGTGATTATTCTATTTAAATGCTTTGCTTTATTAAAAATAATAACTGATTGATCTAAGTTAAAAGAACTAGTTGATGCTTGAATTATATCATTTCTAACATTTTGTTCCTTCATGTAGTATTTTAGTCTTTCCATTAAAAAATCTGATAATTCTTTTTGTAAAAATTTATTTTCAACCTTAAAGCCTTGATCAAAATACAGGCTTGAAGAATAATTAATTAAATCTTTTATTTTAAAATCTTTTTTATTTTCAACTATTATTCTTATTACCCCTAATGCAAGTCTTCTTAGAGCATATGGATCTTTAGAACTTGTTGGCTTTTGATTTAAACCAAAAAAACCAACTAAAGTATCTATCTTATCAGCCAGTGAGAGGGCTATGCTAAATGGTTTTTTTGGAACTCTTGAACCTGAACCTGTAGGTAAATATTGCTCACTTATGGCCAACACTAAATCTTTATCAAAACCTTGTGCGTTAGCAAAATAACCTCCCATCACACCTTGAAGTTCTGGGAATTCACCCACTAATTCTGATAATAAATCGACTTTGCAGATTGATGCCGATAATTCAACTTTTTCTTTACTTATTAAAAGTTCATCAGAGATCATTCCACCCAATTTTCTCATTCTTTGAGCTTTATCAAAATAAGTTCCTAATCCTCTAAAATAATTCATAGATTTTAAATCAGTAACTTTTTTGACCATGTTTTGGGATTTATCTTTTTTCCAAAAAAATTCTGCGTCCCTTAATCTTGCCTCAACTACTCTTTCATTTCCTAATTTGATTAATCCCTTTTTATCTTTTTTATTCGCAACTACTAAAAATTCGTTCGTAATATTTCCTTTAATATCAAATATAGGAAAATATTTTTGATGATATTCCATGGTAATAATTAATATTTCTTTAGGAATATTTAAAAATTTTTTATCAAATTCGCAAAGAAGGATATTTGGTTGATCTGTTAAATCAACAACCTCATTAAGTAACTTGGGGTTATCTTGAATCTTAATATTTTTATTTTTCAATATATTGTTAAATTTTTTTTCTATTAATTTTTTTCTTTCGTTATGATCTATAATGATGTCTATTTTTTTAAAAAAACTTTTATAATTTTTAAATTCTAAGAACGACTTTTTATTTTCCTCAAATTCTTTATCAATAAAAGTTGAATTAGAAGATTTTAAGTGATGAAAATTAAAATTTAACTTTTTTTTATCAAATACAGCTATAATTGACTTTAATGGTCTACCCCAATTTAGATCAAAAGTTCCCCAATACATTGATTTTTTCCATTGAATTTTATTCAATAATATTGGGATAAATTCCTCTAACAATTCATGTGTGTACAATTTTTTTGATTTTGTCTTAAAAAAATGAAATTCTCCTTTGTCAGTTTTCTTCTGGTAGAGATCTTTTTTTAAAATTTTATTTGATCTAACAAACCCCTCTAGCGCTACCTCTGGCGACTTAATATTTGGACCTTTTATCTCCTCAGATTTTAGTACAACATTTTTTTGAACACCTTCAAACAATACCACTAGTCTGTTTGGTGTTGAGTATGAAGACCCTTTTTTAAATAAAATTGATTTTTCTAAAAATAAATCATTAAAACTTTTAAGCAAATTTTCCCTTAAATTTTGTTGAAGGTTTGAAGGTATTTCCTCACTAAATAATTCTAAAAAAAACTCCGACATTACTTTTGACTATCTAACCAAACGCCTGCTGCAGATTTTGTTATATCTCTTATTCTAGCAATATAACCTGCTCTTTGTGCAACACTAATTGCACCTCTTGCATCTAATATATTAAACACATGACTGGCTTTTAAACATTGATCATATGCTGGTAAAGAAATTTTTTTTTCTACCAAAGCTTTTGCCTCGGACTCATGCATTTCAAACATTCTTAAAAGAGTTTCTACATTCGCATATTCAAAATTATATGATGAAAATTCTTTTTCAGCTTGATGAAAAACTTCGTGATATTTTACACCTTCATCATTCCACAATAAATCATAAACATTTTTTTCTTTTTGAGTGAACATACAAATTCTTTCCAAGCCATAAGTGATTTCAACTGATACAGGTTTACAATCAAATCCAGCCATTTGTTGAAAATAGGTGAATTGAGTAATTTCCATTCCATCACACCATACTTCCCATCCCAATCCTGCAGCACCTAATGTTGGACTTTCCCAATCATCTTCAACAAATCTTATATCATGATCATTATGATCTATTCCTATGGTTGATAAACTATTTAAATAAAGTTTTTTTATATTTTCAGGAGAAGGTTTAATTAAAACCTGAAATTGATAATAGTGTTGCAACCTATTTGGATTATCTCCATATCTCCCATCTGTAGGTCTTCTTGATGGTTGTACATAAGCCGCTTTCCATGGTTTAGTTCCAAGTGATCTTAGGGTAGTAGCTGGATGAAAAGTTCCTGCACCAACCTCCATATCGTACGGCTGAAGAATAATGCATCCTTTTTTACTCCAAAATTTCTGAAGATTTAAAATTGTTTCTTGAAATGTTTGAATTTTTTTTTTTTCTTTTTTTGCTTTAGAAACCATATCTCTGCCAAATTGATCTTTCATCTAAAATACTTGCTATTTGATCTACCTGATTGCTAGATGTGGAAAGTTTTTGACTTAACCATCCTTTTGATTTTTCAAATTTTTTAATAGTTACATCCTCACCAAATTTTTCTTTTAATATTTCATGCGCGTTACCTATTCCATCAATTAATCCTAAACTTTTTGCTTTACTTCCTGACCAAAACTCTCCTGAAAAAAGCTCTACTTCAGATTTATTTAATTTTGGACCTCTGCTTTTTTCAACAATATCTATAAAATCTTTATGAAGATCCAATTGAATATTTTTTAGTCTTTCAATATCTTCATTTTTTTCTTCTAAAAATGGATCAAGTGTACTTTTGTTTTTACCGGCGGTATGGACTCTTCTTTGAACTCCAATTTTTTTTATCAACTCGGTAAATCCAAAGGAAGAATATATAACTCCTATAGATCCAATAATTGAACTTGAATTTGCATAAATTTCGTCTCCAGCACAAGAAATCAAATAACCTCCTGAAGCCGCTACATCTTCAGCGAATACAATAACTTTTTTTTTGTGTTTTTTTGCTTGTTGTCTAATAAAACTGTAAATTAAATGAGATTGAACTGGTGACCCTCCTGGAGAATTAATTGATATAGCAACACATGCCGCTTTTTTCAGAGAAAAAGCCTTTTTAATTAGTTCTTCTTGACCCGCAAAATCTATACCTTGTTTAAATTTTCCAGCATTACCAATAACTCCACTTAATTTTAAGTGAGAAACAATTTTTTTCTTTTTAAAAAAAGAGAACATAAGTAAGTCTTATAGAATTATTTATTGAATATAAAGACTACTTATAATTGAAGAAAATGGTGCGTCAATTGATAAGTAATATATATAAACAAATTATACTAATTTAAAAAAGTTATGGGAACAGTTGTACAGCTTAAAAATCAGATAAATGATTCATATTTTCAGCTCAAAGACTCAGTTGAAGAAAAACTCATTTTGACCGAAGAAAAAATAAAATCAAAATTGTCTAGCGAAGTACAGTTAGTTCAAAAAATGACAGATTATCACATAGAAACTGGAGGAAAAAGACTAAGGGCATTATTAACCTTGGGTAGTGCAAAGTTATGCGGTTACTCAAAAGGCTCTAGAGATATAAATTTAGCTGCATGTGTTGAATTAATCCATAGTGCAACATTAATGCATGATGATGTAATTGATGAAGGCACTGTTAGGAGAGGAAAAGAAACATTAAATAAAGTTTGGAACAATCATTCGTCAGTATTAATAGGAGATTATTTATTAAGTAGATGTTTTGAAATTATGGTAGAGGACGGAAACTTAGAAGTTTTAAAATTATTATCCTCTACTTCATCTAAAATTGCTCAAGGAGAAGTTCTACAACTTCAACACAAAGGTGAAGTTGATATGCTAGAAGAAACATATTTAAAAATAATCTCAGCTAAAACTGCTGAGTTATTTGCAGCAGCAACTAAAGTTGGTGCAATTTTATCTGGTGTAGAAAATAAAGAAAAAGATGCTTTAGAATTTTATGGAAGAAACTTAGGATTAACTTTTCAAATAGCAGATGACACACTAGACTATAATGCTGAACTGAAACTATTTGGTAAAAAAATTGGTCAAGATTTTTTTGAAGGAAAAATTACCTTGCCAATAATATTACTTTTTCAAAAATTAGGAAAAGATGAAAAAAAAATTCTTTCAAATATGTTTAAAAAAGATCTAAGAACAAAAGATGATTTTAATGAAGTTATTTCTTTTATAAATAAGTATAAAATAATTCAAGAATGCTATCAAAAAGCACAACACTATATAAATTTGGCTTCAAATTCTCTAAGTATATTTAAAGATACTAAAGAAAAAAATATTCTTAAAAAGTTAACATCATTTAGTTTATCAAGAAATTTTTAAGGACTTAATAAAGACTTTATCCACTTTCCTGAATTATCTTTATTATATTTTAATCTCTCATGAATTCTGTTTTCGCCATCTAACCAAAATTCAATACTATCTGGAGATAAAATCCAGCCGGACCAATTACTTGGTCTTGGCACATCTGCTTTGTTGCTAAATTTTTTTTTGTAATCTTGAATAGATTTTATCAACTGGTCTCTTGAATTTAATTCCTCACTTTGCTTAGAAGCCCACGCTCCTATTCGACTTTCATATGCTCTAGAAGAATAATATTCATCTGCAACCTGATCGGAAACTAATGTAACCTTTCCATTAATTCTTATTTGTCTTAAAAGACTTTTCCAATGGAAACACATTGCGGCATATGGATTTTCTTTTAATTCATTTCCCTTTTGACTATTTAAATTTGTATAAAATACAAATCCATCTTTGCTGAAATCTTTAAGCAAAACCATTCTAACTGAAGGCATGTTGTTTTGATTTGATGAGGCTAAAGCAACAGCGTTTGGGTCATTTAGCTCTGTTTTCTTTGCTTCCTCCATCCATTCATGAAATAAATGAAAAGGATCATCTACATCTAGAAAGCAACTGTTAAGACCTAAAGAGTTTTTTTGATTCATAATTTAAACAAAATAATCTATATAATATAAATAATGTCATTTAATACTTTTGGAAAGCTATTTCGTTTCACAACATGGGGAGAGTCTCATGGGCCTGCAATTGGTTGTATAGTTGATGGTTGTCCTCCAAACATAAATCTTAAAGAACATGATATTCAAATAGAATTAGACAAAAGAAAACCTGGACAATCTAAATTTACAACTCAGCGAAAAGAGGATGATAGAGTTCAAATATTGTCAGGATTATTTGAAGGGAAAACTACAGGAACACCCATTTCTCTCATAATCTATAACAAGGATATGAGATCAAAAGATTATAGTAATATTAAAGATAAGTTTAGACCAGGTCATGCAGATTTTACTTATTTTAAAAAATATGGAATTAGAGATTACAGGGGTGGTGGTAGATCTTCTGCTAGAGAAACTGCGGCACGTGTTGCAGCTGGTGCAATAGCAAAAGTTGTGCTTCAGAAAAAATTAGGTAAAAAATTTAAAGTCATTGGTGCAGTAACACAGCTTGGAATACTAGGATGTGATACAAACCAATGGAACGATAAAGTAATTTCTAAAAATCCATTTTTTTGTCCAGATAAATCAATGATTAAATTATGGGAAAAATATTTACTTGGTGTAAGAAAATCAGGATCGTCATGTGGGGCAGTGATTGAAATAAGAGCAAGAGGCATCCCAGTTGGTTTAGGTGCTCCAATTTATTCAAAATTGGATACTGACATAGCTTCAGGTCTGATGAGTATTAATGCAGTTAAAGGTGTAAATATTGGAGCAGGAATGAACTCTGCGCAATTAAGTGGAGAACAAAATTCAGATGAAATTTCTTCAAAAGGAAAAAAGTTAAAATTTAATTCAAATAATGCCGGGGGAATCCTTGGTGGAATTTCTACAGGACAGGAAATTGTTGCATCTTTTGCTGTCAAACCAACATCATCAATTTTAACTAGTAGAAAAACTATAAATAAATTTGGGAAAAATACCTCAATATCTGTAAAAGGCAGACATGATCCTTGTGTAGGAATTAGAGCTGTTCCAATTGGTGAAGCAATGATGAGCTGTGTATTACTTGATCACTACTTATTGAATAAAGCTCAGTGTAGTTAGTCTAAATCAATTTTTCACAACTCTTATTGTCTCTTTGTGAAACAAAATATCAGAAATTTTCTTGGAAATTTGAGAACTATTTAATCCAGCTTTATCGTACATTTTTTTTGGATCATCTTGTTCAATAAATTCATCTGGCAAAGTCATTGATCTAAACTTTAAACCTTTATCAAAAACTCCCTTTTCAGCTAATAAATTTTTTACATGAGAACCAAAACCACCTATTGATCCCTCTTCAACAGTAATCATAAGCTCATGGCCCTTAGCAGATTTTAATATAAGTTCTTCGTCTAAAGGCTTAGCAAATCTAGCATCAATCAGTGTTGTTGAAACTCCTTTTACTTTTAATTCCTCTGCAGCTAACTTACATTCCTCAAGTCGAGTACCAAGGTTTAAAATACAAACCTGTGTTCCTTGTTGAATAATTCTCCCTTTACCAATTTCAATTTTTTCATCTATTGATGGAAGATCAACACCAACTCCTGTCCCTCTTGGATATCTAATTGCTGAAGGTCTATCATTTATATCTACTGAAGTATTAATCATTTTAACTAGTTCAGCTTCATCACTTGCGGCCATTACTATAAAGTTAGGCAAGGTTGATAAATATGTTATATCAAATGAACCAGCATGTGTTGATCCATCAGCACCAACTAATCCTGCTCTATCTATTGCAAATCTGACAGGTAAACTTTGGATAGCAACATCATGGACTACTTGGTCATATGCTCTCTGTAAAAAGGTAGAATAAATTGCAGCATATGGTTTATAGCCCTCAGTTGCTAAACCAGCAGCAAAAGTTACTGCATGCTGTTCTGCTATTCCCACATCAAACATTCTACCTGGAAACTCTTTTCCAAAAACATCCATGCCGGTCCCTCCTGGCATGGCAGCTGTTATTCCAACTATTTTGCTATCATTTTTGGCATGTTTAACTAACGTGTTTGCAAAAACTTTTGTATAAGCTGGAAGGTTAGATTTGCTCTTTACTTGCTCTCCAGTCTCAACATTAAATTTTGACACTCCGTGATAATGGTCATTTGCTTTTTCTGCATAAGAATAACCTTTTCCTTTTTGAGTTTTAATATGGATCATTATAGGACCCTCATGTCTTGAATCTTTTGCATTTTTTAAAATTGGCACTAGGCTTGATAAATCATGACCATCTATAGGACCTGCATAATAAAAACCAAGTGAACTAAACAATGTACCCCCGGTAACTGCTGAACGGAAAAAATCCTCTGCTTTTCCTGCTTTGGCACTAAATCTTTTTGAAAATGCAGATGTAATTAATTTAAAAGTTTCTCTAAGGCTAAAATATATTTTACCAGTAAATAATTTTGCTAAGTAAGTTCTCATTGCTCCAACTGGTTTTGCAATTGACATATCGTTATCATTTAAAATAACAATCATTTTTGTCTTAGATACTCCTGCATTATTCATAGCTTCGTAAGCTATACCTGCACTTATTGCTCCATCACCTATTACAGCTATTACATTGGAAGACTTATTTTCTAATTTATTTGCTTCAGCAATTCCTAATGCAGATGAAATAGATGTTGAGCTATGGGCTGCTCCAAATGGATCATACTCACTTTCAGATCTTTTAGTAAAACCTGATAAACCATCACCCTGTCGTAAAGTTCTAATTTTATCTTTTCTGCCCGTTAAAATTTTATGTGGGTAAGATTGATGGCCAACATCCCATATTAATTTATCATTAGGAGTATCAAAAACGTAATGAAGTGCGACTGTCAATTCAACCACTCCCAAACCAGCACCTAAGTGACCACCTGTTTCTGAGACTGCACTAATCATTTCCTCCCTAACCTCATCTGCAACTTTTTGTAAATTATTTTCAGAAACTTTTCTTAAATCAGATGGAAAATTTATATCATTTAAAAATTGATAATTTTTTTTCATTTTTTTCTATTCAATATATAGTCCAAGGTTTCTTTAATTTTTTTAGATCTCGAACCGTATTTACTTAAATTTTTAATAATATCTTTTATTATCTTATCACAATACTTAACTGAGTCATCATAGCCTATTAAATTTATAAGAGTAGCCTTGCCTTTTTTTTGATCTTTTCCTGTTTTTTTTCCAGCTTCATCAGAATTACTTTTAAGATCAATTAAATCATCAGCTATTTGAAATAAAAGACCAATTTTTGATCCAATATTTTCAAAAAATTTAATTTCTTGAATTGTTTTTTTTTTTATTATTGCAGGGGCTGCACAACAAAAACTAAATAACATTCCTGTTTTCTTTGTTTCCATTTCTAATATTTTATTTTTTGATATTTTTTTTCTTTCATAGCTTAAATCTAAATATTGCCCTCCAGCTATTCCTAGATGACCTGAGCATTCTGATAATTTTTTGATCAAGTTGATTTTAATTTTTTCGTTTAATTTCAATTTAGGACTTGATAAAATTTCAAATGCTAATGTTAATAATGAATTTCCTGCTAGAACTGCTGTAGACTCACCAAATTTAATATGAGTTGAAGGTTTGCCTCTTCTTATATCATCATCATCCATGCAAGGTAGATCGTCATGAATAAGTGAATAAGCATGAATACATTCAACAGCTGACCCAACTATTATCAATGTTTTATAATCAATTGAAAACAATGAGCCTAAATCAATTAAGATTTTAGATCTAATTTTTTTTCCACCTGGAAATAAACCATACTTCATAGGTGACATTAACTGAGAATATTTTTGTGAATTAATATATTTTTTGAGAAATACATTGGTATCGTTAGCAATTTTATTAAGCTGTTTTTTCATTTTTTTTAGTTATCTCTTTAATCTTTTTATTTGTCTCTTCTCCAATGGATTTAAAATTTTTATGAAATTTCTTTTCAATAATATTGTTAAGTTTTAGAAGTTCTTGATAATTCTCAACTGAATTGTTTAAATCATTTTCTTTTTCTAGAGAGTCTATAATCTTGTTTGCTTTCTCTGTAAGCTCCTCAACTGAGTACTGGTCATAATCAAGTGGTAATATTTTATCTTTCATATAATAATAATTATTAATACATGAAATCTATTCAATCAAATATCAAAAAAGCAAAAAAATATTTAGATAATAATCATTGTGTTGCTGTGCCAACAGAAACCGTTTATGGACTAGCTGCAAACGCATACTCGAATAATGCAGTTAAGAAAATATTTAGTCTTAAAAAAAGACCTTTAAATAATCCACTTATTGTCCATTACTATAATATGGATAGACTTAAGGGGGATTGTTATATCAATGATAATTTAGTTAAACTTTACAAAAAATTTTCTCCAGGACCAATAACTTATGTTTTGAGATTAAAAAATAACTCCAAAATATCAAAATATGTCACTAATAATAAAAAAAGTATTGCTGTACGTTTTCCCAAACATAAATTGTTTAGAAATTTATTAAAGAATTTAGACTATCCAGTTGCTGCACCTAGCGCAAATATATCCTCAAGATTAAGCTCAGTTAAACCATCTGATGTAGAAGAAGAATTTGGTTCAAAAATAAAATATATTTTAAATGGTGGAAAAAGTAAAATTGGAGTTGAGTCAACAATATTAAATCTTTTAGAAAAACCCTCGCTTTTAAGATATGGAGGCCTAGATGCTAAAAAAATTGAAAATGTTTTAAAAAAAAAATTACTAATTAATAAAAATTCTAAAAAAAAATTATCACCTGGTTTATTTCCATTGCATTACTCACCTGGAATACCCTTAAGAATCAATGTTAAAAAACCAAAAAAAGATGAGGCATATTTGTTAATAAAAAAAAGAAAAACAAACTTAAAAAACTATTATTATTTATCCAAATTGAAAAATATGGAAGAGACTGCAAAAAACTTATACTCAACTTTAAGAAAAATTAAAAACGATGGATTTCAAAAAATTGCAGTTGAGAAGATACCAAACAAAGGTCTTGGCAAAACTATTAATGACAGATTAAAGAGAGCCTCAAAATATTAATGACAAATTCTATTGAAGTAATCAATCTTTCAAAAAAATATAAAGATAAAGAAGCTGTAGCTAATATAAATTTTAAAATTAATGAAAATGAAATGGTTGGTTTATTGGGACCAAATGGATGCGGAAAAACTACAACTATTGGAATGATTTTGGGATTATTAAAACCAAGCAGTGGCGAGGTTTTAATAAACGGAATAAATATAGAAAAAAATAAAATTTCGCTTCTACATAAAATGAATTTTATTTCACCATATATTGAATTACCTAAAAAACTTAAGGTTAAACAAAATTTAATTGTTTATGGAAAATTATATAACATTCAACATTTAAATGATCGAATAGATTACCTTGCAAATAAACTTAGATTGACAGACCTTTTAAACAAAATTACTGGTGAACTTTCTTCTGGACAAAAAAATAGGGTAAGTCTTGCCAAAGCTTTAATAAATGATCCAACAGTTCTTTTATTAGATGAACCTACTGCTTCATTAGATCCTGAAACAGGTGATTTTGTAAGATCTTTTTTAGAGGATTACAAGAAGGAAAAAAAAATATCAGTTTTGCTTGCCTCCCATAATATGGAAGAAGTGAAAAGATTATGTAGTTCTGTTCTAATGATGAAAGATGGTTTAATAGTGGATAGAGGGACTCCTGAAAAGTTGATAACAAAATATGGAAGAAGAAATTTAGAGGAAGTATTTTTAGAAATTGCGAGGAAAAAAAATGAATTTAATTAGAATTTATGGCCTTTTTTTAAGACACTTTTATTTAATAACTAGATCATTCCCAAGAATATTAGATTTAATTTATTGGCCTTCAATTCAAATTACTCTTTGGGGATTTATTTCTAATTTTTTTGCAGCTCATAGCTCTTATTACAGTGGTGCAGTAGGGGTTATTCTTTCATGTGCAATACTTTATGATTTTTTATTCAGAACTAGTATTGGCTTTAATATGTTATTTTTGGAAGAAATTTGGAGTAGAAATTTTACAAATCTATTTATTGCGCCGATGAAAATTAGTGAAATTATTGTCTCTCTAGTTTTTACTGCTTTAATAAGAGCATTAATTGGTTTGATCCCAGCTATATTATTAACTTCTCCATTATTTGGTATCTCTTTGTTAAAACTTGGTCTTCCTTTAGGATTTCTTTTCTTAAGTCTTTATTTGTTTGGAATAACGCTTGGTCTATTTGTTTCAGCAGGATTGTTAAGATTCGGACCATCTTTTGAGAATATTGCATGGTCAACTATGTTTTTATTGGCACCTTTTGGCTGTATTTACTATCCAGTTGAAACATTACCAGAAATCTTTCAATCAATAGCTTTCGCACTTCCGTTGGTTTATATTTTTGAGGAGACTAGAAATATTTTGGTTAATGGAATGGTAAATTATGAAAATATCATAAAGGCAATTTATCTGAACGGATTTTATTTAATTTTATCAATATGTGTATTTTATTACTCTTTCGATAAAGCAAGAGATAAGGGAACTTTAATAAATATAGGTGAATAAACTGGTGCGCCTGCTAGGAGTCGAACCCAGAACCTCCTGATCCGAAGTCAGGCGCTCTATCCAGTTGAGCTACAAGCGCATATAGTATTAATATTATATTTTATGGAAAAAAACATTAATTTTATAGTCAAAGAAGATGAGAATAATTTAAGGGTTGATGTTTTAATTAACAAAAGAGAGGAATTAATTAGTAGAACTAGAATTAAAAATTTAATTTTAAAAGAAAAATTAAAACTAAATAATGAAATAATTAAAAATCCATCAAAAAAAGTCTCCATTGGAGACACAATAGATCTTAAGATACCGAAGCCTGAAAAAGCATCTCTTAAACCTTACGAATTTAAATTAGAAATAAAATATGAAGACAATGATTTATTAGTAATTAATAAACCTGCTGGGATAATCATGCACCCTGGGGCTGGTAATTATGATAAAACAATTGTTAATGCACTAATGCATTATGATAAAGACTCTTTATCAAATATAGGTGACGAGTTAAGACCTGGTATTGTTCATAGAATTGATAAGAATACATCTGGTTTAGTTGTGATTGCAAAAAACAATGAAACACATGAAATTTTATCAAAACAATTTAATGATCATACAATCATAAGAGAATACCAACTTTTAATATGGGGAAAATTGAGACCATCTTCAGGAAGGATTGAAACATTTATAACTCGTAGTTCAAAAAATAGACAACTTATGGAAGTTAGCAGTTCCAAAGGTAAGAAAGCTATAACAAATTATAAAACACTTGAAATTTTTGAAAATCAGAAAACGCCAACTTTAAGTTTAGTTGAATGTAAATTAGAAACAGGAAGAACACATCAGATCAGAGTTCATATGAATTACAAAGGTAATAGTCTGGTTGGAGATGATAAATATAAAAAAAAATATAAAAAATTAAAAAATATTGATTTAGATATCCAAAATTCAATTACTAAATTAAATAGGCAATTCTTGCATGCAAAAACTTTAGGATTTATACATCCAAGTACTAAGAAAGAGATGATTTTTTCCTCACTTTTACCACAAGATCTAAATAATATTATAAAAATGCTTAGAAACACTGAAGAATAAATTATTGAAAATTAGGTATAATTAATTAAATAAACACTGCAATGAGCACAACTATAAGCAACAATCTACCAACTCTTTCTAATGAAGGTGGGCTATCTGCATATTTAGAGCAGATTAAAAAATTTCCGATGTTAGCTGCAGAAGAGGAATATATGCTAGCAAAAAATTGGAAAACGACTGGTAATATTAAAGCTGCAGAAAAATTAGTCACTAGTCACCTAAGGCTGGTTGCAAAGATTGCCATGGGTTACAAAGGATATGGTTTACCCATTAATGAAATGATTTCAGAAGGAAATGTGGGGCTTATGCAAGCTGTTAAAAAATTTGAACCAGAAAAAGGTTTTAGATTGGCAACTTATGCAATGTGGTGGATTAAGGCGTCTATTCAAGAATATATTTTAAGATCTTGGAGTCTTGTCAAAATTGGAACTACCACTGCTCAAAAAAAATTATTTTTTAATTTAAAGAAAATTAAAAATAAAATTTCTCCAGAAACAGAAGGTGACCTTAGAGATGAGCACGTTAATCATATTGCTAATCAGCTCGATGTAAGTAAAGAAGAAGTGGTTTCAATGAATAGAAGGCTTTCTGGAAAAGAATTTTCATTAAATGCTCAAGTTGGTGAAGATGGTGATGAATGGCAAGACTGGCTGGTTGATAAAGAACTTGATCATGATTTAAAATTTGCTCAACACGAGGAAATGGAGCAAAGAAAAGATTTATTAAAAGACTCTATTAAAATTCTTAACGATAGAGAAAGAGAAATTTTATACTCAAGAAGACTAAATGATGACCCAACTACACTAGAAGATTTAAGTAAAAAATATAAAATTAGCAGAGAAAGAGTTAGACAAATAGAAAATAAGGCATTTGAAAAACTCCAAAAGCATATGCTTCTATTAGCTAAATCAAAAAATCTTTTACCTGCAAACTAAACTTCAAAAGGATTTTCAATTAAAATAGTATCATCTCTTTCTGGACTAGTTGAGACACTTGATACTTTTGCACCAATAAAATCTTCAACAGCAAAAATATATTTTTTTGCATTTTCAGGTAATGAGTCCATATTTTTGACTCCACTTGTAGAAACTTTCCAACCTGGAAAAGTTTCATAAATTGGTTTTATTTTTATCTGGTCTTCTACAGCAGCAGGTAAATAATCTAATCTTTTTCCATCAAGATCATAAGCAACACACATTTTGATTTCATCTAATTCATCAAGTACATCTAATTTTGTTAAAGCGATACCATCAATCCCTGAAACCTTAATAGTTTGCCTCACTAAAACACCATCAAACCATCCACATCTTCTTTTTCTACTTGTAACAGTACCAAATTCTTTTCCACGTGTTCCTAAAAGTTCACCAATATCATCTGTTAACTCTGTAGGAAAAGGTCCCTCTCCAACTCTTGTTGTATAAGCTTTTGTAATGCCTAGAACATAATTTATCGAATTAGGGCCACAACCAGTTCCTGTCGCTGCGCTTGAAGCAACAGTATTAGATGAAGTTACAAAAGGATAAGTTCCATGATCTACATCAAGTAAAATACCTTGGGCTCCTTCAAATAAAATTTTCTTTTTTTGTTTTTTAAATTGATCAATCTTTAGCCAAACTGGCTGAGAGAATTCTAATATTTTGGGTGCTATTTTAAGCAAATCAGATTTAAGCTGATTTTTTTCAAAAATTTTTTTTCCTAGACCTTTTCTAATCGCATTATGATGAATTAATACTGAGTCGAGTCTTTGATCTAAATTTTTTTCAGATCTTAGATCCATAACTCTTATAGATCTTCTTCCAACTTTATCTTCATATGCTGGTCCAATTCCACGTCTTGTAGTTCCTATTTTGCTTTTTCCCGCTGCATCCTCTCTAATCTCATCCATTTCTCTATGAAAAGGCAAAATTAAATTTGCAGACTCTGAAATGATAAAATTATTTACATTTACTTCTACGCCTTTAGATTTTATTTCTTCTATTTCCTCTAATAAAGCCCATGGATCTACGACAACTCCGTTGCCAATAATTGATATTTTACCTTTTCTAACTATTCCAGATGGCAGTAATCTCAATTTATATGTAATTCCATCAATCACTAAAGTATGGCCAGCATTGTGACCTCCTTGGAATCTTATTACTACATCAGCCTGTTCAGATAACCAATCAACAATTTTTCCTTTACCTTCGTCACCCCATTGAGATCCAACAACAACTATATTTTTCATTATTTAAATTTTTTGTTTACTTTTAAGTAAGTTAGATGGTTAATTGGGCCATGACCTTTTCCATATTTCGGGTTTGATTTAATTGCAGAATTTACATACTTAATTCCAAGCTCACAAGATTTCTTTACTGTTTTTCCACATGATAAAAAAGTTGTAACTGAGCTAGATAAAGTACAACCTGTACCATGAGTATTCTTTGTTTTGTGACGCTTGCTTTTGAAGATTTTTATATCTTTTGTGTTTATTAAAACATCTATCACATTTTTATATTTTAAATGGCCACCTTTTATAAGTACATTTTTAACTCCTAATCCTAGAAGTTTATTTGCAGCAAAAATCATATCCTCTTTTGTTATAATTTTTGTTTTTGTCAAAATTTCTGCCTCGGGGATATTGGGCGTAATAAGTAATACTTTTTTAACTAGTTTTAATTTTAACAATTGAATAGCTTTACTATCTATCAGTTTAGCCCCTCCTTTAGCAACCATCACTGGATCTAATACGATTTTTTTAATTTTAATTACATCCAAAGCTTTTAGTACCATTCTAATAACCTCTGAAGAATGCAACATGCCAATTTTTATTGCATCAGGTCTTATATCTTTACAACTATAAATAATTTGATTAAAAATTTCTTTTGGATTAATTCCAACAATTGATTTTACACCTGTGGTATTTTGCGATGTAACTGCTGTTATTGCTGTCATTGCATAAGAGCCTAGAGCAGTAACAGTTTTTATATCAGCTTGAATACCTGCTCCACCAGATGAGTCAGATCCTGCAATAATTAAAATTTTAGAATTAGGTTTCAATTTATTTAATTTTTTTCGTAATCATATTTACACATTTATTTAGAAGAGCTTTGTTTTCACTTTCTCCCATAACTCTTATTTTAGATTCAGTTCCTGATTTTCTTACTAAAATTCTTCCTTTACCTTTAATCAATTTATCTGCATTTTTTATAATTTTTTTTATCTCTGGTTTGTTAATAATATTTTTATCTTTTACTTCGATATTTTCTAATAGCTGAGGTGTCTTCTTAAATTGTTCAAAAAATTCACTTGCCTTTTTTCCTTTTCTTAAAGCAAAAAGAGCTTCTAAAGCTACTAATAAACCGTCTCCTGTGGTTGCAAATTTACCTAAAATAATATGTCCCGATTGTTCACCACCTAAATTAAAATTATATTTTTGCATTTTTTCTTTAACATATCTATCTCCAACATTTGCCCTTAAAAATTTTATTCCTTTTGATTTGAAATATTTTTCTAACCCATAATTTGACATTAATGTTCCAACAACTCCCCCTTTTAACATTTTTTTATTTTTCCATCTTGTTGCTAAAGCGGCTATAATTTGATCTCCATCTATTATATTACTTTTTTCATCACACATTATAATTCTGTCAGCATCTCCATCTAAAGATATTCCGATATGTGCTTTATATTTTTTTACAGCTGATCTAATGTTTCTTGGAAAAGTTGATCCACATTTTTTATTGATGTTTAAACCATTTGGATTAACACCTATTGCGATGACTTTGGCTCCTAATGATTTTAATAATTCAGGACCTGCTTTATAACCAGCACCATTTGCACAATCGATTACAATTCTTAATCCCCTTAAATTAAACTCTTTTGTAAAATTTTTTTTTAATATTTTAATATATTTTTTTGTACCTGTTTCTAACCTTTTAACTCTTCCTAATTTTTCAGAATCTGATAAGTTTTTTGAAATTTTTTTATCTATAAGTCCTTCAATTTTTTTTTCTATTTTATCTGATAATTTCATCCCATCAGGACCAAATAATTTTAAACCATTGTCAAAATGTGGATTATGAGAGGCGGTAATCATTATGCCCATATTAGCCTTCATTTCTTTTGTTAACATAGCTAACCCATTAGTTGGCAAAGGTCCCAAGGTATAAACATGCATACCTGCTGAAGCTAAACCTGAAACAAGAGCAGGTTCAAGAGTATAGCCTGACAATCTCGTATCTTTTGCAATTATTGCTGTTTGTTTTCTTTTTTTTTGAGATTTAAAGTATGTTCCACTGGCAAGTCCAAATTTAAAAAACATGTCGCCATTTATATATTTGCTATTAACCGCACCTCTTATTCCATCTGTTCCAAAATATTTTTTTGTCATCAATTTTTAATTATCTCATTAAAAACTTTAATACCTTGCATAACTTCATTAACATCATGAATTCTTAAAATCTGAATTCCTTGCATCATTAAATATATTGAAGAAGCCATAGTTCCACCAATTCTTGTATTACTATCATTTTTTTTTGATATATCTTTTATAAATTTTTTTCTAGAATTTCCCACCAATATAGGAAAACCTAAAGAATGGAAAATAGAAATACCTCTGATTAGATTCATATTATGTTTCAAATTTTTTCCAAATCCAATTCCAGGATCTAAAATTATTTTATTATGCTTAATGCCTTTAGATCTAATTAACTTAATCTTTTGTTCAAAATAATCATATATATCTAGTAATTCATTTTTATATTTTGGATTATTTTGCATGTTTTCTGGTGTACCAACAGAATGCTGAATCACAAATGGAATTTTATACTTATTTAAAATATTTATTGTTTTGGGATCATAATTAAATCCTGAGACATCATTGATCAATTTTACTCCCATTCTGATACCATTTTCCATAATTCCAGATTTTCTTGTGTCTAAAGATATTGGTATTTTTTTTACAATTAATTTTAATATCTTATTAATTCTATTCCATTCCTGCTTTTCATTTACTGGTTTCGATCCTGGTCTTGTTGACTCTCCGCCAACATCAACTATTGATGCGCCATTTTTATTCAAACTAATAGCATGATTAATACCTTTATTTTTATTATTAAATTTTCCTCCGTCCGAAAAACTGTCAGGAGTAAGATTTAACACACCTAATATATTTGGAATTTTTTTAAAATTAAAATTTGAAAAATTTTTTTTCTTTGATTTTATTTTATTTATATCTTCATTTATTTTTTTCTTTAATTTTTTTGGTAATTGCTTGATTTGATTAATAGAAATTATTTTTTTTGTTTTTCTGGTAATAATCTCAACATGGTCAAAAGATATTTCTTCAATCTGATGTAAGGGAATAGATTTTTTTTTATTTACTAAAATTTTTGATTGATTTCCAAAATAGAAATTACACGCTCTTGTGTAATATCTCTGCATTGTTTATTAATGAACAATTTTAGGTTTTAAACCCATAGCGCCTAAAGCTGAATCTTGCTCATCTTTTGTTTCAGGATTATCTAACATTTTATCTTTAGGATACAAATTTTTATTAATTATATTTTCAATTTCTTCACCAGTTAAAGTTTCATAAGTTATTAGTGCTTTAGCAATTTTATGTAGATCATCTATCTTTTCAGTCAAAATTTTCTTAGCTTGGTTGTAACCTTCATCAACAAGTTTTCTTATTTCTTTGTCAATTTTTTGAGCAACTTCCTCCGAGACTGATTGTGTTTGTGTCACTGACCTTCCTAGAAATACCTCTTCTTGATTTTCTCCATATTCAACTGGTCCCATTTCTTCACTCATTCCATATTTTGTTACCATAGCTCTAGCAAGCTGAGTTGCCTGATTAATATCAGAACCGCTTCCGCCACCAGCACCTGTTGATATATTATCTTTTCCAAAAATTAATTCCTCTGCAACTCTTCCTCCAAAACAAACAGCTAATCTCGCTTTAAGAAACTTTATTGAATAACCATGTTTATCTCTTTCTGGTAAATTCATTACCATACCTAGTGCTCTACCTCTTGGTATAATTGTAGCTTTATGTATTGGGTCATAACTTGGCATATTAAAAGAAACTAACGCATGTCCCCCTTCGTGATAAGCAGTCAATTTCTTCTCGTCCTCAGTCATTACCATTGAACGCCTCTCCGCACCCATCATAACTTTATCTTTTGCCTCCTCAAACTCAATCAATGTGACTATTCTTTTATTTTTTCTAGCTGCTAACAAGGCAGCTTCATTAACGATGTTTGCAAGATCTGCTCCTGAAAAACCTGGTGTCCCTCTAGCAATAGTTCTTAAATTTACATCTGGTGACATCTTTATTTTTTTTACATGAACCTTTAAAATTTTTTCTCTTCCAATTATGTCAGGATTTGAAACTACTACTTGTCTATCAAACCTTCCTGGCCTTAATAAAGCTGGATCAAGCACGTCTGGTCTGTTTGTAGCTGCTATAATAATTACCCCTTCATTTGTATCAAAACCGTCCATTTCAACTAACAACTGATTCAAAGTCTGCTCTCTCTCGTCATTACCACCACCTAAACCAGCACCTCTGCTTCTTCCTACTGCATCAATTTCATCAATAAAAATTATACATGGTGAATTTTTCTTTCCCTGTTCAAACATGTCCCTTACTCTTGAGGCACCTACTCCAACAAACATTTCAACAAAATCAGATCCCGAAATTGTAAAAAATGGAACTCCCGCTTCACCTGCAATGGCCCTGGCTAATAAAGTTTTACCTGTTCCAGGAGGACCAACAAGTAACGCTCCCCGAGGAATTTTTCCACCTAGTCTACTGAACTTCTTTGGATCTTTTAAAAATTCTACTATTTCTTCAACCTCTTCTTTTGCTTCTTCTACACCAGCTACATCATTAAATGTCACTTTGCCCTTGAGCTCATTCATCATTTTTGCTTTAGATTTTCCAAAGCCCATTGCTCCACCTTTGCCTCCTTGCATTTGTCTCATGAAAAAAATCCAAACGGCAATTAGTAATAACATAGGGAACCATGAAAGAAGCACACCAAACAATGATGGCATTTTTTCTTCTAATGGTGCTGCCGAAATACTAACTCCCTTTTCAGATAATTTTTCTATAAGATTTGGATCATTCGGAGCGTAAGTCGAAAAAGAATTGCCATTTGAGTAAACACCCTTGATATTATTTCCTTGGATTTCAACCTTCAGAACTTCACCATCTTCAACTGAATTTAAAAAATCTGAAAAAATTATTTGACCTCCCCCTCTAACGTTAGACTGAGGGTTTTTAAACATGTTATAAAGACCTATAGTCAAAAAAACTATAATCCCCCACATTGCTAGATTTTTAAGATTCATACTATTAAAATAAGAGTTATTATTAAATTAACAAGTGACAAAATATCAATTATTTCGTTTACTTTAATGCTCTTTTGTTACTATAGCGGTATTATTTACCTTCTTAAATATACAGTTTCCTAGTGTTATCTTAAATGAATGTGCATTTTTAAATTG
>CACPOX010000004.1 GCA_902635665.1 uncultured Pelagibacteraceae bacterium
TTCTCTATTTATTCTTTGTGATTTTGCAGAATTAGCTTGCTCAGTATTAAGTGATCCAAATTTAGCAACAAATTTATTTTGTTCTCTAACAAATTGCTTTTTAGTTACCAAATATAAACTAAGGAAACTCAATAGGGTAAAACTAAAAGCGGACAACACATATACTGCATATCCATTCATAAAAAGTAATTTATCTATCATAATCTATCTAAACCTTTATTTTTAATTTTTATCAGTTCTGTATTATATTTCATCAAGAAAATTAACAATGAAAAAAGAGCAAATGCCGCAGTCATTATCAATAATGGGTAAAGCATTGACGGGTGGATTGAGCTTTTAGATAAAATATTAATAGATGCTGGTTGATGGAGTGTGTTCCACCAATCAACGGAGTATTTTATTATTGGAACATTTATAATTCCTAAAATAGTTATAAAAGTTGAAATCTTATAGACTTTTTCTTCATTATCATAAATTCTCCACACAATTAAATACATTGCATAGAAAAATGCCAAAATTAACATTGAAGTAATTCTTGCGTCCCAAGCCCACCAGGTTCCCCAGGTTGGTTTTCCCCAAATTGATCCTGTGACTAAAGCAATAATATTAAAAACAAATCCTGAAGGAGCTAAGCTTTTAGAGATTAAAAAAAAATTTTTGTTTCTAAACACGAAACCACAAACAGATAATAAGGTTATAGAAGAAAATATTCCAAGTGAAATCCAGGCAGCAGGAACATGAACATACATAATTCTAACAGCATCACTTTGTTTATAATCCTCAGGAGACATGATCAATGCATCAACTAAGCCGACAATTAATACAACGATAAACAAAAATAAAACGTACTTGGGTGCCTTTGACGTGATTTTGAAAATTTTGTTAGGTTCAAAAAGTTTAAACATATTTTAATTTAGAATTTTTTTTGGTGATTTCTATTATGAAATAGTTTTCTGATCAAGAATGTAGAGGGGAGATAATAAGATTGAATTTAACGTTTGACACTCTTGACCAGAAGATATCTTAAATATAGCTAATTTATATGGCCTATATTTGAGCTAAATGTGTTTGAATGATGGTTGCCTTAATTAGAAAGCTTAAAATAACTTGAGCCTTTTTTCCCTGAAAAAATCTCCTCAATTAAAGGGTGTTTTATTGGCTCATCAGAATCGTCCATTAACAAGTTTTGCTCAGAAACGTAAGCCTCATAAGTTATCTCATCATTTTCTGCTAACAAATGATAAAAAGGCTGATCTTTTCTTGGTCTCACATTTTTTGGAATAGACTGATACCACTCTTCTGAATTGTTAAATTCAAAATCAACATCATAAATAACACCTCTAAACTCAAAGTGTTTATGTTTAACAATGTCTCCAATTGAAAATTTTGCTTTTTGAACTGGCATTAATCTTAGTATGGGTATTTAGAAATAAAAATCAATGCTAAAAATTTAAATGTTTTGTGATGTGGCAAATATGTTAATATCTTTTCAGTGAATAAATCTTTTTTAAAATTTGTTACTGATTTTGGTCCCTTAGCAATATTTTTTTTCTATTATTACAATAGTGGTAAAAATTTATCAGTAGCAATACCTCCACTGATAGTTGCAACTTTAGTTGCATTAGCAGTAGTTTGGTTTTTTGAAAAAAAAATTCCAATGATGCCATTAGTAAGTGGAATATTGATTACACTTTTTGGTGGTCTCACAATATATTTTAATGATCCAATCTTTATCTATAGAAAACCAACAATTATTAATATCATGTTTGCTCTTGCATTATTTTTTGGGAAATATTTTACCAGAGAACCTGTTCTTAAAAAAATTATGGGTAAATCAATACCTTTAACAGATATTGGATGGGAAATCTTAAACAGAAGATGGATGTTTTTTTTCTTAGGACTTGCATTATTAAATGAAATTGTCTGGCAAACACAAACTGAGGAATTTTGGGTTAATTTTAAAGTGTGGGGAATGCTACCAATAACAATAGTATTCACAGCATTTCAAATACCGTTAATTAATAAACATAAAATCGATGCATAGTAATTTAAAATTAGTCGTAAATAACTCTAAAAATAAAATCGAAGAAAAACATTTTTTTGAAAAAGATGAACTAAAAATTATTTTAGACTTGTATGCAAAAATGGTATCAGAAGGTTCTTGGAAAGATTACGGTTTAAGTATTTCAAGTAAACAAGTAGATTTTAGTGTTTTTAGAAATGCAGCTGAAAATGCTCTTTATAAAATTTGTAAAAATTTTAAGCCTAAAAATAAAAACCTAAAGTATTTAATAACTGACACTAATGGTAAAATATTTAAAAATTCTTACGATCTTAGGATTTTATTAAAAAATACTAATTGGAAGAGTCTTCAAAAATAAATTTATCTTCTTTGACCAAAAATTCTTAACAACATTATAAATAGGTTGATAAAATCTAAATATAAAGTCAAAGCACCCATAACAGCTTTTTTTCCAATCAATTCAACGGTATCTGAAGCTGAATACATATTTTTGATTTTTTGAGTATCATAAGCTGTTAATCCAATAAAGATGAAAACACCAAGGTAGGAAATTATATAGTACATCTTTTCTGAATTTAAAAATAAGTTAACTAGCGATGCGATTATAATTCCAATTAGACCCATAAATAAAAATGATCCTAATTTAGTTAAGTCTCTTTTAGTAGTGTAGCCATAAATACTCATAGCTCCAAATGTTGCTGATGTTATAAAAAATACTCTCGTTATACTCATTTGAGTGTAAACTAATAATATTGAAGATAAAGATAGACCCATCAAAGCTGCAAAAACCCAAAACGTAGTTTGAGCTTTTGATGCACTCATCTTATTAATTCCAAAACTCATATAAAAAACGATACCTAAAGGTGCTAACATTACAAGCCACTTAAGACCTGATAAATAAATTGCACTTCCAACCTGCGTTAGACCAACGATTGAACCCGCATCATTGGTGACAACTGACATTTTGAATGTTAATAGTGCTACTATTCCAGTAAGCAATATACCCGTTGCCATGTAATTATAAACTTTTAACATGTAGGCTCTTAAGCCTTCATCCATTACAGCAGCTGTTTTTTGTGCTGCTTTTGCTCTATTTAGTATTCCGTTTTTGTTATTTTCCATAATGACTAATATATATATTCTTTTACTAATTATTCAAGATACCTTAAAAGATTAACAAAAATTTAACTTAATATTTCTAATGAATTACAAAAATTTAGGTAATACCGATATTAAAGTAAGTACAATTTGTCTCGGTACAATGACATGGGGAGAGCAAAATACTGAACTTGAAGCGTTTGAACAAATGGATTTTGCTTTAGATCAAGGAGTAAACTTTTGGGACACTGCAGAATTATATGCGGTACCTCCTAGAAAAGAAACCTACGGTGATACAGAAGAAATTATTGGAAACTGGTTTAAAAAAACTAAAAAAAGAGACAAAGTCGTTCTTGCAACAAAAGTTGCTGGACCAGCAAGAGATTATTTAAGAAGTGGAGAAAATAGTTTTACAGGTCCAAATTTAGAATCTGCTTTAAATGACAGTCTTAAAAGACTTAAAACTGATTATATAGATTTATATCAACTTCATTGGCCAGAGAGAAATGTGAATAATTTTGGAAGACTTGGTTATGTTCATAAAGAAAGTGAATGGAATAAATTTGAAGATGTTCTTGCAGAATTAAATAAATATATTAATCAGGGAAAAATAAGATACATTGGTTTATCAAATGAAACTCCTTGGGGAGTTTTAAATTATCTTCAATTGTCTAAAAATAAAAAATTGCCAAGGATGATGTCAATTCAAAATCCTTATAGTTTATTAAACAGATCTTACGAAGTTGGATTAGCTGAAGTTTCTATAAGAGAAAATATTGGTTGCCTCGCTTACTCACCACTTGCAAGTGGATATTTAAGTGGAAAATACAGAAACAAAAATTTTCCTAAAGGATCAAGAATGGAGAGAGATTTTGATTTCTGGACAAGATATAGAAAGCCAAATACTGAGGATGCAGTTGAGCATTATTATAAAATTAGTGAAAAATTTGATCTAGATATGAGTCAAATGTCAATAAAATTTTGTGAAATCCAAGACTTTATGACTAGTGTAATAATTGGAGCAACTACAATGGAGCAGTTGAAAACAAATATAGAAAGTGTAAATGTAAACTTATCTGATGATGTTATTAAAGAAATTAATCAAGTACAAACAATTTATCCAAATCCATGTCCATAATTAAAAAAGTTATAATATTTCTAGGAATATTTTTTATAAGTTGTATTACTCAACTTTCAGCCCAAGAAATTAAAAAAATTGGTAAATACAAAGATTGGGAAGCAATGGTATTTTCTGATACTGATGGCAAAGTATGCTTTGCACAATCTTTGCCTATTTTACAAGCACCTAAAACAAATAAAAGAGATGCAAAATTATTTGTAGCTTTCAGACCAAACGATAATGTTAAAAATGAGGTAAGTGTTACACCGGGCTACGAATTTAACAAAAGTAATTCAGTAATTGCTTCTTCAGGAAAAAATAAATTTAAATTTGACATTAAAGAGCAAGGTTTTGCATGGATTGCTGACAATAAAATTGAATTAAAAATGATTAAACAAATGAGAAAAGGATCTAGAATTATGATCACTGGATACAATCAACAAAATTCTCAAACAATTGATCACTACTCATTACTAGGATTTACTAAAGCTTATAACGCTTCAAGAAAAGCTTGTAGTTAATTCAATGAAATCAAAAAAGAAAATAGTTCTAGCTTATTCTGGAGGTCTCGATACTTCGATAATTTTAAAATGGCTTCAAGAAAATTATGATGCAGATGTGATTTGTTATACAGCAGATGTGGGTCAAGAAATTAATAGAAAAAAAATAATAACTAATGCAAAAAAATTTGGTGTTAAAAATATAATTATAAAAGATTTAAAAGATATTTTTGTTAAGGACTACGTTTATCCTATGATCAGAGGACATGCGATCTATGAGGGTGTTTATTTATTAGGGACATCGATAGCAAGACCTCTAATTGCAAAAGATCAAATAAGAGTAGCTAAAAAATTTAAGGCTTATGCAGTTTCACATGGAGCAACTGGTAAAGGAAATGACCAAGTAAGATTTGAATTAGGTTATCATTATTTTGGTCCTAAAATTAAAATCATAGCTCCGTGGAGAATTTGGAAACTAAAATCTAGAACAAATTTAATTAGTTATGCAAAAAAACATGGCATAGCTATACCTAAAGATAAAAAAGGTGCACCTCCTTTTTCAGTAGATGACAACTTGTTCCATACATCAACTGAAGGTAAGGTTTTAGAAAATCCAAAAAATTCTGCACCTGAATTTATTTTTCAGCGAACAATTTCTCCAGAAAAGGCACCTAACAAACCTTCTTTTGTTACTATAAATTTTAAAAATGGTGATCCTTTTGGAATTAATGGAAAAAAAATATCGCCAGCTAAATTATTAACAAAACTAAATGACCTAGCGGGTAAAAATGGAATTGGAAGAGTTGACTTGGTAGAGAATAGATTTTTAGGTATCAAATCCAGAGGAGTTTACGAAACACCTGGTGGAACTCTTTTAATCAATGCTCATCGAGCAATTGAATCTGTTACTTTAGATAAAGAAACTATGCATAAAAAAGATCAGGTAATGTCTAGATATGCTGAATTAATTTACAATGGTTATTGGTATTCAAAAGAAAGATTTAAACTTCAAAAAATTGTAGATTTAAAGAGAAGTAAAGTTAATGGTTCAGTAAAGCTTAAATTGTATAAAGGAAATATTACAATTCAATCAAGAGTTACTAATAGCAGTGCCTATTCAATGAAAAAAGTCTCATTTGAGGAAAACAAGTCATTTAATAAATTTAACGTTGAAAGATTTATCAATTTTCATAAAAAAAAGCTTCGTTCATAGGTAAGTTTAGGACAAATTGACATTTGTTTAAATTACTAAAAATTATATTCTAAATTGATGGAATCGATAAAAAATTGGATGAAAGATGCAGCAAATATTTTATTTGATGACAGCAAAAATGATCTGCGCGCACTTCCAAAAACAGTTAGACTACAAATACTTTTGGTTTTAAGTTTTATTTGGACTACTGTTTTTAGTTTATATATTTTTTCATACACAACTTTTGCGTTTGGATGGGCTGGACTTTTTTTAGCTCATATTGGTTTAATATTTGCTGTCTACATGACGTTTAAACAATTCCATAAAGCAGAAGCGAGATCTGCTAGTGTTTTTCAAACAAAAAATTTTGATCCTTTTAAAATAATGGTCATAGTTTTTGTAGTAGTATTTATATTTGTATTTTCAAAAGGAATTGAGGTTTTAACTAGTCCAAACCCAAACTCTTATTCAATCCCTTATGACGGCCCCTTAAAATCTGCAATTGAAAAATGGCTACCTTTTAGTAAGGATAAATAATGGATAAGATAGCAAAGAACTTACAGTTAGCATTAATGGTTATTATCCTAATCAGTACGGTTATTGCTGTTGGGATTGAAATGAAAAATATGTTCTTAAATCAATCTGTTACATTAGCTGATTTACTTTTAATGTTCCTTTATTTAGAGGTGCTTGCAATGGTCAGAGTTTTTTGGAACCAGCAATCTATTAGTATCACCCTCCCACTTCTTATTGCAATTACCGCTCTCGCAAGATTTATTATTTTGCAAGGAAAAGAAATGGATCCTACCGCACTAGTTTACGAGGCAGTAGCAATTTTATTAATTGCTGGAGCAATTGTTGTTTTGCGATTAAGACATAGTGACAAATTGGGCCTCAAGAAAAAAAAATCAAAATAATTTAAAATGATATTTGAAGCTTCAAGGGCTAAGGCCTTAGATCAATTAAATAATTTTGTTGATAATAATCTTGCAGAGTATTCAAAATTGAGGAATTTTGATTTTGGGCCTGAAAAAAGATCTAACATATCCTGCTTATCGCCATACATAACTCATGGAATAATTAATGAACGGGAAGTAATTCATAAAGCTTTAAATAAATTTTCTTTTTTGAAAAATGAAAAGTTTATTCAAGAAGTTCTATGGCGAACTTATTGGAAAGGTTGGTTAGAACTAAGACCTAATGTTTGGACAGATTATCTTATTGAACTAAATCAGATAAAAAATGAGTTTCGAAATAATAAAGATTATCTTGATGCAACTGAGGGAAAAACAAACATAAATTGCTTTAATGAGTGGGTAAAAGAGCTTAAAGAGAAAAATTATTTACATAATCACACAAGAATGTGGTTTGCTAGTATTTGGATTTTTACTTTAGAATTACCTTGGCAATTAGGTGCAGAATTTTTTATGCAACATCTTTATGATGGAGATGCTGCATCAAATACCCTTGGATGGCGATGGGTTGCGGGTGTTCAAACTCAAGGAAAACATTACCTTGCAAGTGAATGGAATATTAAAAAATTCACTAACAATAGATTTCAAAATATAAAATTAAATGAAAACGCTCCTCCAAAAATATCTGAAAAATCTTACCAAATAATTAAACAAGATTTTAATAACCCACAAAACGTTGAAGAAAAAAATCTTTTAATTTTTGAAAATAATCTCTCGTTTGAAATTACTGACTTTAAGGAAAAGAACTTTAAGAAAATCTATTTAGTTCATAACAAAAATGAAAATAGATCTATTAAGCTCAATGAAAAATTAGTGAAATTTAAGTCTCAGTTAACAGAAGACCAAGAACAAAGATTAAAAGATCAATCTATTGATTGTCAGATTATTAATATAAGTGAAATAAAAAATATTGAAAATTGTTGTGGTTTATATCCAACAGTAGGTGAAAATTTAGATTTTTTGAATTCAAATAATTTAAAAATAGATTTTTTGTATAGGAAACTTGATCAATTAGCTTGGCAATTCTGCAACAAAGGTTTTTTTAATTTTAAAAATTATATTCCCAAAATTATTTCAAGTTTAAATTAGAACCAACGAACCATTCCAATAATTCCAGCTGTTGCATAAAAAAATTGCAAAAATAAAATTCCTTTATGACCACCTCTATATGCCCAAATTCCAATTAAAACTGCTGACAAAAGCAACAAACAAAAACCAAAAAATTCTATGCCTATATTTAAAGCTACAAACAAAGAATATAATATTGCAGTTACAACCCCTGCCCATTCAAACATTTTATTATTCATAATTTTTATATATTTCCTCACGTTCACTTTTATTCATACCCTTTGTTTTTTCTACAAATTCATTTCTTAGTTCTCTTGATTTAAAGATGTAAAAACAAACTGTATCTTTGCTGTGATAGATTGCTTTTTGTTCATCGTCTATATCGTTTAACTCTTTGGGTATTTCAGCCTTTATGCAAATCATAGAAGTTTTTTAAAATTATTATAAAGAATTGTAGAATAATTATTCATGTCATTCATGTTATCTTTTGCTGATTGATCAAACTTTTCTAAAGCACCATTACCAAGCTGATCTTCCAAAGCTTTCTTATATTCAGGAACACATCCCCATTCATTTACTGTAGTATCTTTTATTTCTATATGAAATTGAATTCCGTAAGCGTGGTTTTGATATTTAAAAATTTGATATTTAGTAATCGGTGAGGAAGCCAGTAAAGTTATATCATTATTGTTTTCAATTCCCTGAACCTCATAAGAATGCCATTGTAAGCTTTTTATTTTATCAGGAAACTGTGAAAACAAATTATCGTTTTCTTTTTTTTTAGAAAAATTGATATCCATAATCCCAATTTCTGCTGGATTTGATTTAACAACTTTACCACCAACTACTTCTCCTAAAAGCTGACAACCCAAACAAAAACCTAAATAAGGTTTTTTTAAATCTACAACGAACTCTTTAATTTTTTTCTTTTCCTCAATTAGCCATGGGTATTCCTTTTCCATATATGTATCCATCGGTCCACCCATACAAAACATTCCATCAAATTTGGTTAAATCTTCTGGTATTTTTTCACCTTCGTCTAACTCAATTGTAGTTAAATTTAATCCATCAGATAACATTAAATCTTTAATGTAACCTGGGTCTTCTATTTTAATATGCTGTAATACTATTATGTTCACTAAGATTAACTTAACTTAGAACACTTCTTGGAACAATATTTTACTCTCTCCCAATTCAACTTCCATTTTTTTCGCCAAGTAAATAGTCTTTTACAAACTGGACAAGTTTTTGTTGGTAAATTTTCTTTTTTCATCAAATTGTATTTTGTTTAATGAATTTATCAGCTTCTAATAAAATCAATTTTTTTCTATCAGATTTCATTTTATCAAATATCCTTACCATCATCGATAAACGAGGATTTTTTAAAAAAAATTTTCTATTTCGGTCAATAAACCTCCAGTACAACCCATCCATAATGTTACACCAATCACCCTTTTTAAAGTCCATCATTTTCATAAAATATGCAGATCCACAAATATAAGGTTTGGTTGCAAAAATTCCCCCATCACTAAATAATCCCATTCCATATACATTGGGAACCATCACCCAGTCTGAAGAGTCTACGAACATCTCCATAAACCACTTATAAACAATTGTTGGTTTGATTTCACAAAGGTTCATAATGTTTGATAAAATCATTAACCTTTCAATGTGATGTGACCAACCATGATTAATGGCATTTTTAATTGCATAATCCAAAGGTGGAAGACCAGTATTCCCATCATACCAAGTATTTTTCATTTTTCGATTTTGTTTAAAAAAATTTCCGGCTTCCATTTCTTCTGAATACGACTGATAAATTCCACGCATAAATTCTCGCCAACCAATAACCTGGCGGATGTAGCCCTCTAAGGAATTCATTCTAATTTTATTTTTCTTGTGAAAGTCTAAAACTTTTTGAATAACAAATTCAGGAGTAATTAAACCTAAATTTATATAAGGACTTAATGCACTATGAAATAGAATATTATCCTTTTGATCAACAGCATCCTCATAATCACCAAATAGGTTTGATTTTTCTTTTATAAAAAAATTTAAAAGTTTAACTACGTCTTCGAATTCTGTTACAAACCAAAAATTATCTGTGCTCCCTGGATGATTTTTAAACTCTTTTTCAATAATAGGCTTTAATTTTTTTGTGTGATTTGTTTCATTGATTTTTGGAAATTTAGGAATTGAAATATTCTTTGGTAATTTGTTTCTGTTATCTTCATCAAAGCTCCATTTCCCTCCGATTGGATTACCATCTGAACCCATCAATATCCCTGATTTTTTTCTAACATCTTTGTAGAAGGTTGCCATAAAAGGTTTTTTTGATTTTGATAAATAATTTTTAAATTCAGATCTTGAATTTAAAAACATAGGAGTTTGAACAACATTCCAATGTATTTTTTCTTTTTTTAAAAATTGTGAAATTTTTTTTTCAAAGAATTTATCCTCTACTTCAAAACTTGAAATTTCTTTTACTTTTTTTTGTGTAATTATTTTTTTTAATTTTTTTAAATAATCATCATTAAATTCTTTATCTTCGATTTTGAAATAATCTAATTTAAATTTATTTTTTCTTAACCTGTCGGCATAAGAACGCATTGAAGATAAAAATAATAAAATTTTTTGTTTATGATGCCTTTCATAAGTGCATAAACCCTTATCTTCAGCTATAAAAAATAGGTGGTCTTTTTTGAAGCGGTCGAGGTATTTTGTTGGAAATAATTGATTACCAAGTATAAAAAATAACTTCATAATTAAATATAACTAATAAAATTTTTTATGTCAGAAAAATATGTAATTTTTGGTGCGACAGGTTCTATTGGATCCAGTTTGTCGGAACAATTAAAAAACTCTGGAAATGATATTCATTTAGTTGCAAGAAATGAAAGTGAACTTAATTCTATCTCTGAAAAACTTGGATGCTCACATACCGTTGCAGATGTTTTAGAGGATGGATTTATAGAAAAAGTTAAATCAGATATTTCTGAAATTAAAGGTATAGCTTATTGCGTGGGTTCGATTGATTTGAAACCATTAAGAATGGTAAATGAACAAGACTTTCAAAAATGCATGAAACTTAATCTTTATTCTGCTGTAGAGGCTATTAAAGGATTTCAAGAAAGTTTAAAAAAAAACAAAGGTTCGATAGTACTATTTTCTACTGTTGCTGCTCAAAGAGGTTTTACTAATCATGCAATAATAGCTTCAGCAAAAGCAGCTGTTGAAGGATTGACGGTTTCTCTTGCAGCAGAATTTGCACCAAACATAAGAGTAAATTGTGTGGCACCAAGTTTAACTAAATCTAAAATAGCAGAACCAATGTTAAAAAATACTGCTATAGCTGAAGGTATTGCAAAAGCACACCCTCTTAAAAGATTAGGAGAAGGTAAGGACTCAGCTGCTCTTGCTAAATTCTTGCTAACCGAAGATAGTTCTTGGGTTACAGGTCAAATAATTGCTGTTGATGGTGGTAGGTCTAAGCTTTCATAAAGTGATCAAATATTTTCTATCAATATTTTTCTTTTTTTTATTTTCATCTAAAAGTTTATCTGAAAATTTTACTTTTAAAAAATTAGCAGATTTAAATGATCCATGGGGATCATCTTTTATAAGTGATAATGAGCTTATCATCACTGAAAAAACTGGAAAAATAAAAATAGTAAATATTACTTCTGAAGAAGTTTATGAAGTAAAACACAACTTAAATTATTTTGTACATGGACAAGGCGGCTTGTTAGACATTATTTATGAAAGTAATACCTTATGGATTTCTTATTCTGAAAATAGAGGAAATTGGAAAACAAGCACCTCGATTGCAAAAGCTGAATTAAATAAAAAAAATTTACATTTTAAAAATATATTTCAAGCTGAACCACCAATAGAATCTGGTTATCATTTCGGTTCAAGACTAGCTATAAAAGATAATTATCTTTTTGCATCAACTGGTGAAAGAGGTGGAGGCATGATTGCTCAAGATCCGACTAGCCATCCTGGAAGTATTATCAGAATTTATTTAGATGGTAGTATTCCAAAAGATAACCCTAAGTTTGAAGGTAAATCAGATTGGTTACCAGAAATTTATCAAATTGGTGTTCGTAATCCTCAAGGTCTAACCTATTCCTCTTTTGATGGAAAAATTTATGCAAGCAACCATGGTGCAAAAGGTGGTGATTGGTTTGGTGAAGTAAAAAAGGGAGAGAATTATGGTTGGAAAATTTTAGGTTGGGGTGGAACAAATTATTCAGGGTCAAAGATTGGACCTAAATGGAAACCAGGTTTTACTAAGGCAATCCAATACTGGGTACCTTCAATAGCAGCAAGTGCTATAACTATTTATAAGGGAAATGAATTTAATGAATGGAATGGAGAAGCGCTCATTACTTCTTTAAAAGATAAATCAATGAGAAAATTAAACTTTCAAAATTCATCTAACATTGAAGAAACAATTATTTTCAAAGATAAAATTGGAAGAATAAGAGATATACAAGTTCACCCTGTTAATGGAAAAATATATTTTCTTGCGGAAAATAGCTTATGGTTAATGGAGAAAAAAAAATAATATGAAAGAGAGACCTTATCATCATTTGCCTGATGGTACTTTCAGAAATCCAAAAGGATCTCCAGTTATAATATCAAGGTCAGGAAAATTTTCTTATAGAACTTTCAGTAATTTAAGAAAAAAAGTTAATTTATCATATCCAAAAGAGCATGTGATTGAAAAAGAAAAAGTATTAGCTGATTTAGAAAAATATAAAGATAATGATTATATCGCTTGGATAGGTCACGCGACATACCTTATAAAATTAGGTAAAACCACTATTATAACAGATCCTGTATTTTCAAAGAACGCTGGACCACTTATCTTCGGTCCAAAAAGATTTACTAATCCCGCAATAAAATTAAATGAGATACCCCAAACAGATATATTTTTACTCACTCATAATCATTATGATCATCAGGACATGTCAACAATTAGAAATTTTCCTTTTAAGGGAGCAAAAGTATTAACGCCATTAAACCTCGGTAAATATTTTAAAGGATATAAAGATGTAAATGAAATGGATTGGTATGATCAAATAATTATAAATGAGGATTTGAAAATTTCTTTACTTCCTGCAGTTCATTGGTCAAAGAGAAGTTTAACAGATACTAATAAAACTTTGTGGGGTAATTTTCTTATAGAATATAGAAATAAAAAAATTTTATTTGCATGTGATACTGGATATGGGGAAATCTACAAAGAACTGGGTGAAAAATATGGTCCTATAGATCTGACAATGATTAATATTGGGGCTTATAATTTCAAACCAATGTTTGATAAAACTATTTATCATACTACACCAGAGGAAGCCCTGAATGTTGCACAAGACCTAAAAAGTAAAAAAGTATTAGGAATGCATTGGGGAACATTTGTTTTGTCATTAGAGCCGATTATGGAACCCCCAATTAGATTTAAAGATAGTGCTGAAAAATATGGTTTTAATAAAGAAGATGCAATTATTTTTAAAATTGGAGAAGTTAGTCCTCTAAATAAATTGTTATAAAGTTAAATACTTAATTGCAAAAAATATAGTCCCTATAGAAGCAATAGTAGAGACAAAAATTGCTTTAATTATATTTTCGGGACTTACATTATAAGCAGCACATAAAACTATAGAAGTAACTCCGCAAGGCGCAACACTCACAAAGAAAGCACCTGGTATTTCAGCTGGCAATCCTGCATTAAAAATCACTAATCCAATTAACAATAAAATTATCGGGGAAATGACTAATTTTAAAACCGAAATAGAAACAGATAATTTATTAATTACATTTTTAGTATAAAACGAAAGAATTATGCCAATTGCAAACAATCCAACTGGTGAAACACATGCTGCAAGTTTAGACAAAGTGTATTCAATTGGTGTTTGATCAATATTAAAATTTAATAATAAAAATAATAGACCAATAATTATTGAAAGAATAAATGGGTTTAAAAATAAATTTTTAATAAAATTAAATAAATTTACATTTTTTTTTGTAGATAATTCAAGAAAAAAAGCAATTATAGATAATAAAATTATACCATCCATTAATATGATGCTTGCAACTTGTGTAATTATATTTTGTTGAAAATAAATTTCTGTTATTGGCAAAAGCAAAGTCACATGGTTTGATAATGCAACTGTTAAAGCCCAAATAATTGACTCTGGGATTGATCTTTTAAAATATTTTGAAGTAATTAAGTAAGCGATAATTCCACATATCGATTGCATAATTAAATAAGAAAAAATTTGTTGAAAATCTACTTGTCCAATTTCATTTTGTGCTATTAGTTTAATTATCAATGCCGGAACTGCAATATAGAACAAAAAAAGATTTAAAATTTTAGCATGACTAAGGTCTAAGATTTTAAACTTACCAAATACAAAACCTAAAAAAGTAATAAATATAAATGGAGTCAGTCCTAAAAAAATTGTGAACATAAATTATTTAATCGTTATTCTATGCATTATTCTATTTCCTTTAAAGGGTGTTGCCTGATGAAGCATAGATCTGTTATCCCATATAGCCAATTGATTTTTTTCCCAAGGCAATGAAAATTGAAACTTCTTCTTAATTTGATGATTAAATAAAAATTTTTTGAACTTTTCTTGATTTTTTATCTTTGAACTAAAACCAACAAAATGTCCTGGACTGCAATAAATCGAATAATTTGTACTGATTCTCCTAATTATTTTATGTGAAGATTGAAGTTCTTTAATATTTTTTCCTTTTTCTTTTACTCTTTCTTTTGTTGTAACCGAAATCGGACCCTCAGAGGAATATTTACCTTTAATATTTTTAAATTTTCTTTTTATTGGATTTGGTAATTCTTTATAAGCAAGATATTGAGAACAAAATTCTGTATTAGCTTTTCCTTTTTTTGGTACAAGTTTAGAAAGTAACATTGTAAATCTTGGCGGCTTTTTTGTATAAATCGAGTCTGTATGAAATTGTTCACCAAAACTTGGTCCTTTATCAGTTGATTTTCTTTGCACCACTGTAATTTGAGGAAATTTTTTATTTAAACCTTTTAGTCTTGGATAGTTGGCTAAATTTCCAAAATATTTTGCAAACTTAATGTAAAGTTTAGAAGTTAATTTTTGTTGCTTAAAATATAACATTCCATATTTATTCAGTGCTTTTTTGATTTTTGAAATATCTTTATTTGAAATATCTTTTAAATTTACAATTATTTCTGCTCCAATATTTTTTTTATTTGGAATTATTTTTAACATTTTTTAGAAAAAATTTTTTTAGGTGATTTATAGTTTGTTTAGGACTTTCCTCTGGAATGAAATGATCTGAGTTAATTTCTGCACCATAGATTTTTTTATTTGTATATTTTTGCCAAATTTTAATCGAATTAAATTGCTTTCCAACTACTCCTTTTTTTCCCCACAAAACTTGGATAGGAATATTTAATTTTTTATTTCTATCTTTTTTATCGTGCTCTAAGTCTATAGTCGCCGCAGCTCTATAATCTTCACATGTTGCATGAATTCTTTTATTTTGTTTAAAGGCTCTAAAATATTCATCTTCAACTCTTCCAATCGCACGTTTAGATGACCTATTAAACCGACTATGTAGCCATCTTTTAGGGTCTGCCATTATCATTTTCTCCGGTAAAGGTGCAGGCTGTATTAAATAAAACCAATGAAAATATCCTTTTGCAAATTTCATATTTGTATGCTCGTACATATCAAGAGTTGGACAAATATCTAATACACTTAAAGCCATAATTTTATTTCTATAATCTCTTGCCATTCTGTGTGCAACTCTTCCACCCCTATCATGTCCAGCAACAAAAAATTTTTTAAAATTTAATTTATTCATCAACTGAACCATATCTTTTGCCATTTCTCTTTTAGAATAATTTTTATGATTAATTCCACCAGGCAAAACCAAACTGTCCCCGTATCCTCTAAGATCAGCAACTATTACCGTGAAATATTTGCTAAGTTCAGGGGCAGTCTTGTGCCACATTACATGTGATTGTGGATATCCGTGAAGTAGCAATAAAGGAGGACCATTACCTTTAAATCTACAAAATATTTTACCCTTTTTTACCTTAACAAATTTTTTTTTAAATTCCTTGAACATGATTAAACTATTTAATTATTTAATAGTTTGTTTTTGGCTTTTTCAAATTCCTCTTGAGAAATAATTCCTTTTTCTTTTAAATCATTCAATTTAGTAAGTTCATCACTTAAATTGCTGCTTTGTTCATCAGAAGCCTCGCTTGTCTCCCCACCCTCACTTTCAGCTTCCTCTTTCTCAGCTCTATTAGCTTCCTTAGATTTAAAACCATTCATAATTGCCATTCCGCCTAAGTATAAAACATAAGCCATAATAGGAATAACCAATCCAAAAAAAATTATTTTTTCCATAATTTAATCTTCATCTTCTTCACGCCAGTTTTTTTCATACATTAAATATGCAGCGTATATTACTGATACTGTACCTACAATCATACCATAGTCAAAACCAGTTTGCTTGTCATGCAAATACCAACCTAGCTGAGTTGCCCCAATAGGTGGAACAGTAAGAAGCAAAAAAATTATACCAAATCTGTATGGTCGCTTAGGTTTTTTCATCCTAACAAATTAACAGATTACAGCTTATGGTTTAATTACTAAATTTGCGATCTTTTGAAACAGTCAATCGTATTTTTAAGCAAACAAGCAATGGTCATTGGACCTACACCGCCTGGAACTGGTGTAAGTGCTTTTGCATTTTTTGAAACTTCATCAAAATGAACATCACCGACTATACCGTTGTCAGTTTTATTTATACCAACATCAATAACAATAGTATCTTTCTTAACCCAATCTCCTCTAACAAGTTCGGGTATACCTACAGCTGCAACAATTATATCTACCTCTAAACATTCAGCTTTTAAATCTTTAGTTTTTGAATGAGTTATAGTTACAGTGCAATTTTCTTTTAAAAGAAGTTGTGTCATTGGTTTACCATTTAAATTTGATCTACCTACAACTACAGCTTTTTTTCCGCTTAAATTTGGTTCAATTTTTTTTATCAACAAATAACATCCAAGCGGTGTGCAAGGTACCGAGCTCTCATAACCAGATGAAAGATTACCTACATTCATTGGATGAAATCCATCCACATCCTTTGAAGGATCAATTGCCTCGATAACTTTTTGTTTATCAATATGTTTAGGTAAAGGAAGTTGAACTAAAATTCCTGAAACAGTTTCATCACTATTTAATTCTTTAATTTTTTCTAAAACAGTCTTTTCTTCAACTGAGTCTGGATATTTAATAACTTCCGATTTTAACCCTACCTCATTTGCCGATTTCTCTTTATTTCTTACATAAATCTGACTAGGTGTTAAATCACCAATAAGTATAACAGTTAAACCTGGTACTTTATTATGTTTTGCTTTTAACTCTGTAACTTCTTGCTTTAGCTCTGCTCTTAATTCAGCAGCTGCTTTTTTTCCATCAATTAAAATCATAATCTAAAATAATTATTAAGTTAAAGGTTACTACACATTTAGAATAAAATTTTCAATGCAATATTAAGATTAACCAAAATATTCAAATATTAAATTTCTTATGAAATAAAGCAAAAAAATTAACAATACAGGAGAAATATCTATTGATCCAAAATTTGGCAAATATCTTCTTATAATATTTAACGGAGGTGCCGTAATTTTATAGGAAAATTCATATACCATATAAACAAACTTATTTTGAGCATTTAAAATACTAAACCCTATTAACCAACTTAGGACTACGTTTATTATGAGTATCCAAATAAAAAAACTAATTAAATTATCAAATAAAATTAACAAAGATTGCATTATTTTTTCTCAACGTAAATCGACTGACTTGGGAAAGCAAATGAAGCACCATTTTTTTCTACAATTTCCTTAATCGCAATTGCTAATCTTTCTTTTACATCAAGCCAGTTATTCCAACTTCCTGTTTTTGTAAAGCATCTTACATACATATCTATTGAACTATCAGAAAATTTATCAACTCTTACCGCAACTCCAATTGTGGTATTATAATCTTCGCTTGAATTAATATGACTTTCGATTTCATCTCTAATTTTTTTTAACTGATCTACCGTAGTGTCATATTGAAGTGTAATAATCCAACTGATTAACCAATTTGAAGTTTCACTTACATTTACAACTGCATTTTCGGCAAATTGAAAATTTGGAATAATAGCAAGAGATTTATCAAACTTTCTAATTGTTGTTGATCTAAATCCAATCTTTTCTACTACACCTTCAATAATACCCTCGACAGCTATCCAGTCTCCAATTTTAAATCTCTTTTCAACTAAAACTAAAATTCCTGATATTAAATTTTTGAATAAATCTTGTGCCCCTAATGCTACAGCAACACCAAACAATCCAAGACCTGCAATGATTGGACCTATTTTAATTCCCCACAATTCTAAAACTGCTGCTAAACCTAAAATAAAAATTAAAATTTTTAGTGATTTAATTATCCAGCCAATAAGTTCTCTTGTTAACAATTTGTCTAAACCACTAAGTATGTATGAGATTGGTTCTATGATTTGGTGAATTACCCAAAAAATTAAAATAGTGATCAGCGTTCTATTAATTGTATCTACCACTTCTCTTCCTTCTAGTGAGAAAGTCATGTAGTAGCTTGCAATAAAAAATCCTAATACAATTGGTAAAAATCTTGCTGGACCTACAAGTGATTGAACAAAAGTATCATCTAATTTATTCGTTGTTCTTTTCGAGATAATTTCTAATTTTTTAATAACTAATTTGCTTATTAGACCTCTAAAAATTAAGAATAGTAAAAATATTCCAATACCAATTAAGATTTGAAAAATATCAACACCAAGAATTCCTTTATTCCATACTGATAAAAATATCTCCGAAAAATTATTAATTAATTCCATTTCTAAATTTTATATAACAAAAACTCTTCTTCTCCAGGGTTAAAAAGAAAAATCTTTTTCCATTTGATTTCGTTCAGTATTGACGAGGTTTTTTCGCCTATACACATCAAATTTGTATTCATCCATAAATTTTCGGTTTGGTAAATCTTTATGAAATTTAAGAAACTTGACGCACTATTTTGAGAGTAAACATAGACCATATCAGGCATATTTAATTTTAATTCATTAACAAATTTCTCATCAAATTTTTGATTATGATCTACTCTGTAATTAATAATTCTTTTTACCTTAAAACCTTCGCTTAATAACTGTTGATCTAAATCAACCGATATTGTTTCACCACTAATGTAAAGTAATTCTTTATTTTTGGACTCATAACTTTGTATAATCAACTCCTTTAAGTTTGTAACATTTCCTTCAGCCGCAATTGTATTTTGAAAACCAACACTTCTTGCTTTGTTTTCTGTAGCGTTTCCAACACAAAAGCATTTAATATTTTTATCTAATTTTACTGTTTTTAAAAATTTTACTGCATTTGCACTAGTAAAAACAATTCCACCATATTCAGAAAAGTTAATTTCTTCATAATTAACCTTTTCAATTCTTATTAATGGGAGATGAGAAACTTGATGGCCTAAGGATTGAAATTTTAATATCATATCTGAGCAATCTTCGAGTGGTCTAGTTAACAAAATATGCATATTATCTTTTATATGAATTATTTGATTTTGTTTTTAAAAGTATTCCAATCTCTTTACCAATTTCTTTAAACTCATTCAAATTACCAACTTTTTTTTCATAAAACCTTTGTTTACCATCTAAAGAAAAAAGTTCAGCCTCCACTATAATCTTATCTCCATCAACCACTGAATGAGCACCAATTGCTGTTTCACAATCTCCATCTAAAACTTTTAAAATATTTCTCTCAAGGTGAGCTCTTTTATGTGTTTCCTCATGATTAATTTTGTTTAAAATAGAAATTGTCTCATCATCATTCTCCCTACACTGAAGAGCAATAACGCCTTGTCCTGCACTAGGAATTATTTCTTCAGCTGAAAAAATTTCTGAGATTTCATTTTCAAATTTTAAAAATTTGACACCAGCATAAGACAAAATAATTGCATCATACATCCCTTCATTCAATTTTCTAATTCTGGTATCTACATTTCCTCTAATTAGTTTACAGTTCAAATCTTGTCTAATTTTTTTTATTTGAAATTCTCTTCTGTATGATGAAGTACCAACAATTGACTTTTGATCTAAGTCTTTAAGTTTTTTTTTGTTCTTTGTAATTAAAATCTCTCTAGGGTCATTTCTTTCTAGGAAAGAGTCTGTTGTTAATCCTTTTGTTTCATTAGCAGGCATATCTTTCAGTGCATGGACTGCAATATCAATATTTTTTAACTGAAGTTCTTTTTCAATATTACTAGAAAACAAACCTTTGCCACCAAGCTCAGATAATCTAATATCCTGTACTTCGTCACCTTTGGTTGTAATTGATTTAATTAAAATATCTTCATTGCCAAGGTCGGTATTTTCAATAATCTTATCTTTAGCTTGTTGAGCATAAAGTAAGGCAAGCTTGCTACCCCTAGATCCAATTATTATTTTTTTTCTCATAAAAAATTATTTCTTACTTGTATAAAGATTGTACAATTATTAAAAACTATTTGAATGAGCAAAAAACCCTTAATTCTTGGAATAGAGTCTAGTTGTGATGAAACAGCAGCTTCTTTAATAACTGAAAATGAAGAAGGATTCCCAGTAGTTTTATCCAACATTGTTTCTAGTCAAGTGGAGGTTCATAGGGAGTTTGGTGGTGTAGTTCCTGAACTAGCAGCACGTTCACACATTGAAAAAATTGATTGGATTGTCAAAAAAGCTATTGATGAAAGTGGAAGAAAAATTGAAGAAATAGATGCGGTTGCTTCTACCGCTGGTCCTGGATTAATTGTTTGTTTATCAGTTGGGTTAAGTTTTGGTAAAGCTTTCGCAACAGCAATGAATAAACCTTTTATTGCTGTTAATCATTTAGAGGGACATGCTCTAAGTCCAAAACTAAATACAAATTTAAATTATCCATATTTACTTCTTTTAATTTCAGGTGGGCACTCACAATATTTAAGTGTTCAGAACCTTGGTAAATATAAAAGATTAGGAACAACTATTGATGATGCATTAGGTGAGGCGTTTGACAAAACGGCAAAGCTTTTAGGAATAGAATTTCCAGGAGGACCTCAAATAGAAATTTTAGCTAAAAAAGGTGATCCAGAAAAATATGATTTGCCAAAACCAATTTTTAGCAAAGGAGGATGCAATCTTTCTTTTGCAGGTCTAAAAACTGCCGTGTTAAAAATAAGCAAAACAATTAAATCAGAACAAGATAAATATGATCTTGCAGCATCTTTTCAAAAAACAATTGAGGAAATTTTATATAAAAAAACAAAGATTGCTTTTACTGAATTTGAAAAAATAAATGAATTAAATGAAAAAATTTTCGTTGTTGCTGGAGGAGTTGCAGCAAATAAAAAAATTAGGTCTATGTTAATTAATCTATGTGAAGAAAATAATTATAAAAGTATTTTTCCACCTATAGAGTTTTGTGGAGATAATGCAGCAATGATTGCAATGGTAGGTTTAGAAAAATTTAAAATAAATCAATTTAATAATTTAGATTATCCAGCAAAACCTAGATGGCCTTTAGATGAAGATGCAACTTTTCTTAAAGGTGCTGGAGTTCAATTATAATGCAATATTGGTTGATGAAATCTGAACCAGATGTTTGGTCAATTGATCAGCAAAAAAAAGCTGGAATTAAAGGTTCACCTTGGGATGGTGTCAGAAATTATCAAGCTGCAAAAAATTTAAAAAGTATGAGGAAAGGAGATCTATGTTTTTTTTATCATTCAAATATTGGAAAAGAGATAGTTGGAATAGTAAAAGTTATTAAAGAATCTTATATAGATAAAACAGACAAAACAGGGAAGTTTGTTGCCGTTACTGTTCAATTTAAGTCTAAATTTTTAAAGCCTATAACACTCGAAAGCATTAAAAAAAATAAGGATTTAAGCCATTTAGCTCTTATAAAGCAAAGCAGGCTTTCTGTAATGCCTGTTGATTATAAAAGCTGGAAAATTATAAATAACATGAGTAGAATTTAAAAAAAAAATTATCCTATGCCAAAAAAAAAGAAAAAGAAAAGCAAGGTAAGAAAAAAAAAGTCTAAAGTTAGAAAAAAAACCTCAAAAAAGGTGAAGAGAAGATCTAAAGTTAGAAAAAGATCTTCTAAAAAAGTAAAAAAAAGAATTAAATCAAAAAAAGAAAGCGGAAATACAGCTCCTGAAGTCGTTATTAAAACAAAACCAGAATGGATTAAAAGTAGCTTAGCAAATAAAATTAAATATCAACAAAAATATTCTCAATCTATAAAGAGTAATGATGAATTTTGGAGAAAAGAGGGAAAAAGAATTACTTGGATAAAACCATATAAAAAAATTAAAGATGTAAAATACAGTACAAAAGAGGTAAAAATTAAATGGTTTGAAGATGGAACTTTAAATGCCTCTGCAAATTGTATTGATAGACATTTAAAAGATAAAAAAGATAAAACTGCAATCATTTGGGTAGGAGATGATCCAAAAGATAGTCAAAAAATTTCTTATAAACAACTTCACCAGAAAGTTTCTAAAGCAGCAAATGGTTTAAAAAAATTGGGAATTAAAAAAGGTGACCGTGTAACAATTTATTTAACAATGATACCAGAGCTAGCAATTTTAATGCTAGCTTGTGTAAGAATTGGTGCAGTTCATTCAATTATTTTTGGAGGGTTCTCCGCAGATTCCATATCTGGTAGAGTCAATGACTGTGAGTCTGAATATATTATTACAGCTGATGAAGGTGTAAGAGGTGGTAAAACTATTCCACTTAAATATACAGTTGATGATGCATTAGTTAATTGTCCTAATGTTAAAAAATGTGTTGTGGTTAAACGTACTGGAAATTATGTACATTGGCATAACGATAGAGATGTTTGGTATCATGATTTGATAAAGGATGTATCGAGCCATTGTGAGCCAGAAGAAATGAGTGCAGAAGATCCTTTGTTTATCTTATATACATCTGGCTCAACTGGCAAACCTAAAGGAGTTCTTCATACTACTGGAGGTTATATGGTTTATGCATCAATGACACATCAATATATTTTTAACTATAAACCAAAAGATATTTACTGGTGTACTGCTGATATTGGTTGGGTAACTGGACATAGTTATATTATTTATGGACCTCTTTCGAATGGTGCAACGACAATAATGTTTGAGGGAATTCCAAATTATCCTGATAGTTCTAGATGGTGGCAAATAGTTGATAAATATAAAGTAAATACTTTTTATACTGCACCAACTGCAATTAGAGCATTAATGCGTGAGGGAGATAAACCAGTTAAAAAAACCTCAAGAAAATCTCTTAAACTTTTAGGAACGGTAGGAGAACCAATAAATCCAGAGGCTTGGATGTGGTATTATAAAACTGTGGGTAATTCTAAATGCCCAATTGTCGATACTTGGTGGCAAACGGAAACTGGAGGTATAATGATTGCTCCTCAAACGGGCGCTATTCCTCTAAAACCTGGTTCTGCAACAAAACCATTCTATGGAATTAAGCCTATACTTGTTGATAAGAACGGTAAAGAAATAAAAGGTGCTGGTGAGGGGAGGCTTTGTATCTCGCAATCTTGGCCTGGACAAATGAGAACAGTATATGGTGATCATCAAAGATTTATTGATACATATTTTTCTCAATTTAATGGAAAGTATTTTACTGGTGATGGCTGTAGGAGAGATAAAGATGGATACTATTGGATTACAGGAAGAGTTGATGATGTAATTATAGTTTCTGGCCATAATTTAGGAACGGCTGAAATCGAAAGTGCATTTGTAGCTCATCCTAAAGTAGCTGAAGCAGCTGTAGTTGGTTATCCTCATGATATTAAAGGCAATGGTTTATATTGCTACGTAACCTTAAATGTAGGGGAAAAAGAAAATGGAGAGCTTGAAAGAGATCTTAAATTATGGGTTAGAAAACAAATAGGTCCTTTGGCAACGCCAGATCTAATTCACTTTACTCCTGGTCTACCAAAAACTAGATCTGGAAAAATAATGAGAAGAATTTTAAGAAAAATTGCAGCTAATGAACATGGTCAATTAGGAGATACAACTACTTTGGCTGATCCAAGTGTTGTAGACAGTTTAGTTAATAATAGAAAAAATATTTAAAACTGTATTCTTTCTATAAACTCTTTTTTAATTATCTCCCATTTTAAAATTACAGAGTTTAAAACTATTTTTCTATCCAATGTTTTTAATTCCTCTGCAATTGGTGCCCATTTATATAATGCTAGAGCACTTTGATTAAATGGAAGATCTTGATTATGCTGTTCCCAGTTAACTAAACGAAATCTTTCATCAAAATTTTTTTTTGCTTCCTTTATGATATTTGTAGGCATGCCATTAGTAGTTTCATCATCTAAGATTTTAAAAAAAATTTCTTTAGCCATATTTTCCTCTGAAAAATTAAAGTTAACTTTTAAATAAGAAAATGTAAAAAAAGTTAAATCTTGTAGCGCAACCGCATAAATATTCCACTTAGCTACATTAACAGATTTCATGAACTCATCATTATCAAAATGAAGGACATATCTGGTACCCATTCTAGTTTTTAGATAACTATAAAGCGTGACCTGCGATACCCATGCAGATTTTGTTTGAATAAAATTTTCCAACTGATCAAAATTTTTAATTTTTTGTTTGGGGATAAAAGATTTAAATAATGAAAAAAAATAAACTCTAAAATCATTAAGAGATAAGTCTTTCCAAGAAAGTTTTTTATTAGTCATAGAAGTCTATTTTTATTGGAATTTATTGCAAAAAATAACCTAATATGCCCAATTTTAATACTTTTATTCTGCTTCAGAATGGTTATGGTTTTATAGTTATAACTAAATAGAGAGGTTAAAATGGCAACAAATAATGAAAAACATTGGGATAAAACCAAAGGTTTGCTAATGGTTACATTGGCAATTTGGGCAATATTCTCAATGGGAATATTTCTCTTTGGAGCTCAGATGAATGAAGTTACTGGACCTTTTGGATATCCTTTAACATATTGGTTCACTTGTCAGGGTTCTCTTGCAATATTTGTGATACTTATTTTTTGGTTTGCAAACAGGCAAGAAAAAATTGACGAAGAATTTGGCTTCAGCGAGAGAGGAGAAGATTAATGTTTAGAGGTAATTTTATAGATAATTTGCCTAAGATTTATGGAATTTATACAGGTGGTTTTATAGCTTTCATAATTTTAATGGCAATTGGTGAGCAGATGGGAATGACCAAAGATGCAATAGGTATTTGTTTTGTAGGTTTCACTATTTTCATCTATGCGGCTATTGGTTGGCTATCTCGTACAGCCCAAGCAAGCAATTATTACGTTGCTGGAAGACAAGTTCCAACTGTTTTTAATGGAATGGCAACAGCAGCTGACTGGATGTCTGGTGCTTCATTCGTTGCAATGGCAGGTGGAATTTATTTTAAAGGTTACGGATATATGGCATTACTTGTGGGTTGGACAGGTGGTTATGTATTAGTTGCTACTTTATTAGCTCCATACTTAAGAAAATTTGGCTGTTACACAGTTCCAGACTTTGTGGGTACAAGATATAATGGTAACGGGGCTCGGTTAATGGCGGTTATAGTATTAACTGTTGCATCATTTACTTATGTTACTGCACAGATTACAGCGACAGGAAGAATTGCATCTGTTGCTCTAAATCTGGAGTTTGAAATTGCTGTATATGTAGGTTTAGCAAGTATTTTATTATGTTCGATGCTAGGTGGTATGAGAGGAGTTACTTGGACACAGGTTGCACAATACATTGTACTTATTATTGCATACTTACTCCCAGTATTCTGGATCAGCAACAACATTGGTGCGGGTTTCTTCCCACACTTTATGCTAGCTGATGAAGTTGCTAGAATAGGTGAGTTAGAAGAGCAGTTTGGATTTGTTAAAAACTCCAAAGAAGCTTTAGCCACACTGCCTGAGTGGAAAAAACTAGCTGGTATTACTAAGGCTCACTCCGAAGTTAATGCAACACCTTGGCAATTTATTTCATTAGCACTTGCTATGATGATGGGAACTGCGTCATTACCACATGTGATGATGAGATATTTTACTACCCCAAGTGTTAAAGCAGCTAGAAAATCAGTAGGTTGGTCGGTATTCTTTATCTTCTTACTATATTCTTCTGCGCCAATGTTAGCGACTTTATCTAAGCTTGCTTTAATTGATCCAGATTTACCAACAGGTATTATTGGTAGATCAATTGCAGAAGTTCAAGCACTTGATTGGTATCAAAATTGGAACCAAGCGAAGCTAATGGTTGTACAAGACTTTGATGGAGATGGAATACTTCAGTTAAATGAGCTATTCATGAATGGTGATGCTGTTGTATTAGCAACTCCAGAAATTGCAGGCTTACCATATGTAATTTCAGGTCTAGTAGCTGCCGGAGGCTTAGCGGCCGCCATGTCAACTGCAGATGGTTTGATTCTTGCAATTGCAAATGCTATCTCACATGATGTTTACTACAAAATGATAGATCCAAGAGCAGAGACTGCAAAACGATTAGTTGTTGCTAGGGTATTGCTTTTTGTATTTGGAGTAGCTGGTGCGAGTATGGCTGCTTTGCAATTAACAGGAATATTAGGTGCTGTAATTTGGGCATTTGATTTTGCGATGTCCGGTTTGTTCTGGCCACTTGTACTTGGTATATGGTGGAAAAGAGCTAACAAAGAAGGTGCTATTGCCGGTATGGCCTTAGGATTGATATCAGGTACAGCATACCTAGTTTATATGGAAACTGGGGGTACAGCAATATTAGGCATAGTTTCTAATACATTTGGTATCCTTGGATCTACTGTGAGTTTGATTGCTATGGTTGTTGTAAGTTTGATGACTTCAAAACCTGATGCTGCGACTCAAAAAATGGTAGATAATGCTAGAGTACCTGCAGGTGCATCTATCATCAGTGGCCAAAAATAAATAATCTTTTAAAAGGGGCGATTAATTTCGCCCCTTTAATTTCTTTTTATAATAAAATATAAATTACTCAATGTCTGCCAACTTTCATCCATTAGTCTATATGACAGATTACATTCTAGGAATTATTATGTGGACATTAATTGGAAGAGTAGCAATGAATATATTTCAAAAAGAGAATTCTGAATTTTTCTTCATGAAGGTATTCGTTAGATTTACAAATCCTTTAATAAAATTATTTAAACCTATAACACCTTCTTTTATTGTGGGACCACTCGTGCCTTTATATGTTGCATGGTTCTTTTATATGATTAGATTTTATCTGATGCCTTGGATCTTAGGCTATTCGGTGATGGGTATGCTATCATTTCCTCTAGAGAGCGAAATTTCTAGACAAATTTATCAATTTTTTAATTCATTTAAATTTTAAAAATTGATACTAGTTAATCTAGCAATCAATGAAAAATATACAAATTTCACCTTCAATTTTATCAGCTGACTTTGGTCAGTTAAGTTCAGAAATCAAAAGACTTGAGGAAGGTGGGGCTGACATGATTCATGTAGATGTAATGGATGGTCATTTTGTTCCTAATTTAACAATTGGACCCCCGGTGATTAAAGCTCTTCGAAAACATTGTTCATTAAAATTCGATGTTCATTTAATGATTTCACCAGTTCATAAATACATAGAAGCTTACGCAGATGCTGGAGCAGATATAATTACCATTCACCCTGAGGCAACTGATAATTTAGAAAATTCAATTAAAAAAATAAAAGAAAAAAATAAAAAAGTTGGAGTTTCACTTAATCCTGAAACTAAAATCGATTTAATTTTAGATTTGCTAGATCAAATAGATTTAGTACTGGTTATGAGTGTAAATCCTGGATTTGGAGGTCAAAAATTTATGCCAGAGGTTTTATATAAAATTAAAGACCTGAAGAAAATAAGAGAAAAAGAGGGATTAGATTTTGACATAGAAATTGATGGTGGCATAAATTTTGATAATTGCAAAAGTGCAATTGATGCTGGTGCAAACATTCTTGTTTCAGGCACTACTGTATTCAAAAGTAATAATGGAGATGTAAGGAAAAATATTAATTTATTAAAATTAAAATAAGTTAATGATTAATACAAATTTCTTAGACATTTTAGGTCAATTTTATTTAAATATAAAAAAAAACCTTAAAACAATTTATCAAAATTCTAATTTTTACGAAAAAAAAATATCAAAAACTTTTAAAAATAATTTTGAATATAAGCCAAGTCCTCATTTACTTTCATCGATAATTAAATTCCAAAATAAAAAATATAAAATTGAAGATTTTGCTATTGAGTCAATTTGGAAAAATAATTTAAGTTTAAAAGATTATGAAAAATTAAATAATTTTTTTTGGTTTTTCAGCTTAGATTTAAAATCTTCAAAAAAAACTACTCAAACAGTTGTAAAAAATTGGATTTTAAATAACGCTAAATATCAGAAGAAGAGTTGGGAATTTGATTTAACGTCAAAAAGAATTATTTCATGGTTATCAAATCACCAACTTACTTATGAGGATAGTGACAAAGAATATAAATCTAAATTTGATCACATGATTCAGAAACAAACAAACCATTTATTAAATGAAATAAAAAATCCAAAAGACCTTGAAAATAAGATGATTGGGTGTGCTGCAATAATTTTAACAGGATTAGCTTATAAAAATGAAAAAGAATATCTTGATAGTGGATTAAATTTATTAAAAAATATTATTAAATCTTCAATTGATAACCAGGGTTTTCCAAAATCTAGAAATATCAGGCAATTAATATTTTATTTAAAATATTTTATAATTATTAGAGAATGGTTTAAGGAATCACAAAATTTAATTCCTGAATATATTGATGAAACTATTTATTATTTGGGATCAAGTTACGCTTTCATATGGCAAAATATAAAACAAGATATTTTTTTTAATGGTAATTATTATTCTGAAAATAAAGAATTTGATCAATATTTAAAAAGATTTGGTTATACTTTTAAAAATCAAATTAATGAACTTGGTGGATATACAATTCTCAGAAATAAGAAAATAATTATTGCTGCAGATATTGGCTCAAGTCCTAACAAAATATTTACTAATGACTATCAAGCGGGTGCTTTATCATTTGAAATATTTTCAAATAATAAAAAATTAATTTCAAATTCTGGTTACTATTCAGATAGAAATAATAAATTTAATAAATTATCAAGAAGTACTTCATTGCACTGCACTTTAACAATTGAAGATTACTCATCATGTAATTTTATAAATGACAAAAATAATTTATTAATTAATAAAGGGTTAAGAGTTACAAAAAAAAATATAGTTTTTGAAAATAATTATTGGAAAATATCAGGTGCACATGACGGGTATCTAGCTAAGTTTGGAGTAAGTTATGAGAGAGAAATTGAGTTTTATCCAGAACAAATGAAATTTATAGGCTATGATAAATTATTTAGGAAAGCTTCAAATAAAGAGATTAAATTTGATATTAGATTTCATCTTGACCCAGACTCAAAAGTAATGAAAACACAAGATAACAAATCTATACTAATTGAAATAGAGGATGAAGGATGGAAATTTAGTTGTGAAAACTTTGATATAAATATTGATAATGGATTATATTTCGGTAATAAAAATTCGTACAAAGAAAACCAAAATATTTTTATCTCAGGTATGAATAATGAAAAAGAGCAGGTTATAAAATGGGAGATCAGTAAATTACAATGAAAAAAATCAAAACAGCTCTTATTTCTGTATCTGACAAAAAAAACTTAACATTTCTGTTAAATATTTTAAAAAAAAATAAAATTAAAATAATTAGTTCAGGTGGAACCCATAAAGAAATTAGAAGATTAAAATTTAAATGTGAAGAGGTATCTGAGTTTACAAATTTTCCAGAAATTTTAGATGGTAGAGTTAAAACTCTTCATCCAAAAATACATGCTGGTATTTTGAATAAAAGAGAAAAAAAATCTCACTTAAAAAATTTAAAAGATTATGATTTTGAAAATATAGATTTGGTAATTGTGAATTTTTATCCATTTGAAAACACTCTAAAAAAAACAAAAAACCATAAAAAAATTATAGAGAATATAGATATTGGTGGTCCTACAATGGTGAGATCTGCAGCTAAAAACTATAACGATGTAACTGTAATAACATCAAGCGACCAGTACGAAGAATTAATTCGAGAACTAAAAAAATACAAAGGAGCTACTTCATTAAATTTTAGGGAAAAACTATCAAGGATAGCTTTTGCTGAAACAGCTTACTATGACTCTGTAATTTCAAATTATTTTAATAAAAAAACAAATACTATTTTTCCTACAAAAAAAGTTTTTCATGGAAATCTAGTCAATCAACTTAGATACGGAGAAAATCCTCACCAACAAAGTGCAATATATTCCACTACTTCAAATATAAATTTAAAACAAATTTATGGAAAGCAGCTCAGTTATAATAATTATAATGACATATTTAGTGCTATTACTATCACAAGATCTTTGCCAAAAGGAAAAGGAACTGTCATAGTAAAACATTCAAATCCTTGTGGAGTTTCTATCAGTAATGATCATTTAGAAAGTTATAAGTCTGCTCTTTCATGTGATCCTATAAGTGCTTTTGGTGGAATAGTTTCTTGCGATTTCAAAATTACTAAAAATTTGGCTTTAGAATTAAATAAGTTATTTTTAGAAGTAATAATAGCAAATGGATTTGATAATAGTGCAGTTAAAATATTAAAGGCTAAAAAAAACTTGAGATTAATTGATGGAACAAATTATACCTCAAAAGAACTTCTTAAGCATGTATCATTTAACCAAAATATAATGGTACAATCAGAGGATTTAGAATCATTTTCTAATAAAAATTTTAAAATTGTCTCAAAAAGAAAACCAACATTAAAGCAACTTAAAGATCTTATTTTTGCATTTAATGTTTGCAGGTATGTTAAATCAAATGCAATAGTATTAGCATCTAATGGAACAACTGTTGGAATAGGATCTGGTCAACCAAGTAGATTGGATAGTTGTAAAATAGCGATAAATAAAATGAATAAATTTAATTTAAGGACAAATAATTTAGTTGCTGCATCAGATGCTTTTTTTCCTTTTGTTGATGGTATTGAAAAATTAGTACAATCTGGTGTTAGAGCTGTAATTCAACCATCTGGATCAATAAGAGACAAAGAAATAATTAATTTTGCAAACGAAACTAATACGGTTCTGCTTTTTTCAAAAACAAGGCACTTTAGACATTAGTAATTTTGTCTATTTTCGCAGCTAGTATAAAATCACTCTCTGCTAAACCCTTAATAGCATGAGTGAATATTTTAATTCTTGCATAACCCCATCCAAACCATAAATCAGGATGATGACCCTCTGTTTCAGCTATTTCACCTACCTTATTTACAAAACTCTGACTTTGAATGAAATTATCAAATTTAAAACTTTTGATTAAATGGAATCCATCAATTTTATCCTCTAATACTTCCCAGCCATCAACTTTTTTTAAATATTTATGAATTTCATCTGGTTTAAAAGGAGGAATATTTCCTTCACAAGGAACACATTTTTTATTTGCTAAATCACTCATTTTTATTTCCACTATTGGAGCGGGCAAAGGGGGTCGAACCCTCGACCTTCTCGTTGGCAACGAGACGCTCTACCACTGAGCTATGCCCGCTTATATAATATATTAAAATTAGTAGCTTTTTAAAAATATAGCAAGAGGCTATTTGTGTAATATTATAGATAGACTATGTATAAATATATTCGAATTAAAAATAAGTTTTAAGAAAAATTTAAGAATATAAAAATATATTATGGAACAAATTATTCAAAATTTTTTACAAAAAGGTGAATTAAGAAAAGCTTTAATTTATCTTGAAAATCTTAATAAAAATGGATTTGATAACATAAATGTATTTTTTTATTTAGGTAAAGTTTATTATGAGCTTAATAATCACAAAAAAAGTATTTTTTATTTCAAAAAATGTAATCAAATTAAACCTGGAAATTCTAAAATTCTTTATAGCATAGCTCAAGTTTTACAAGGTTTAGGTAAAACTATTGAAGCAAAAAAAATATATGAAAAATTAATTAAAAAAAATCCAAATGACGTAAGATCATACTATGGTCTATTCAATCTAGATATAAAAAATATTAATAACTTCTATTTTGAAAAATTACAAATTTTATTGAATGATAAACAAATAAATTTATTTGATAAATGCTTAATAAATTTTATTTTATCAAAATTCAAAAAAAAACAAAATAAAATTAATGAAGAACTTAAATTATTAGAAATTTCTCACAAACAATGTTTTGAATCAAACAGTAATTTTAATAATCAGTCTGAATTTTACTATAATAAAATTATAACGAAATATTATAAAAAAATAAAATATGAAGGAAATCTAGTAGATAATATTTACAAAAATTCAAAACCGATATTTATTATAGGACTTCCAAGATCTGGTTCCACTTTAATAGAGTCATTGATTGTACAAAGTCAAAACGATGTTCATTCATTTGGAGAATTACATGCAATCAATATGTCTATATTTGACTCTATTGCATCTGAAATATATTCCGAAAATTTTGAAATTAAAAATTTTGAATTTATCATTAATAAAGAGAGATTTCACAAATCTTTAATGGTAAGATATGGTGATTTAAAAAATCAAATATTCATCGACAAGTCATTAGAAAATTTTTTTAATATTGATATAATTCTAGAATTCTTTCCTAAGGCAAAATTTTTACATACTTTCCGTAATTTTAATGACTCAATAATAGGAATTTATCAAAGAATGATGCCAGATTTATCTTGGTCTCACTCAATAGAAAGAATAATTGATTATTCAAATAATTACAAAATCATAATTGAATTTTTCAAAAAAAAATATCCAGATCAAATATTAGATGTTGATCTAGAAAAAATATCGATTGACAAAACTAATGAGACAAAAAAAATATTCAATTTTTGTGAATTGGAATGGGATCAAAGTATTTTCAATTATAACAAAAAAAACAATTTATTTACTAAAACAAACAGTTTTTTACAAATTAGAGATAAAATAGAAAAATATGACTACAAAAAATATGAGCCATATTACCACTTGTTGTAACAAATAAATTGTTGTTATTATAATTAGAATTACATTTATACTAAAATAAAAATGAAAAAATCAGAATTACCTAAAATTGTGCCGGTATTTCCATTAAGTAATTTTATTATTTTTCCAAAAACCACAGTTCCTCTTAATATTTTTGAATCACGATATATTGATATGATCAACGATAGTATGAAGTCCAATAAATATATAGGAATGATACAGCCAAATAATTCAAATAACGATATAACACCACCTAAACTACACAACGTTGGATGCCTTGGCAAAATAACAAGTTTTAGAGAAACAGAAGATGGACGTTTCCTAATCGAGCTAAAAGGATTAATTAGATTTAAAGCATTAAAGGAAATAAAATTATCTAAAAAGTATAGAGAATATGAGGTTGATTTTAAAGACTTTTATCATGATTTAGATGACCCGAAAGAAGAAATTAAATTTAGTGATCTTGAATTAATTTTTAAAGATTTGAAATCTTTGTTTGAGAAAAGAGGATTTATTATCAATTGGAAAGCTCTGGAGAAACAAAGTCTAAACGAAACAATTAATGCACTGGCAATGGCATCTCCTTTTTCTCTTGAAGAAAAGCAGATGTTACTTGAAGCTAAAGATCTTGATGTGAGAAAAAATAAAATAGCAGAAATTTTAAGTACCTACACTAATGATATTTTTAATAATACTACACTTCAATAAACTATAAAATAACACCTTGATCAGCAATTTCTGTAAAAATTTTATTTACTCTAGAATTTTTTCCCAAAAATTGAACAGTTTTACTTAAAATATTATTTTTAATTTTTCTTTCAAAATTGAAAAATTCATAAACTAAATCAATTCCACTAGAAAAAATTAAATTTCTATGTCTTAATTCTTGCTCAAATTCTTTGTTGATTGAACTATCTAAAGCTAAACCTAAGGAAATTTTCTTTTTAATTATTTCCATTAATATTTTAATATCCCTTATAGTCATATTGAAACCTTGACCTGCCAAAGGATGTATTCTGTGCAGTAAATCTCCAAAAGCTAAAATATTGTCTTGATAGTAAGATTTTAAAATTAATGATTTTAATTCAAAAGAATAAATTTTTTTAACATCTAAAATTTTATATTTTAAATTATAAAATTTAATTAATTCTTTAATCTTGGGCTTTTCAAATTTATGTCCATTAATAAATGAATAAACTATAGATGTTTCATTTTCTGAAATGGGTAAAAATGCTAATGGACCATTCTTTGTAAAAATTTGAATTGCAGTATTATTTAAAATTTTTTCGTGTTTAATTGTTGTTGTGTATGCAAGACTATTATATTTTTTAATAATTTTTTTATTAAAATATTTTTTTGTAAATAAATGATAGTAATCAGTATTAATTAAAACATCATATCTTTTTATTAAATTTAAATTATTTTTTAATATTTTTTTTTTAAAATATTTATTTTTGAATAAATTTTTTTCTAAACTTTCATAAAGTTGGTGATTTCTTAAAATAGAAAAAAGTTGATCACTTTTTGATTTAAATTCTAGTAATTTTTCATTCTTTAAATTTTCGGAATAAATTTCAATATTTTTTAATTTCCAAATAATTTTTTCAACATTCAATATATTGGTATTAAAAAAATCAACATTACTTTTTGAAATGCCAATTGTTCTAGACTTATTTAACAAATTTTTTTTTTTATATGCCAAAATATCAACATAAATTTTTTCATTAGTTAAAGCTTTTGCCAAAGTCAGGCTCGATAATCCATCGCCTATTATACAAACTCTCATATTATTTTTAATTTTAACAACAAAAATTAGATGATACAAAGTGGTAAAATTGATTCATATATATGGATATAAAAAAAACAGCTAATTTATTACTTAATTTTACGCTAAATAGACTTGCGGAGATATTTGGAATAGCAATTACTTTAGCAGGTATATTGTTATTCGCTTCTCTTTTGAGTTATTCCCCAAATGATCCGAATTTCATTTTTCCAGATAATTCAGAAATTAATAATTTATTAGGTTTCCAAGGTAGTTTTATATCCGATTTGTTCTTTCAGTCAATTGGACTAATTTCATATTTAGTCTCTTTTACTTTTATAATAACAGGAGTTAATATTTTAAAGAACAAGGAATTTTTTTTAATCATTGAAAATTTATTTTTTACAGTTCTTTATATTATTTTAGGATCTATTTTTTTAACTTATTTTTATTCTAATTCCTTTACGCTTTATGTAAACGGTAATGGTGGATTTATAGGGGATTATTTTAATCATACTTTTCTAAATTCATTAATTAGTATTAATGAAAATATAACATATTACTTACTAATAATTTTAATATTATTATTATTTTTAATTAGTATTAATTTTAACCCAGTTAATTTTTATAAATTTGTAAATAAAATTTTTTTTAAGAAAGAAAAAAATTATACTGATAAAAGTGAAATAATTGAAGAATACATACCTCAAGATGAAATAAAAAATCTTATTCAAGAAGATTTACCATTTATTAAAGCGGAAAATAAAAATGAAAATAAATTAAAATTTAAATTACCAAATTTAGATTTATTAAAAGCACCCACAAAAAGGGAAAAAGATAGCTCAAAAAATAACGAAACTCATAGTGCTGAATTTTTAGAGAAAATACTTTTAGATTTTGGAGTAAATGGAAACATAAAAAAAATAAGTCATGGACCGGTAGTAACGCTCAATGAATTTGAACCTGCTGCAGGCGTCAAAGTTTCAAAGATAATTAATTTATCTGATGATATAGCAAGAAATACTAGTTCAGAGTCAGCAAGAATTGCAACTATTCCAGGTAGTAATACTGTTGGAATAGAACTTCCTAATAATAGTAGAGAAAATGTTTATTTAAAAGAAATTTTAAGCCACTCTGACTTTAAAAAGAAAGATATAAAGTTACCTATAGCGTTAGGAAAAAATATTTCTGGTAACCCAATTGTTGGAGATTTGTCTTCTATGCCTCACTTATTGATTGCTGGAACAACAGGATCTGGTAAATCAGTTTGTATAAATACAATTATATTATCTCTTCTCTATCGACATACGCCTGATAAATGTAAATTCATTCTTATTGACCCCAAAATGTTAGAACTCTCTACTTATGAGGGGATTCCACATCTAATTTGCCCAGTAATTACTGAAGCAAAAAAAGCTGCTTCTGTGCTCGGTTGGGTAGTTAAAGAGATGGAAAGTAGATATCGACTAATGACGAAAGAAGGAGTTAGAAATATTGATGGTTATAACGCAAAACACAAGCTTCCAATGCCATATATTGTTGTTGTAGTTGATGAAATGTCAGATTTAATGCTTGTAGCAGGAAAAGAAATAGAAAATTATATTCAAAAATTGTCTCAAATGGCTAGAGCAGCAGGGATACATATCATAATGGCAACACAAAGACCTAGTGTTGATGTTATTACAGGTACAATTAAAGCAAATTTTCCAACTAGAATATCTTTCCAAGTCACTTCAAAAATTGATAGCAGAACAATTCTTGGTGAACAAGGTGCTGAGCAACTATTAGGTAAAGGAGACATGCTTTATATGTCCTCTGCAAATAGAATAGTGAGGATTCATGCTCCTTTTGTATCGGATATAGAAATTGAAAAAGTTAACAATTCATTAAGATCTCAGGCTGAACCTGATTATGTTGATGAAATTTTAAATTTTGCGGATGAAAAAGAAATTGGAGATAATCAAAATCAAGGGGATAAAGATGAACTTTACAACCAAGCAGTAGAAATCATTAGATCTGAAGGAAAAGCATCAACTTCTTTTTTACAAAGGAAGCTTCAAATTGGGTACAATAGAGCTGCTAGAATAATTGATATGATGGAGGCAGAAGGTATTGTAAGTAAAGCAAATCATGTTGGTAAAAGAGATGTTTTATAATGTTTCTATTTTTATAACCTTTTTTTTAATTCTTATACTTAATGCTAGTGCGAGTGAAAAAGATAAAATTATAGAAAACCTAAAAAATACAGAAAATTTTGATTTCAAATTCGAACAAAATATAAATGGAAAAATTGAAAATGGACAATGTACTATTGAATATCCAAAAAAAATTTTTTGTGAATATGCAAGAAGTAATAACAAAATTTTAGTTTCAGATGGTAGATTTCTAGTTGTGAAAACTAGAAGCAGTTTTTATCAATATCCAGTAAAAAAAACACCTTTGAATTTAATTCTAGATAAAAATTTTTTAATTGAAAAAATATATAAACTCAATGAAAGGGTAATAGATGGAGATTTAATTAACTACACTATAAAGGAAAAGGATTATGAAATTAGTATTTTCTTTGACAAACAAAATTATAATTTAGTTGGTTGGCAAAATGTAGATATGTATCAAAATTTTAATATAACATTTATCTCAGGTATAAGAAAAAATAGATTAATCTCAAAAAATTTGTTTAAGATTCCAGCAAGAAATTAAATATTTATGATTTCGGTTTTAAAAATTTTCATTCCTCTAGCCAAATAATTATTTAAAGCATTTTTGTGATCAAGTGAGCATGTGTGAAGCCACACACGTTCAGTACTTTTTTTAACTAAAGATTCTTTAATTGCTTCAGATAATAAATAGGAACCTATTTTTTTGTTTTGATATTCCTCTAAAATTCCAAAATACGCAATTTCAATCTCATTATTCTCTTGATGTAAAATTAATTCAAAAAATCCAACTAGATCATCTTTATGTTTTAATACATAGGTTTCCACATTTTTGGATGATACATAGCTTATCCATTTTTCTTCTGACCAAGTAAGTCTATCTGTCCATTTATGTTGTTTTCCTATATTTTTGTAAAAGAATTTATTTAGTTGAAAATCAACTGGATCTATTAAATTTAATGAATAATCATCAGAAGGTTTATCACCTTCTTTAAGGTCATCTAGAGAAGTTATCTCTAGGTAATTTCTTTTTACTTTCTTTGTCACTCAACCATTTTTCCAACTCTTTCACCTCCAAATAAATGAAAGTGTAAGTGAGGGACCTCTTGACCACCGTGATCACTTATATTAGCTAAAGCCCTGTAGCCCTTGCCTACTTCTGTTGAAATACCTAGTTTTTTTGCAACAATATTTATACCTTTAAGTAATCCAACCATTTCTTGAGATGAAGCATTCGCACTAAAATCATCTAGGTCAACATATTTGCCTTTTGGGATTACTAAAGCATGAATTTTTTTTTGAGGATTAATGTCATGAAATGATAAAACAAAATCATCCTCATAAATTTTATTACAAGGTATCTCACCACGCAAAATTTTTGCAAAAATATTATTATCGTCGTAGCTCATTTTTTTCTTTTATCTAACTCTGACATTACTTCTTCAATTTTAATATCATTAGCTTCTAAATACATTAGCAAATGGTAAAATACATCAGCAGCCTCATGAATTTTATTTGAATTTTGTTCAACTGCCTCAATCAATTCATCAACTTCCTCTAAAACTTTTGATTTACTCAACGATTTATCACTAAGCAATTTATTGGTGTATGAACCTTCAACGGGGGAAGATTTTCTTTCTCTTGCAAGTTTTATTAAGTTTTCTAATGTATTAAGCATATTAAATTCTAACAGGAATTCCTTTTGAATCCAAATACTCCTTAGCTTCTTTTACTGAATGTTTGCCGTAGTGAAATATTGATGCAGCTAATACGGCACTGGCATTTCCTAATTTAATTCCATCTACCAAATGATCTAAGTTTCCAACTCCACCAGATGCAATTACTGGAATATTTACCTTTGAAGATATCTTAGACATTAAATCAATATCATAACCAACTTGAGTACCATCTCTATCCATAGAAGTAACTAGAAGCTCGCCTGCGCCACTATCTTCCATTTTTTTTGCAAATTCTATTGCATCAATGCCAGTATTATTTCTTCCACCATGAGTAAAAATTTCCCATTTATCTCCATTTTTTTTAGCATCTATTGCAACAACAATACATTGTGAACCAAATTTTTTTGAGCTTTCTACTACTACTTCTGGATTTTGAACTGCAGCAGTATTAATTGATACCTTGTCTGCCCCACAATTTAGCAATTTATTGATATCCTCAACACTTCTTACACCACCCCCAACAGTCAATGGTACAAAACATTTCCTAGAAGTCTTCTCTACAACATCATAAATAATATCTCTATTTTCATTTGAAGCAGTAATATCTAAAAAACAAATTTCATCTGCTCCACCATCAGAATAAATTTTAGCTTGTTCAACAGGATCTCCAGCATCTTTTAGATCAACGAAATTAATTCCCTTAACAACACGTCCATTTTTAACATCCAAACAAGGTATTATTCTATTTTTAAGCATCCAATTCCTTAACTAATTCATCCAATTTAATATCGCCATCATAAATAGCTTTTCCAACTATTATCCCCTCTATGTTGTTATTATTTAATTCCTTGGCTTTTTTAATATCATTAATTGAGGAAACTCCACCTGATATTATTACAGGACAATTAGATACTTCAGCAACTTTTGATGTTTCCTCAAAGTTAGGGCTTTGCTTCATCCCATCTCTATTTATATCAGTATAAATCAATCTGCTTACACCATAATCATTTACTTCTTTTAAATAATCTAAAGTTAATTGATTTGAATTTTCTTTCCAACCTGAAACAGATAAATATCCATCTTTAGCATCCAAGCCCAAAGCAACTTTATCTGGAAATTTTTCGCAAGCATTTTTTAGAAAATTTTCATCTTTTATTGCGGCACTTCCCAAAATAACTTTTTCAACACCGGCATCGGTATATTTCTGAATACTTTCAAAGTTTCTGATACCTCCACCAATTTCGATTTTAAGATCAAATTTTTTTACTATTTCTTGAATAATATCCAAATTAACTGTTTCTCCAGTTAAAGCTCCATCTAAATCAACTATGTGTAAGTTTTTAAAACCATGATCCTTGTATTTCCCAGCTTGTTCAATTGGAGACATTTCATATTCAGTTTTGTTATTAAAGTCTCCTTTAACTAACCTTACACACTTTTTGTCTTTAATGTCTATAGCGGGAAATATTTTCATCTAATTGAGAATTTTTTTCTTAGCTTTTTCAAATTCCTCTTTTGTTAATACACCAGATTTATACAATTCATTCAAAGAATTTAGCTGATCAACAATATTTGAATTATTTGTTTTTATATTTTTATTTTTTGTTTCTTTGTCCCCATTAATATTAATAATAGGATTTATCATTTGTCCAAATTTCCTCTCAAAATTTGAGCAATTAAAAATACATTCTTGAAATATCCCAAATATTTTTTCGTTTTTTAATGTTAAATAGTATTCTGCAGAATATGAAAATTTCAATTCATCCAAAAGGATTGCAGAAATATTTGCTTTTCCTGATATAAAAATATCATCAAACTTATCTTTAGATAATTTTAAAGGCTCAAATTTATATGTTAAGTACTCATCTGGTGAAAATATAGAATTTTTTTTTAATTCTTTGTTTATTATATTTTGAAATTTTTTTAGTTCAGATTTATTTAAATTATAAAGTTTGTTATAAATTCCTAATTCCTCCAAAATCTTAGAAAGTTCTAACTCTAGCTCTGTATTTTGAAAAGGTCTTTCTTGAGCTAAAACCAGGGCCCAGGTGGTTAAGTTGTTTTTAATCATGGTTTTTTTAATTTCTTTCTTTGTGTAACTAACTAATGAACTTCTACTGTTTGTTTTTTGAGCCTTTTTTTCAACTTTTGAAACTAGCTCTACTATCCAGTCTTCCTCCTCTAAATTATATCCATTCAAAAACTTTTCAAAAAATTCAATTACACCTTTGTTACCAACTACATACAAACTTAATCCATACTCTTCTAAAATTTCAAGATCAGAACTTAAATTATCTATATTTTCTATTTTTAGAAAATGAACATCATTTGAAACATCTAATTTAAAATCACTGGTAATATTTAATGTTTTCGAGAAACAGTTTCCTATCAACAAATAATAAATTAACAAAATTTTAGTAAAAAATTTCACTTTATATATTTATAAAATTTTCAATTATTTGTAATCCTATTTTATCACTTTTTTCAGGATGAAATTGAGTTCCAAAAATATTTTCTTTTTCAACTGAACAAACAATATTTGATGAATAATCTGTTGTTGCAGAAATTACACTTTTATCTTCAGGAATAAATTCATAACTGTGTACAAAATACATATGAGAATTATTTTCTATATGTTTAAAAATTTTACTATCTTTTAAAATATTTATTTGGTTCCAACCAATATGAGGAAGTTTATAGTTTCCTTTTTGATTATCTATTTTGGATACCTTACCTGAAATCCAACCAAGCCCTTTGGTTTCTATTTCTTCGTATCCGATATCTGCAAACATTTGTAATCCAACACAAATTCCGAGTAGTGGTTTTTTTTTGCTAATTGCAAATTCATTTAATGTATCAACTAATCCATTGATATTATTTAAGGCATCAATACAACTTTTAAACGAACCTTGTCCTGGTAAAACTACTTTATCTGAAGATTTAATTTTATTTAAATCTGAAGTTACCTCGATATTTACTTTATCTTTAGCAACCTCCTTAAAGGAGTTAATTACCGAGCTTATATTGCCCGAATTATAATCAACAATTGTGACGTTCATTAAACTTATAATGAGCCTTTAGTGGATGGAATACTTTTTTTATTTCTTGGATCCATCTCTAATGCAGCTCTTAAAGATCTTGCTAAAGCTTTGTAGCAAGACTCAATAATGTGATGGCTATTATCACCATAAATATTTTCAACGTGCATTGTAATACCAGCAGATTGAGAGAACGCTTGAAACCATTCTTTAAATAATTCGGTATCCATCTCGCCAAGTTTCTCAACTTTTAATTTTACTTTCCAAATCAAATAAGGTCTGTTTGAAACATCAATAGCAACTCTTGTTAATGTTTCATCCATCGGAATAACTGTATGTGCATATCTTTTTATTCCTACAAATTTTTTAGCAGCTTTTTTTAAAGCTTCACCTATTGCAATACCAGTATCCTCTGTTGTGTGATGAAGATCGATATGAGTATCTCCTTTAGCTTTAACTTTTAAATCAATTAATGAGTGCTTTGATAGTTGCTCAAGCATGTGATCTAAGAAACCTATGCCAGTGTCAATTTGGTATTTCCCCTTACCATCAATATTTACTTCAACATTAATGCTGGTTTCTTTTGTTTTTCGAGATACTTTTCCTTTTCTAGCCATATATTTTTAATGGTATACATACATAATCCCACTATATCAATATCAGTCTATACACTTGAAGTATCAAAAATAGTTACCATTTATTAGGTATGACAACAATTGTACTAGTTAGAAAAAACAATGAAGTAGTGGTTGCTGGTGATGGACAAGTTAGTATGGGAAATACTGTTGTTAAAAGCACAGCCTCAAAAGTCAGAAAGATTGAAAAAAGAGATGTAGTAGCTGGGTTTGCAGGATCAACTGCTGATGCACTAACTTTATTTGAAAGATTAGAAGGTAAATTAGAAAAACACGCGGGAAACTTATCTAGAGCTGCTGTTGAATTAGCAAAAGACTGGCGAACTGATAAATATTTAAGAAGATTAGAAGCGTTAATGGCGGTTGGAGATAAAAATAATAGTTATATTATTTCTGGAACTGGTGATGTTTTAGAGCCAGAAGGGGATGTAATTGGAATAGGCTCTGGTGGTAATTACGCATTAGCAGCTGGAAAAGTTTTAATGGAGGGCAACATGTCAGCTGAGGAGGTTGCAAAAAAAGCAATAAAGGTAGCAGCAGATATATGTGTTTTCACAAATGATAATGTAAAAATTGAGAAAATTTAATGGATAAATCAAACGTAACTCAACTTCATCCAAAAGATAAAAATCAAAAAGAAGAAACTTCTTTAGTTAGTTCATTATCTCCAAGAGAAATTGTTTCAGAGCTAGATAGGTTTGTTGTTGGACAGAACAAAGCGAAAAGAGCTGTTGCTGTTGCGCTAAGAAATAGATGGAGAAGACAGGCTTTAAAAGGTGAAATGAAAAATGAGGTTTTGCCAAAAAATATTCTAATGATCGGACCAACTGGTGTTGGAAAAACTGAAATTTCTAGAAGATTATCAAAATTAGCAGAAGCACCTTTCGTAAAAGTAGAAGCTACAAGATTTACTGAAGTAGGATACGTAGGAAGAGACGTCGAGCAGATTGTAAGAGATTTAATTGAAATTGCCATCTCTATGGAAAAAGTGAAAAAAAGAAAAGAAGTTTTCGCTCAAGCCCAAAAGGCAGCTGAGGAAAAAGTTTTAGATGCTTTGGTTGGAAAAAAAGCAAGTTTAGCAACAAGAGAAAGTTTCAGAAAAAGATTAAGAAACGGTGATTTAGATGACAATGAAATCGAAATAGCTGTTAGTGATACTGGTTCTGGTGGTGCTTCTTTTGAAATTCCTGGGATGCCTGGAGCCAATGTTGGAATGATCAACATTGGGGAAATGATAGGTAAATCAATGGGGAATAAAGAAAAAAAGAAAAAAATGACGGTAAAAGAGTCTCATGAAATTTTAATTAATGATGAATCAGATAAATTAATTGAACAAGACAAAATCATTAAAGCAGCAAAACTTTCAACTGAAAATAACGGAATAGTTTTTTTGGATGAGATTGATAAAATTTCAGCAAGAACAGATAGGGTTGGTGGAGATGTTTCAAGAGAAGGTGTTCAAAGAGATCTGTTGCCTTTAATCGAAGGAACAACTGTCAATACCAAACATGGCCCAATAAAAACAGATCATATTTTATTTATAGCATCTGGCGCATTTCAGTTAGCAAAGCCATCTGATTTACTTCCTGAATTACAAGGTAGATTGCCAATTAGAGTTGAGCTAGAAGCTTTAACTAGCGAAGATTTTAAAAGAATTTTAAGAGAACCTGATTTTAGTTTAATAAAACAATATGTGGCTCTTTTGAAAACAGAAAATGTTGATCTTGAATTTTCAGATGATGGAATAGACGCTATAGCTAATATCGCTTCCGAGGTAAATGCAACTGTTGAAAATATTGGAGCAAGAAGATTGCATACTATTATTGAGAAGATCTTAGACGAAATAAGCTTTACAGCTACCGATCGTTCAGGTGAAAAAATTGTTATTAATAAAGAATATATTAATAAAAATTTAGATACTTTAGTAAAAGATACAGATCTATCAAAATTTATTTTATAAATTTATTTTTTTTCAAAAAAATATAAAAGGCTCCCCCACCACCATCTTCTATTTTGGCATCGGTAATTTCATTTATCATGCTCATTAAACTATTATTATTAGAAATAAATTCTGGAACGGAATATTTTAGAATACCCAGATCTTTCGAAACATAAGGATCTTTTTCATTTTCAGAATGCAAACCTTTGCCAGTTACTACAATTAATTTATTTACTCTTTCTGAGTGTGCTTTATATATAAAATCTTCAATAGTCTTGTTAGCTTCTTCTAAAGAATATCCATGTAAATCAATTGACCTTATTTTGAAATTCTTTTTTTCTTTATGCTTGAAATCTTTGTTGGGTAATTTTTCATTACTATTAATAAAATTAGTCCAATCTTTTTTGTCTTTATCTGAAATATTGTCAGTCAATTATGTTAATATATTAACAAGCTGCCAATTAGGGTTGGTAGAAGTAATGTCTCTTGAAAATACCCAAGTGTCGTAAATCTTCTTAATCTTTTCTGGATCACCTGATACAATTTTTTTATCTTTGTCTTTAATGCATGTAATAACTTCTGCAATAAAATTTACAGTTACATTTAATAATTTGCCAATTTTTTTATGCTCTTTAATAGTTGCTGAATTTACACCAATAAAAGTAATTTCTGCATAATGGCCTCTGGAACTTCTCTCTTTAAGAGCTTGGTTAAATTGATCGTAAATTTCATTATTTAAAAGTGGTTTGCTTGTTGTAATTTTATTATCGTTATCACTAAAATCGGTAATTACTGTTTCATAAGCAATCTTTGCACCTTTTAAAAATTCTTTTTGAGCCTCCTCATCAAAATTTTCATTTATTTTTTTTGACTGATCTTGATTTATTGTTTTCAACACTTCTTTGAACTGTGAGGGGGCTTTTCCTTCAAACCCAGTTCTTTTGCCCAATATTCCTCTCAATCTTAGAAAAATAAATCCAGCAATCATTGCTAATAAAATTATGTCTATATACTCGAAACTATGACTCATCAGATTATAGTAATTACTATGTTGATTAATTTCAACCAGCAATTTAGATTAAGGACAAATGAACCCAATTTTTTTAGTATTAATTCTGATACCTGTTGTTGAAATTTATCTTTTAATTAAAATTGGTTCGCAAATTGGGGCCATAATAACCATTTTACTCATTTTTTCGACAGCAATAATTGGTGTTTACTACGCTAAATATGAGGGTCTAAACACACTTAAATCAGGTTTTGCCCAATTAAGTAAAAATGAAACTCCTGCTTACGAAGTTATCTCGGGTGCAGCAATAGCGTTTGCAGCATTACTGCTTATAATACCTGGTTTTGTTACAGATCTAATTGGTTTTTTATTGATTTTTCCATTTAGTAGAAAATTAATTATTAATAAAATTTCAAAAAAATTTTCTAAAAAAAAAAAAGTAAAAAATAATTTCATTGAAGGGGAATTTGAAGATATAGAGGATGAAAATGACAAAAAATTATAAAATTTTATTAAAATTTATTAAAGATATTTCAAGCGAAACACGAGATATAGAGACTTATATTCATGTTAAAGATAAGATTACAAAATATAAGTTGAAAGTAGATATAAATTCTAAACCACTCAAAAATAAAATGGTAGAAGTCAATACATCTCTTAAATTTGAAGATAAAAGTGATGATAAGAAAAAATCATATTTTGAAATATTATATACAACTGTAATAAAAATAAACGAGGAAATTCAAAATAAGAAAGAATTAGAAAAAATTATTCTTTGTGATGTTCAAACAGAAATTTATCCTGATCTTGAAAAATCATTTTTAAATTTACTTCACAACTCTGGTTATCCTGGAATTAAATTTGAGAAAAAAATAGATTTTGAAAATTTATATAATCAAAGAATTAATTAGAAAAAATTTTTTTTAAGAGAATTTCTTAAATAAATTTCATGATTTTCTATTTCTGCGTCTGTTGGTTTAACTACTCCTTTAAAATACGATTTTATAATTTTTTTTTTTTCATAAATTTGTTTTTCATTTATTTGAAAGTTTAAAGTTGGTTCTTTTTGATCAATTAGATTGATATAAACTTTCACTAGTAATTCACAATCTATAAGAGCTGTATGATGCACTCTTCTAGAATTATCAATTCTATATCTTTTGCAAAGTGCATCTAAATTTGCGGATGAACCTGGAAATTTTTCTCTGGCCAGGGATAATGTATCTACAATTTCATTTTTAATGTTTTTTTTTCCTAATAAAGAAAGTTCATTATTTATGTGAGCCAAATCAAACTCAGCGTTATGAATGACCAATCTTTTATCTTTAATAAATTCAAGAAACTCATCACTAATTTCGTTAAATTTTTTTTTATTTGATAAGAAATTATCAGTATAACCGTGAATCTGTAAGGCTTTTTCTGAAACTTTTCTTTCTGGGTTCAGATAACAATGAAACTGTTTTTTAGTTGGTATTAAATTATCTAATTCTATACACCCAATTTCCACAATTCTGTGTCCTTCTTCTACTGATATCCCTGTAGTTTCTGTGTCTAAAACTATTTCTTTCATTTAAGAATTTTGCTTAAAATTAATTTTATACTTTTTTTTAAAGATTTTTTAGTAAAATCATTTTTGATAATAAAATGAGATTTATTTTTTTTATAATCAAGTGGAAGTTGAATATTTTTAAATTTTTTAAGAATTTTGCTATTAAAATTTTCTCTTTTTTTTAACCTTTTTAAAATTTCCAGCTTCTTTGATTGTACAAAAATTAATATATCTTTCTTGTCATTAATCTTATTTTCCAAAAGTAAAGGAATATCTAAAATTACCATTTTTTTATTTTTATTTTTTTTAATAAATAATTTCATTTTGTTTTGAATTTCTGGATGAACAATTTTAATTATTTTTTTTAAGTTTAAATTATTTGAAAGTATGGCTTTAGAAATTTCTTTTTTTTTAATTGGAAAAGAAAATATATAATCTGGAAGTTTTTTTCTTAATTTAATAAAAACTTTTTTTTCTTTTTGATATAATTTTGATACTTCATCATCTGCATTGAATACTGGATAACCAAATGACCTGGCTACAAAGCTTTTTCCAGATCCTATATCTCCTAAAATGCAAATTCTAATCATTATCTAAAAGCTTAAAAATGTCTGTATTAACTTTTGGTTCTATCTTGTGCCATAATTTAAATGCCTCTAGGGCCTGGTAAACAAACATAGTTTTTCCATTTTCTGCCATATGTCCTAATTGTTTTCCAATTTTCAGAAAATTAGTTTCATGAGGATTATAAATTACGTCGTAAAATAATTTATTATTTCCTAAACTTGAAAAATCTAAATTTATTGTTTCATTATTTAAACCAAGACTTGTAGCATTTATTACCATATCAAAATCAGTTAAATTTCCCCATTCTAAAATTTTGAGATTATTAAATAAAGCTCTCATATTTTCTGCTTTCTCTCTTGTTCTATTGCTAATTCTTATCTCTTGAACATGCATATTTTTTAAGGCAAAAATTATTGAAGGAACTACACCGCCAGCACCTAAAATTAAAACTTTTTTACCTTTTATGCTAAAATTTAATTTTTTAATTGCAGTATCAAAACCGGCTATATCTGTATTATGGCCAACTAAATCACCATTATCAAAAGTAATTGTGTTTACTGATTGGGTCTGCTCTGCCTCTAGACTTAATTTGTCTAAAAAAGGGATAATAGTTTGTTTGAAAGGGACAGTCACATTACAACCAGCTATTTTTTGTTCCTTGATATCTTGTATGAAATTTTTAAGTTCATGATTCTCAAGTTTAATTTTATCATATGTGGCATCAATATTATTTTTTTTGAACCAATAATTATGAAGTTTGGGTGATAAAGAATGATCAATAGGATTACCAATTACAGAATATTTTTTCATCACAATGAGTTTATGTATTCCTTAATTTTTAAAACAGGTAACCCCATAATTGTATCCTCATCGCCTTCTATGCTTGCAAACAAACTTCTCCCCTCGCCCTCTATTTGGTAGACATTATATGCATAAAGAATTTTATCGGATATTTTAGATAAATAATTTTTTAATTCATCATCAGTAAAATTTTTCATAGTTAGTTTTGCCTTTTCAGTATAGTTCCAAATCATAGATCCATTTTTTGATATACAAACAGAACTAATTAAAAAATGTGATTTACCGTTAAGTTTAATTAATATTTTCAATGCCTCTTCTCTGCTTTCTGGCTTAGATATTAATTCACCGTCTAAATCTATTACACTGTCTGCTCCCAGTACTATTGCATCATTTTTTTTCATGCTAACTTTGTTTGCCTTTAATTCTGCTAAATTTTTTGAAATTATTTCTGGGCTTGCCTTTTCTTTTAACAAGCTTGCTTTAACAATGTCTTCATCTACATTTGATTGTTCAACCACACTCTCAATGTTGTTCTTGTCTAAAATTTCTTTTCTAACTTTACTTTTAGATGCAAGGATAATTTTACTCGGCATTACTTAAATATATTTCATGAATTTTTATAATCGATGCCGCTGTTTCTTCAACAGACTTTCTTGTTACATCAATTAATGGCCATCTATATTTTTGAAACGTCCTTTTGGCTTCTAGGACTTCTTTTTTAACATTGTCTAAGTCTGTATATTGAATGTTTTCTGTTTCTCTTAAAGAATTCATTCTATTTTTTCTTAAATCGACCAGTCTTTCTGGCTCTGTGCTTAATCCTATTACACAAGTCATTTTAGGATTTTTTTTAAGAGCTTCGGGCAATGAACTTTCATTTACCAAAGGAATGTTTGATGTTTTAAATCCTTTGTTAGCTAAATAAATTGATGTGGGTGTTTTACTTGTTCTGCTAACACCCACAAGAATAATATCTGATTTGTGCACTTCATTTATTAAATTTCCGTCATCATGGTTCATTGTAAATTGAATTGCTTCAATTCTATCATAATATTCTTCATTTAATATATGCTGTCCACTTGGTTCGTGCGTTGCTTTTTGATTTAAAATTTTAGAAAAATTTAAAATTAAATTACCAAGTACACCAAAACAAGGAATTTTCTTGTCTTCGCTTACGTTTGCTAGATACTTCGCTAAATTATTATCTACAATAGTATATAAAATTATTGAATTTTTGTTTTTCTCTGCATCATCAAGTATTTTTAAAATTTGATTTTCTGTTCTAGTAAAAGAATATGAATGTACCTTGTATTCAATATTTAAAAATTGTGCTTTAAGTGCTAAAAAAATTCTATCTAATGTCTCACCAGTTGAATCTGATATTAAATATATTTGGTATGTATTAGCCATGAGTAACTTGTTAATAAATTTGTACTGTTTCGGTTAAATAATACAATTTTAAATTTTTTAAATTAAGCTTGTAAAATCTGTTATTTATTAACATTAATAATAAATAGGTTAAAACAATCCACAAAAAATAACATGATTAAAAAAGCTTCATTTTAAACAATTTTATTCTTTTATGATGTTGGTAAATTGTGAATATAATGTTTATAAATATTAATCATCTTTATTCACAGGATATATTACAACTACTATAATTTATAAAGCTTTAATATGAAACCATTGCACAGAATATTAGTTAACAAAGATACTTCTTTTAATCCCATATGGATCATGAGACAAGCAGGAAGATACCTACCAGAATTCAGGGAAATTAGAAAAGAAAATCCTAATTTTATTAATCTGTGTTTAAATGAGGATTTGTCTTCAGAAATAACTTTACAACCTTTAAGAAGATTTGATCTGGACGCTGCAATAATATTTTCAGATATCTTAATGCTTCCACATGGATTAGGTCAAAAAGTAGAGTTTGAAAAAAACTTTGGACCTAAGCTGAGAGAATTTAATTTAAAAGAAATTACTAAGATTGATGAAATTGATTTCGTAGAAAAAATACATCGCGTATATAAAGTAATAGAAAAAGTAAGTTCAGATCCAATTTTAAAAAACAAAAATACTATTGGATTTGTTGGTGCTCCATGGACATTATTGGTATATATGATTAATCAACAGTCTCCTAAAAAAAGTTTAAAAAAAGGTTTTTTTGAAGATGAATTTTTAATTAATAGAATTTTATTAATAATAGAGAAATTTTTAAAAATTCACATTAAGAAACAAGTAGAAAGCGGAGCAAACATCATTCAAATTTTTGATAGCTGGGCAGGTTTGTTAGAAGAAAAAGATTTACCAAACTACGTTTATACTCCAACTTTAAATTTAGTTAATTATGTCAAATCTTTAAATGTACCAGTTATATGTTTTCCTAGAGAAGTAAAAAATTATAAAGAGTTTTGTGATATTGTTAAACCTGATGCTGTCAGCATTGATTATAATGTTGATCCAAAAATGATACTTAAAGATATAAAAATACCTATACAGGGAGGTTTAGATCCAAAAATTCTTTTATCTGATTACGAAAATTTGAAACAAGAAGCTTCAAAATATTTGGATATTTTTAAAGATCATCCATATATCTTTAATCTTGGTCATGGTATTTTGCCCGAGACCAATCCAGAAATGGTAGAAAATTTAATAAAAATTGTAAAAAATTACTAAATGATTGATAAAAATCATCCCCCTATAAAATATGGTAAAACAGGCGTTCTTATAATTAATTTAGGAACACCCGACTCTACTAGTTGGTTTGATATAAGAAAATACTTAAGAGAATTTCTTTCTGACAGAAGAGTTATCGAAGTAAATCCAATAATTTGGCAAATAATTCTAAATTTATTTATTTTGAATTTTAGACCTTCTAAAACTGCTAAAGCTTATAAAGAAATTTGGATGAAAGATGAAAATATTTCCCCACTTCTCTATTATACGAAAAAGCAAAGTGAAAAAATTTCTCATTCAATATCAAGAGAAAATATTATTATAGATTTTGCAATGAGGTATGGAAATCCAAGTATTAAAAGTAAAATTTATAAATTACACAAAATGGGTTGTGAAAATTTAGTGATACTTCCTCTTTATCCACAGTATGCGGCAGCTACAACAGCAACTGTTTGCGACGAAGTTTACAGAACTTTAATGAAAATGAGATGGCAACCTTCTTTAAGAATAATACCACATTATGAATCCGATTCCCTTTACATTGATGCACTTGTAAATTCCATTAATAAAAAAATAAATGAAATAAATTGGAAGCCCGACTTAATAATAGCCTCTTATCACGGAATACCAAAAAAATATTTTGATAGAGGAGATCCTTATCATTGTTATTGTCATAAAACTACAAGACTTATTTCAGAAAAGTTTGATTCAATTAAAATTAAAACTACATTTCAATCAAGATTTGGTCCTCAAGAGTGGCTTCAACCATATACTGACAAGACCTTAGAAAATTTACCTAAAGAAGGAGTTAAAAATGTTCTTACAATTTGCCCAGGTTTTTCATCTGATTGTGTCGAGACTCTGGAAGAAATCTTAATCCAAGGCAAAGATAGCTTTGTTGGTGCTGGAGGAGAAAATTTTGATATGGTTCCTTGTTTAAATGATAATGATGATCATGTCCTTTTATTGAAATCTTTAATTGAAAGAAATATTTAATCAATGAACATGTACTTATTATTTAAATCTTTGCATTTAATTGCTGTCATTGCTTGGATGGCTGGTCTCTTATATCTGCCAAGAATTTTTGTTTATCACGTTGAGAATAAACAAAAAAAAGAAACAACAGATGTTTTTGAAGTTATGGAAAGAAGGTTGTTTTATTACATTATGCGGCCCGCAATGATTTTTACTTGGGTTTTTGGACTAGTATTAATCTATCTAAATGGGATTGAGGTCTTTTCTCAATTATGGCTTCAAATAAAAATTGTCCTGATAATCTTGTTGTCAGCTTACAATGATTATTTAGGGAAATGTCTTAATGCCTTGAAGAGTTCTACAAACACAAGATCTGCAAGATTTTTTAGGATTATTAACGAAATACCAACGGTAATTTTAATTATTATTGTATTTTTGGCTATTTTTAAGCCGATCTAGGGTTGAAATAACAATTATAGCATATATATTAATAGTATCTGATAAGTCCTTATCAAAAAAAATCATGAATATACAAGAATTAAAACTAAAATCATCTGAACAACTTATTACACAAGCCGAAGAGCTTGGCATAGAAAATGCTAGTACACTTAGAAAACAAGAAATTCTTTTTGCAATTCTAAAAAAAGTTGCTGAAAAAGAAGAAATTACTGGTGTGGGTGTTTTACAGTTATTACAAGATGGTTTTGGTTTTTTAAGAGCAATGGAGTCAAATTATCTTCCAGGACCAGATGATATATATGTAAGCCCAAGTCAAATTAGAAAATTTGGTTTAAGAACTGGAGATACCGTTGAAGGACCTGTAAGAGCCCCCAAAGAAGGCGAAAGATATTTTGCGTTATTGCAAGTTAGTAAAATAAATTTTGAAGAGCCAGAAAAAGCAAGACATAAAATTGCATTTGACAACTTAACACCGTTATATCCAGATAAACAGTTAGTGATGGAAGTTGAAACCACAAAAGTTGAAAAAAAACAAGATTTAACTCCAAGACTTATTGATCTAGTCAGCCCAATCGGCAAAGGACAAAGATCTATAATTATTTCTCCACCAAAAGCGGGGAAAACAATGATTTTGCAAAGCATAGCAAACTCAATAGCTAAAAATTATCCTGAATGTTATCTTATGGTATTGCTGATTGATGAACGTCCAGAAGAGGTAACAGATATGCAAAGAACCGTTAAAGGTGAAGTAATTAGCTCTACATTTGATGAACCAGCTCAACGACACGTAGCAGTAGCTGAAATGGTTATTGAAAAAGCTAAAAGATTAACTGAACATAAAAAAGATGTTATTATATTGTTAGATTCTATAACAAGACTAGGAAGAGCATATAACGCAGTTATACCAAGCTCAGGTAAGGTTCTAACAGGAGGTGTTGATGCAAATGCACTTCAGAGACCCAAAAGATTTTTTGGTGCAGCAAGAAATATTGAAGAAGGTGGTTCGTTAACAATAATTTCTACAGCCTTAATTGATACAGGAAGCAGAATGGATGAAGTAATTTTTGAAGAATTTAAAGGAACAGGTAATAGCGAAACAATATTAGATAGAAAAATCGCAGACAAAAGAATTTATCCTGCAATAGATATCACTAAATCAGGAACTAGAAGAGAAGAATTATTATTTGATAAAAATGATCTTCAGAAAATGAATGTATTAAGAAGAATTATTGCTCCAATGGGCACGATGGATGCAATTGAATTTATTAATTCAAAATTAAAAGACACCAAAAATAATGCTGAGTTTTTTAATTCTATGAACAAACCAGCTTAATTTACTCTATATATTTAAGTTCCTTCATCTCACTTTCAAATATTTTTTCTACTTTTAAAATAGTTTTATTATCTAATATTTTTTTCCAATCATTTTTTGGACCTAAATGAAAAAATTTTTTTCTTAAACCATTTTTATCAAGAGGAGCTTCTTTAAATCCTTGTTCATTTTCGATATTTTGTAAATTATTAAAATTACATTTCTCAATAGCATTTAAAATTTTATTTTTTTCAAAATTAAAATTTCCTATTTTATTTAAAAAATCTGATATTTTATTAAATTCTGTAATTGGATCATTCAACATTTTTTCATAATAAATAAGTAAATTATTTTTTTTAAATTTTTTCCAAGAATTGTAGTGGTTTGCCCAAGAGGAAATTATCGTTAAAATTTTTTCATCTTTTAGGCTTTCGTCCCAAATTTGTTGGGCAGAATTATTCATAAATTCTAAGGCATCTGAATAACTTTCTTTACTAAAATGGTTTAGTATAGAAGTAATTATATTTCTAGGATCTCTTACAATGTGTATAACTCCCAACGTATTCTCTTCATTCGTAAATTGGGTGTTATAGGCTTTCCAACAAGCGCTATGAGTTTTTAAAAATTTTATTTTATTGTCTAAATTTACTTTATTTTGCGCATTAATACAGTTTTTTGATATTTCTTTTAAACCTTCTAGGCTATTAAACAAGTTGTGTGACTCATCGATTAATCCACTAAAATGATATTTTTGTGGAAATTGAGTGATTTTAAGATTGTTTATATCTAAATTTTGCTGGTTGAATAATAGTGATTCTAAAAATAATCTTACCCATGTATTTCCACTTTTAGGATATGAAGCTAGCCAAATAATCATATAATAAGAAATTATATTTTATATACCAAAATACTATGACAATCTTTGCTTTATCTTCAGGTTCAGGAATTTCCGGAATAGCAATAATTAGAATTTCGGGCGAAGAAACCGCCAAAGTTTTAAGACATCTTACAGGCAAAGAACTTCCAAGACCAAGAATTGCAACACTGAGAAAAATCAATAAAATTAACACTTCTGAGCTGATTGATGAAAGTATAGTGATATGGTTTCCTGGACCAGAGAGCTACACAGGCGAAGATATGGCTGAGATACAAGTTCACGGGAGTATAGCAGTTGTTGAAGCTATACATTCCTCTATTTCAAATATTGAAAATTGTAGATTAGCTGAGCCTGGTGAATTTACAAAACTTGCATTTCAAAATGGAAAAATAAATTTGCTTAAAGCTGAAAGCATTGCTGATTTAATTTCTTCTGAAACAGAAATACAAAGGCAACAAGCAATAAAAATCATGAATGGAAAATCATCTGATCAATTTAATTTTCTTAGAGAAAAACTTTTAAAAATTTTATCACATGTTGAGGCAAAAATTGATTTTCCAGAGGAAGATCTGCCTAATAATATTTTAGATGAAATTAAAAACAGTTCAGATGAAGTAATAAATAAAATTAAAAAAATATTAAACGACCAAAAAGTTGGAGAAAGAATTAGAGAAGGTTTTAAAATTGCCATTCTAGGACCAACTAATGCTGGCAAATCTAGCTTGATGAATCACTTATCTAATCGTGATGTTGCAATCGTTTCTGAAATTGCAGGTACAACTAGAGACGTGATTGAAACCCATTTAAATATAGACGGTTATCCAGTTATAATCTCTGATACAGCCGGAATAAGGGATTCTCAAGATGAGATAGAAAAAAAAGGAATTAAATTATCTCTAAATAGAGCTGAAGAAGCAGATCTAAAGCTTGTTGTTGTTGATGCAAAAAGCCTTGATTTTACTGATGTTTTGAAGGGTTTATTAGATGATAATGCAATTTTAGTTATTAATAAATCTGATCTTTTAGAAAAAGATATTGATCTAGAAATTAAAAAAACAAATCATGTTTTAATTTCGATTAAAGAAAATAAAAACATTGAAGAATTAATATTAAAAATAAAAAATAATTTAAAAAATAAATTTCTTACAAGTGATGATATTTTAATTACAAGAGAGAGGCACAGGCAACATTTGCAACAGTGTTTGGATTATCTAAATAACTTTAATCAAAAAAAAGAAATCGAAGATTTTGATAAAGCTGCAGAAGATTTAAGATTAGCTACTAGACATTTAGGCATGATTGTTGGAAAAGTTGATGTAGAGGAGATATTAGGTAGTATTTTCAATGATTTTTGTATCGGCAAGTAATACCACATTTTGTTGGTTTTTTTCACTTTTTTTATCAAAAAACGTTGATAAATAGGGCTTATTTACAAAAAATTAAGCCTATCTTGTAAATTATATAATCACATATAGATTTGGATTATGAAAAATGATTTGTCATTTGATGTAGTTGTAATTGGAGGAGGCCATGCTGGATGTGAAGCTGCAGCAGCTTCTGCTCGTCTTGGAGTGAACACTGCCCTATTTACTCATAAAATAGAAACTATCGGTGAGATGTCATGTAACCCGGCAATAGGCGGTTTGGGTAAAGGGCATTTAGTTAGAGAAATAGATGCTCTAGATGGTGTTATGGGAGAAATAGCAGACAAATCAGGAATACAATTCAGATTGTTAAATAGAAGTAGGGGCCCAGCAGTCAGAGGGCCTAGAACTCAATCAGATAGGTCTCTTTATCGTAAATATATGCAAGAAAAATTGCTAAACTATTGTAATTTAAGCGTTTTTTCAGATCCAGTAGTAAAGTTTATATTCGATAATAATTCGATAAGTGGATTTGAAACTAAAGAAGGTAAGAAAGTTCTATCTGAAAAGATAATACTCACAACAGGCACTTTTTTAAATGGTTTGATACATATAGGAGATGAAAGAACTCCTGCTGGTAGATACGATGAAAAACCTTCTACAGGTTTGAGTGAACAATTAGCTAAATATGATTTTAAAATTGGAAGATTAAAAACTGGTACACCACCAAGGTTGGATGCAAGAACAATTAATTTCGAAAACTTAGAAGAACAATTTGCAGATGACGATCCTTATTTTTTTTCATTCTTAACAAAAAAAAATTTGAACAAACAAGTCTCATGTCGAATGACATATACAAATGACAAGGTTCATAAAATTATAGAAAAGAATTTATCTAAGAGTGCTATGTACTCAGGCAGTATAAAAGGAGTAGGTCCAAGATATTGTCCATCTATAGAGGATAAGATAGTAAAATTTTCAGATAAAGCTCGCCACCAGATATTTTTAGAACCAGAAGGCCTAAATGATCACACAATTTACCCCAATGGTATCTCCACATCACTTCCAACCAATGTCCAACAAGAAATATGTAATAATATCAATGGTTTAGAGAATGTAAATATATTAAGACCAGGATATGCAATAGAATATGACTATATAGATCCACGTGAACTATTTTTAACCCTCGAAACTAAGAAGATAAACAATCTTTATCTTGCCGGTCAGATTAATGGAACAACAGGATATGAGGAAGCTGCCGCACAAGGTCTTATAGCGGGAATAAATGCTGCCTTGTCTGTTAAAAAATTAGAACCATTCATACTTGATAGATCTGACGCCTATATAGGAGTAATGATCGACGATTTGGTGACTAAAGGAGTAGCTGAGCCATACCGAATGTTTACATCAAGAGCAGAATATCGATTGAGCTTGAGATCTGATAATGCTGATCAAAGGTTAACTGCTAAGGGCATAGAAATTGGTTTAATTGGTGATGAGAGAAAAGAGCTATATTTGAATAAATTTGAACAAATCAATCAAATAAACATCAAAATGCGTGAATCCAAGATTTCACCATCTAAAGCTGAGCAATTTGGAATAAAAATAGCAAAAGACGGCATATTTAGATCATCTAATGAAGTATTAACTCAAAAAGGTGTAAATATGAGTAAAATCAGGGAAATATGGTCAGATATACCTTTTTTTAGTAAAGAAATTGATGAACAGGTAGAAATAAATGCTCATTATATGGGGTATTTAAAAAAGCAAAAAGCTGATATTTTAGCATTTAAAAGGGATGAAAATCTCATTATCCCTGATAAAATTAATTATGATGGACTTTCAGGTTTGTCCAATGAGGTAAAAGCAAAATTTAAGCAAATAAAGCCAAAAACAATGGGTCAAGCTTTAAGAATTGATGGAATTACTCCAGCAGCTGTTTATATTTTGTTGTCACATGTCAAAAGAAAGTCTATTAAGCATATAGCTTAATGGATCAGAAAATTTTAAATTCTTATTCTAGAATCAATCACTTAAATGTTTCACGTGAAACATTTTTGGACTTTGAAAACTATATATCCATGATTCTTGAAAAAAATAAAAAAATCAACATAATTGGTCAAAATACAGCATCAAAAAAGTCTATAATTGACCGCCATATTATTGATTCAGCACAAATAATTGATTTTATTGATTTTAATTCAAATACAACCACAGATTTAGGTTCAGGAGGAGGTATGCCAGGCATAATAGTGGCGATCATACTGAAAAACATGAGGAATAGTATGAATGTGCATCTTTATGAAAAAAGCTATCATAAAAGCCATTTTTTAAAAGAAGTTTCAGAAAAATTAAATTTAAACACTAAAATTTTTCAAAAAAATATATTTGAAATAAAAAATTTAGAAACAGGAACAATAATGTCAAGAGCATTCAAACCAATGCCGATTGTTTTGGATTTAGTCTACGAAAATTTTTCACAATTTAAGAACATAATTTTCTTTATGGGAAAGAGTGGAAAAAAAGTTTTTGAAAATTCCAAAAAAGAATGGGAAATGGAGTATACAGAAAAAAAAAGTTTAACAAATGATGTTTCGTTTTTGATAAATATTAAAAAAATTAAAAAAAAAAATTAGAAGAATTGTAAAAAAAATTAAATGCAAATTATTTCTATAATAAATCAAAAGGGTGGGGTGGGAAAAACAACTACGGTAATAAATCTTGCAGCTGGATTATCTCAACTTAACAAAAAAATTTTAGTAATAGACCTGGATCCACAAGGAAATGCAACAACAGGCCTTGGTTTGTCTAATATGGATAACTCAAGTGATACTATTTATGGTGTACTTAATGGAACCAAAGAAATTAGTGAGGTAATTAAAAAAACCAAGTTCGAGAATTTAGATATCATTACATCCAATGTAGATTTATCAGGATTGGAAGTAGAAACAGCTGATGATAGTAATAGAGCTTTCATATTAAAGACTAAATTAGCCTCATATTTAAACAATTCTGGAGGGTCCTATGATTATGTATTAATTGATTGTCCACCATCATTGAGCTTATTGACTGTAATGGCCCTTGTTTGTTCAAACTCACTTTTAGTTCCTCTTCAGACCGAATTTTTTGCTTTGGAGGGTTTAACTCAGCTAATGAAAACAATTGAAAGAATAAAAGTAAGTTTGAATCCTGATTTAAATATCCGGGGCATACTTTTAACAATGTATGATAAAAGAAATAAGCTATCATCACAAGTTGAGAAAGAGGCAAGAGATTATTTTAGTGAAAAGGTATACACAACTGTGATACCAAGGAATGTTAGATTATCAGAAGCTCCATCACATGGAATGCCAGTTCTAATTTATGACAAGACTTGTCCTGGTAGTAAATCATATTTTAGTTTTACTGATGAGTTCATGAGTCAAGAGACAACAATGGGAAGTGCTGCTTAATGGATAAAATCAAAAAAGGATTAGGTCGAGGATTGTCTTCACTTATTGGGGAAACAAAAGCAGAGACTCAAAAAAATCAATTGCCAATTAGTGATTTAGTACCAAATAAATATCAACCAAGAAAAAATTTTGATAAGGCAAGTTTAGAAGATCTAACAAATTCTATTAAAGAAAGAGGAATGATACAGCCCATCATAGTCAGATTGTCAAATGACGATAAATCAAAATATGAGATAATTGCAGGAGAGAGAAGATGGTTAGCAGCTCAAAGTGCAGGTTTACACAATGTGCCCGTGGTCGTCACTGAGGCTGATGATTTAAAATCTTTAGAATTTGCAATCGTAGAAAATGTTCAAAGAAATGATCTAAATCCACTCGAAGAAGCACAAGGTTATAAACGTCTTATTGATGAATTTTCTTATGATCAAGAAAAAGTTTCTAAATTTATAGGAAAGAGCAGGAGTTACATAACCAATTCATTAAGAATTCTAACTTTGCCAGAAGACGTTATAAGATTAATTGAAACTCGAAAGCTAACTACTGGTCATGCTAAAATTTTGGTTGGTCTAGAGAACGCTAGTTTTGTAGCAAGTAAAATTATAGAAAAAAAACTCTCTGTAAGACAGGCCGAAAATTTCGTTTTATTATTTAAAAAAAAGAAACATAGATCAAAAAATACAAAAGATACAAATATAATTGCACTTGAATTATCTATATCTAATAAAATAGGTTTAAACGTTGATATACAAAATAATAATAGAAACAAAGGTAAAATTTCTTTTGAGTACAGAGATTTGGAACAATTAAATAAAATAATAGATATAATTAAATCTAATTATTAGTGTTTCTTGAGGATTGTTCTAATATAAAATTTGTAACTAAATTAATTGAATTATTTATGTTTTTCTTAACGACAAATTCAATTTCATTTAATTTATAAATTAAACTTTTAATATTCTTTGGTTTCCAGATAGTAATTTGTTTTTTAGTGATTTCTTTTTCTTTCCAAAATATGGGAGGCTTTGCTTCATTTAATGTTTTCTCTAAATTATTATTTTTTTGTAATTCTTGTGACAATATTAATATTCTTTTTAACTTATTGATAAAAATCTTTATAATTAAAATACAATCTTCATTGTTAAAATTGTTTTCATTTAAAATATAGATGGTCTTTTTTTTATTTTGAGCCAAACAATTATCCACAAGTTCATTAATACTAAAATTTTCTATTAGATTTGTGATTTTTAAAATAACTTCAGAAGTGATTTTTTTACTTTTAGAGTAAAACTCAATTTTTAATAATTCGTTTTTTAATATACCTCTATCGCCATTAGATCTATTTACGATTAAATTTATATTTGATTGTGAAATTATTATGTTTTTATTTTTTAAATACTTATCAGCAATTTTACATAGCATTTCTTGTGTATCTGGATAAAAAGCTACACTTATTAATTCTTTATTTTTTTCGAAAAAATTTCTAAGTTTTGATTTTTTTTCTAAGTTATCTGTATTAATTATAATTAGAATATTTAAATCATTTTTATTTAATATTTCTTCAAAAATTTTAACTATTTTATCTGTCGCTTGGCTAATAATTATTATTTTTTCATTCTCAAAAAGTGAACCAGAAAAAATATTATTCAAAAAATTTTCAGTATTTGTCAGAATATATTTCTCATCATATTTTAATACACTTAAATTTTTATTTATTGAAATAAGCCAATCTATCTCTTCTTTTTTTGCCCCATCATTTTTACCATGAAATAAAAAGTAATTGTATTTTGAATATAAATTTCTGATTTCATAAGTTTTTTTTATCATTTTAAGTTTTTAACTCTTAAATTCAATTTACTTATAATAGTTTTTGCTAAATTTCTTTTAATCATCGCCTCATAATTATTTTGTTCGTAGTTATTGTTTAGATTTTTATATCTAAATTTTTCACTTATAATAAAAGATTGTAATTTATTACCCTTTTTTATCTCAAAGTTTCCTACAACTTTCAATTCATAATCTGTAGCAAAACTTTTGGTATCTTTTGCTAAAATTCTTTTTGTAAAATTAGTGTTAACAATTACATCCACTTTTTCAGAAGAATTTTTAGATTTTCTTTTTAATTCTTTTAGTAGATAATTATTTATCTCACTGTCTCCAGTTATTTTTATGACTTTAATTTCAATATTATTTTCTTTAGCTAAATGTACTGGTGAATAATCACAACCTGAAATAAAATTTATTAAAATAATCAATAAAATAATTTTCTTTAACATTTAAATAATAATATTCATTAATTTATTGGGTACAAAAATTTTTTTCTTTATTTCTTTTTCATTTAAATATTTTTTTAAATTATTATCTTTATAAATTAAATTTAATATTTCATTTTCTGTTTGGTCAATCTTAATTTCTATCAATCCTCTTTTTTTCCCATTTATTTGTATCACAAATGGTTTTGTGTCCTCTTTTAGTAAATCCTCTTTATATTTGGGCCAAATTAACTCATCCAAACAATTTATATTTTTTAATGCTTCATTAGCAAAATGTGGAATTATTGGGTTAAGTGTAATTAATATTTTTTTGTAATTTTCTAACAATGTATCTTTCTTGTATTCATTATTAATTTCATTATTAATAAATGTGTGTAGTTCATGAATATTAGCAATAATTATATTGTAGTTAAAGTTGTCTAAGTTATATGTAATTTTTTTTATAAATTTATTTGTATACTTCAATAATTTTTCACTAGAGTCATTTTTATGATGTTTTTCTATTTGGTTAATTACTTTTAAATGCATATTCCACAATTTTTGAATAAATTTAAAGGCAGAAATAATACCTTCCTCTGACCACTGAATATCTTTTTCAGGTGGGCTATCTGATAATATAAATAGCCTAACCGAGTCTGCCCCGTAATCTCTAATGATATTCTCTGGATCTATGACATTTTTTTTTGATTTTGACATAGACTCAGATGCTCCAACTTTAACTTTTATAGATAAATTTTTCTTTAAGTATTTTTGACCATCTTTTGTTTCTACTTCATCTGGACTAACCCAATTGTCATTTTCATCCTTGTAAGTTTCGTGGCACACCATTCCTTGCGTGAAAAGTCCATTAAATGGTTCTCTTATATCAAAACTATTATCCTCATATGATAATGCCTGCATAAAAAATCTTGAATATAATAAGTGTAAGATTGCATGTTCAACACCACCAATATATTGGTCAACAGGCATCCAATATTTTATTTCCTCTGAATTGAAACCATTCAATTTATTTTGTGGAGAACAAAATCTTAGAAAATACCATGATGAGTCAACAAATGTGTCTAATGTATCAGTCTCTCGATAAAATTTTTTTCCATTAATTGAGATAAATTTCCATTCAGTTATTTTATCTAAAGGATTTCCAGAGTTTTCTAACTTATCAATAGATGGAAGTTTAACTGGTAATAATTCTTTAGGCACTTTATGTGGTTTGTGATGTTCATCATATATTATAGGTATTGGACAACCCCAATATCTTTGTCTTGAAACACCCCAATCTTTTAGTCTAAAATTTATTTTTTTTGTACCTAGCTTTTTATTCTCAAGGTGTTCAATTGTTTTTATAATAGATTCTTCAGGAACTTTTAAACCATCTAAAAAAAATGAATTACACAAATACCCAGAGCCAGTATATGCTTCTTTTTCAACTTTAAAATTTTTATTATTTTTTTCTGGAGTTACCACTGTTTTAATTGGTAAATTATATTTATTCGCAAAATCTAAATCTCTTTGATCGTGAGCAGGACATCCAAAAACTGCACCCAAGCCATAGTCCATCAGAACAAAGTTAGCAAAATAAACGGGAACTTTAATATTTTTATCTAGAGGATTGATCGCAATTAGATCTGTTTTAAAACCAATTTTTTCAGCATTTGCAATAGATTCCTCTGTAGTACCTGTTACAGAACATTTTTTTTTGAAATCTCTAAAGGATGGATCTTTCTCATATAATTTTGATATAGGATGGTCTACAGATAATGCAATAAATGACATTCCAAACAATGTGTCTGGTCTTGTTGTAAAACATCTAATTTCTTTGACTTTTTCATTGGGCTCAATTTCAAATTTTATTTCAGAGCCAAATGATTTTCCTATCCAGTTTTTTTGCATTACTTTCACTTTATTAGGCCATTCGTTTAATGTTTCTAAACTTTCTAATAATTCGTTTGCAAATTTTGTGATATTAAAGAACCATTGATTAAGTTTTTTTCGTTCAACTGTTGCCCCAGAACGCCACCCCTTTCCGTCTATAACTTGCTCATTTGCCAATACAGTTTCATCAACAGGATCCCAATTTACATATTGTTCTTTTCTATAAACTAATCCCTTGTCATAAAGTTCTAAGAAAAATTGCTGTTGGTGCTTGTAATACTCTGGAGTACAGGTAGATATCTCTCTGTCCCAATCTATAGATAATCCAAGTTGTTTAAGTTGACTCTTCATATTTTTAATGTTTGACTCAGTCCATGTTTTTGGGTCTAAGTTATTCAGTCTAGCAGCATTTTCGGCAGGCATTCCAAAAGAGTCCCATCCCATAGGATGTAAAACGTTATATCCTTGAAGTGATTTGTATCTAGCTAGAACATCTCCAATTGTATAATTACGAACATGTCCCATATGAATTTTTCCAGAAGGATAGGGAAACATTTCAAGGCAATAAAATTTTTTTTTATTTTTATCGACAATACTTTTAAATGTCTTATTCTTATCCCAAAAATCTTGCCAGTATTTTTCTACTTTTTTAAAATTGTATCTTTCCACTTTATTTTTAAGTAAAGCTACTCTTTAGGAGTTATGACTTTGTAAGGTTTAAAATTTTTATCTTTACTAGATTTTTCATAAATCGCAGCTTGCTTTAAGATTTCCTTTTTTAACTCATTAACTAATTGTCCTGTTTTTTCTGTTACAGAGCAGTTATTTACACTTTTACAAATTTTATAAAAAATTTTTAAATCTATTGCATCAGATCTAATTTCGTTTGTTAGAAATCTAATGGTAATTTTAAGGCTTTCGTTAGAATTAAAATCATCTGAATACCAATCGGTAACTATAATACCGCCACTATAATTTGCAGTTGCTAGTGGCATGAAATCTATTACATCTAATGAGGCTCTCCATAATTCATTTGAGCTTGCAAAATCAAAATCTCCACCACCTTTACCAATGCCTTTTAATTTTGTAGAAAGTCTAAAGCCTTTTCCTTCTTCAAGGTTTTTTTTTACTCTTTCCTTGGGGTCTGGAGGAAATTTCTTTGCATCAACTTGTTTTCCGCAAGAATTTAATAAGAATATTGAAATGATAAAAATCAATGTACATTTAAGAAGATAATTAATTTTCATAGGTTGTTTTTAAAGCAAATTATTGGTTTTTATATAAAATATTTAAAAAATGGCAAAAAATATAGGATAATTAGTATTGTAAAAATGCAACACTTTTCAAGATTATTCTATTTCATTCAAAAACTTAACAGTCATTTTTTTAAAAAATGCTAATTTGCTCATGTTTATTAATATTAATAACACAACAATTAAGGAGTTATAATGAACAAAATGAAAAAAGTAGGTTTGACAGCTTTAGCTGCATCTCTTGTTTCAGTATCTGCACAAGCTGTAGATATTTCAGGTGGTTCGTCTATATCATACAATGGTGGTAACGGCGGAGTACAAGGTAACCCATGGGCAATGAACGACAGCTTAACGTTCACATGGGGTGGAGAACTTGACAACGGTATGACTGTTGACATGAGTTTCTTACTTGATAACAGTGATGGTGCTGCTTCTCAAATCTTTGACAACAGATCATTAGCAATCGGTATGGGTGCTGGTGGAACATTAACTTTCTGGGGCCAATCTGGTTCTGGTGTAGTTGGTTCTTTCGACGACAAAATGCCGACAGCTTACGAAGAGTCATGGTATTCAGCTGATTCACCTAACCAAGGTCACAGCGCGTCTAACATGTTCTACTACACAAATTCATTAGATGCTGTAACATTGCATGCTTCATTAGTACCTGCTGGTGCTGGTGATGATGCTTCAGCAGAATTTGGTGCTGTAGTAACTGCGATCGATGGTTTAGAGCTTGGTTTCGCTACTGGTGATGACAATGCTACTAAAGATATAAATACTGTTGTAAGTAACACAATTATGTACGCTAAGTACACAATGGGTGCTGCTACATTTGGTATCCAACAAAACGAAGCTGATTCTGAAGCTGCAAATTCAGATGAAGACTTTACAGCTTGGGGTGTTTCATACGCTGTAAATGAAGATCTAAGTATATCTTATGGTCAATCAAGATTAGCATACGAAGCTGTTGGAACTGATGACCAAGAGTCAACTGGAATTAGTGCATCTTACACTATGGGTTCTATGACGCTTGCTGGTACAGTAAATGATATCTCTAACGAGGGATCAGCAACTACAGGTGCTAACAACACAAACAAAAATAACGAAACATTCGAAATTAATCTTTCGTTTGCTTTCTAATTTAGTTTAGAAAATAATTTAAAAGGGCCCCTTTTTGGGGCCTTTTTTTTATTCAAAATAAGATATTCCTGCAAATTCGAAATTATTTAAAAGCCTAAGTTTAATTACATTTTTTTTGGATATACCACCTAAGGCAACTACTTTAATCTTTGTTAAATTAGAAATAATTTTAAATTTATTAATTCCTAAGTAGTTTTTATTTTTTTTGAATAAGGATGATATGAAAATTTTATTTACATTTTGAATTTCTTTTATTTTAATTTGCTTAATATTATGAGCTGACCCAATTATTTTAAATTTTTTTTTTAATGAAAAAGCCAGGTGTTCTGTAGATTTATTAAATGAAGGAATATAAGCCCCATCCAAATCTAACTTTATTGCAACCTTGATATGATTAGATAAATAAAATTTAATCTTTTTTTTCTTACAATATTTTTTTATTTTAAGGATAAGATTTTCATCCAGTGGTTTTGAGCTATAATTTCTATAAATAACAATAGTTTGATTGTCTAATCTATCAATATTATTTGTTTCAAATTTATTTATAAAGTAATATTTATTAATCATATTTGTATGCACATTACTGTAAAAAATTTATTAGACATTGAAAATAGAATTAAAGTTCATTTAAATGAGACAAATATAAATAATTACCCAAAAATTATAGCAGTTTCAAAAACATTTGAAATCGATAAAATTTCACCACTTATAGAATATGGTCACACTGATTTTGGAGAAAATAAAGTCCAGGAAGCAGTCGAAAAATGGACAGATATTAAAAAAAAAAACTCAGAAATTAAATTACATATGATTGGAAAGTTGCAAACCAACAAAGTTAAATTTGCAGTAAAATTATTTGACTATATTCATTCTGTTGATAATGAAAAACTTGCAAGGAAAATTGCAGATGAACAAAATAAAATAAATAAAAAAATTAAAATATTTTTACAGATTAATATCGGCGAAGAAAATCAAAAATCAGGAATCAATAAAAAAGATATCACACGTAACGTTTCTTACTGTAAGGAAATTGGTTTAAATTTAATAGGCTTGATGTGTATTCCTCCAGCAAATGTAAACCCTGAAGATTATTTTGATGAGATGAAAAAACTAAATAAAGCTTACGGTTTTAACGAATTAAGCATGGGTATGTCCTCTGATTTTTTAACAGCAGCTAAAAACCAATCAACATATCTTAGAATTGGATCTAGTATTTTTGGTCAAAGATCTTAAAAAATTTTTATAGTTGAATTTTTTTTAATTAATTTAAGCATAATCATAAAATCTTTTTCCTTTAAAGCAACACATCCTGCTGTAGGTTTGTAATCCTTTGTTAAGTGAATAAAAATACAACTTCCTTGACCAATAATAGGTTTTTTAAAGTTGTATTTAATTGGAATTAATAAATCATATTTGTGATCTTTTCTTTTTAATTTTTCATGTTTTATTTTTTTTTCAATTTTAATAAATTTGTTATATTTTTTTGGAAAACGAATATCATTACACCAACCCATATTTTTTTTGATTTGTATGCATTTTAGCATTGTTAAAGGTTTTTCCATACGATCTTTTCTAAAATAAAGATGTTCAATTTTAAAAGTTCCTCTAGGTGTTTTGTTATCTCCCTCTTTTTTCTTTTTTGTTGATCCTTTTTTCCCAATACAACACTTAAATTTAAACTCATCTATGTGAAGAGTGTATTTATTTTTTACAAAAATTGTCATATTCTCTTTTTGTGAGTACACAGAATTTAATAATATATAAGTTTACCTCTTTATATCATATTCTTGAAGAACTTGGTTTAGATTTAAATTTTAAGATTACCTTTGTAGATAGTGAAAATTCTTTAAAAGATAAAGTAAAAAACCTCGATAGCTACTTAGTAATATCAAATAAAAAATATTCAAATATAGTCAATCAAGTTATTTTAGATAATGTGCCAATAAATATTTTTAAATTAGTTGAAAAGATAAATATTGAATTTTTAAAACTAAAATTTAATAGCCAATCTGAAGTTAAAATAAAAAATTATACTATAGATCTAAATTCTAGAGAAATGCTAATAAACAAAATTAAACTCAAGCTGACTGAAAAAGAGATTAACACAATTACATATTTATCAAAAGTAAAGGAACCGGTTAGTATTGATGAATTGCAAGAAAAAGTATGGAGCTATCAATCAAATATAGAAACTCACACTGTTGAGACTCATATTTATCGATTAAGAAAGAAAATTTTTAATACCTTTAATGATAATGAATTCATAATTAGTAAAAAAAATGGTTATCAAATCAAATAAGAAAAACCCAATAGCTAAAGACTTGTTTACTAAAAAATATAAACCAAAAATAGTTAAGCCTAAAAAGGGTAAGGGAAGTTTTAAAAGAAAGAAAAATTAAATTTAAAGTCTTGCACCAATTTGTTGTATTACTCTTGAGGACATTTCCGTACCTTTTTCAAGACACTTTTTGGTAGAAAATTTATTGATGTACCCATGTAAAAATCCAGCGGCAAAGAGATCACCTGCACCCGTCAGGTCTAAAATTTTTAGATTTTTTTGTGCATTACTTTCAACAACATCTTCTCCATTAATTACAACTGCTCCTTTTTCACCCCTAGTTACAACAACTAACTTATTAAGTAGTTTCGAAAAGTTTATAACTTCATTGAAGTTTTTTGCTTCAATTAAGGATGTAATTTCTTGTTCGTTAGCAAATGTTATATCTATCTTATTTTTTACTAAGTTTAAAAAATGAGGTTTATGTCTATCGACACAAAACAAATCAGACAGCGACATAGCAACTTTGTTTGCATTATTTATAGCTTTATCAAATGCTTTCTTGGGTCCTCCTTCGTCCCATAAGTAACCTTCTAAAAATATTATTTCACTTTTTCTAATTGTATCGGAGCTAAAATCATTTTCATTAATTTTTCCTGCTGTTCCTAAGAAAGTACACATCGTTCTCTCTGAGTCTGGAGTTACTAATATTAGACATGTTCCTGTCGGCAATTCTTCTTTTTTTTTATCATAAAAATATTCTACATTTTCTTTTTTCAATCCTTCTTCGTAATTACTACCAAATTGATCATCAGAAACTTTACCTATGAAACCAACCTGATCACCAAGTTGGGATATACCAACAATAGAATTCGCAACAGATCCTCCAGAGATAGTTTTTTCAATTTTGAGATTTTTTAATAAATTTTTGAATTCATTTTCGTCAAAAAATAATTTCATTGTACTCTTTGTAAGATTATTTTTCGTAATAAAATTATCTTCAACTTTGCAAATTACATCTACGATTGCGTTTCCTATTCCTAAAATTTTCATACTAAGCTTTTTTGGTAATAACAGGTTTTTTTCTATTTGGATAGCAAGTAGTACATATTTTGCATCTTAAACCATAACAATCTCTTGCCTTGCAATATTCTCTTCCATAAAAAATTATTTGCAAATGGAGTTTAGACCAAGTTTTTTTAGGAAATATTCGTTTTAAATCTTTTTCAGTTTGAACTACATTTTTTCCATTTGTTAAACCCCATCTTTGTGCGAGTCTATGAATATGAGTATCTACTGCAAAAGCAGGATAACCAAAACCTTGAGACATAACCACGCTAGCCGTCTTATGGCCTACACCAGGCAATTTCTCGAGTTCTTCGAAAGTTTTAGGCACTTTACCCTTGTGTTTTTCCAACACTTGTTTCGACATTAGGTAAATACTTTTTGCTTTAATTCTAAAAATACCAATTTTCTTAATTAATATTTCTATTTTTTTTCTTCCTAATTTTACGAAGTGTTCTGGTTTATAGTATTTTGGATATATATTCTTTGTTACATTGTTAACATTTACATCGGTACATTGGGCTGAAAGCACCACAGAAATTAATAGTGTGAAAGTATTTTTACTTTTTAGAGGTACAGGCGCTCTCGGATAAATTTTATTTAGAGTTTTAATGATGATCTTTGCTTTTTGTTTTTCATTCATTATGAGAAGTCAAGCAAATCTCTCATAGAATACAATCCTGGTTTTTTTTTCATTAACCATTTAGAGGCAGTTAAAGCTCCATCCGAGTAAAGAGTCCTGTCAAAAGCTTCATGGTTCAATGTAATTATTTCTTTTCTACTTGAGAATTTTACTTCATGTTCACCAATAATTTCACCTTTTCTTATTGAGTTAAAATTAATTTTTTTTCCATAAGGAAAAGATTTTTTATTTAAGAATTTTCTACCAATTAAATTATATAAATTTTTATTTTTTCCATCAGCAATCCCCTTGCCAAGCATTAACGCAGTACCAGATGGATAGTCTTTTTTATGTTTGTGATGTACTTCAAATATTTTACTCAAATATTCGTCATTTAGTGATTTTGATGCAATCTCCGTTAAATACATTAATAAATTAACACCCAAACTCATATTACCAGCTTTTAAAATAGGTATCTTTTTTGCATATTTTTTAATTTGATTTTCTTGGCCTCTAGTAAACCCGGTAGTACCAATTACTACTTTTTTTCTTAGTTTTGATGCTATTTTTAATATTTCAAGGGTGCAGTTAGGAACAGTAAAATCAATAATCACATCAGTTTTTTTAAAGGCTTTAACAGAATTTAATTCAAGTTTAACTCCATTAAACTTTTTATTTATTAATCTATTTTCTGTAAGCGTAACTAGTTTAAAGTTTTTATTTTTCTTTGAAGACTTAATTAATTGCTGGCCCATCCTGCCCATGCAACCTGAAATAGCTAAATTAATTTTTTTCATTTAGCCAATATTAACCTTTTTTAGAAGATTAGTCTTTTAGTTTTTCCAGAAATCTTTTGCTTTTTGAAAAAATTTTTTAATACTTGGATTTGACTTATCATTTTCAATTTCTCTAAATTGCTCTAATAATTCTTTTTGTTTTTTATTCAAATATACAGGTACCTCGGTTTTAACTTGAACATATAAGTCACCAAAATCACCTCTTCTCATAAACGGCATACCTTTACCTTTTAATCTAAATTGCTTACCATTTTGAGTTCCATCAGGAATTTTAATTTTAGCTTTTCCACCATCAATTGTTGGAATTTCTATTGTTGTTCCTAATGCTGCATCTGCAAGAGAAAGTGGAAATTCAAAAAATAAATTTTCATCAGATCTTTTAAATAAGTTATGAGAATTTACATTAATAAATAGATAAAGATCACCTGTTGTTCCACCTCTGCTTCCAGCTTCACCTTTTCCTGCTAACCTAATTCTTGTTCCATCATCTACACCTTTTGGAATTGTTACAGAAATTTTCTTAGATGCTTGTTTTTTACCTTGGCCATTACAATCATTGCAAGGGTTGGTAATTTCTTCCCCATTTCCATTACACTGAGGACATGTTTGTTGAACAGTAAAAAAACCTTGGTTAGATCTAATTCTACCGCTTCCTCCACAATATGAGCATCTGTCTGGTGAATAACCTGGCTTAGATCCATTACCTTTACAGGTTCCACACTGCTCTGTTGTTGAAAATTTTATGTCTTGCTTTTTTCCGCTATAAGCTTCTTCAAGAGAAATTGATAAATCATATCTTAAGTCAGAGCCTCTATTATTTGATCGTTTATTTCTTGATCTTCCACCACTACCAAAATCTCCAAAGAAATCTTCAAAAATGTCTGAAAAATCCGCTCCACTAAATCCACCAAAACCTCCGCCTGGTCTGCCACCACCATTTTCGAAAGCTGCATGACCAAAGTTATCGTAGTTTTGTTTCTTCTCTTTGTCTGAAAGTATTCCGTAGGCTTCACTAGCTTCTTTAAATTTTTCTTCTGCTTTTGAGTCCCCAGGATTTTTATCAGGATGATATTTAACAGCTAACTTTCTGTAAGCAGATTTTAACTCGGCAGGGCCTGCGCTTTTATTAACGCCTAGGACATCGTAATAGTCTCTTTTAGCCATCAAATTACCCCAGACAATTAAATGTCAGTTTAAGCGCTTTTTTCTTTATTCTCGTCTTTTACTTCTTCGAAATCAGCATCAACAACATTCTCGTCTTTTTTACCTGCATCATCTCCACCATCATCTTTTCCAGATTCAGGTTTTGCACTTTGTTGTGATTTATAGATTGCTTCTCCAAGTTTCATTGAAGCTTGAACTAAAGCTTCGGTTTTTTTCTTTATATCTTCAATATCTTCACCTTTTAAAGCCTCTTTTACTGCAGATGATGCGTCTTCAATTGCTTTCTTCTCTGCATCAGAAACCTTTGATCCATGCTCTTTTAAATTCTTCTCAGTAGAGTGAATTAGAGTATCTGCTTGGTTTCTAACATCAACTGACTCTCTCTTCTTTTTATCAGCTTCTTTATTGGCTTCTGCATCTTTAACCATTTTTTCAATCTCTTCGTCACTTAGTCCACCAGAAGCTTGAATTTGAATTTTTTGCTCTTTACCAGTTCCTTTGTCTTTCGCGGAAACATTAACTATACCGTTAGCGTCAATATCAAATGTAACTTCAATTTGAGGAACACCTCTTGGTGCTGGTGCTATACCTACTAATTCAAAATTACCTAAGGCTTTATTATCAGCTGCCATTTCTCTTTCACCTTGTAGAACTCTAATAGATACAGCAGGTTGATTGTCTTCAGCTGTTGAAAATACCTGACTTTTTTTAGTTGGTATTGTTGTGTTTTTATCAATTAATTTTGTTGAAACTCCTCCAAGTGTTTCGATACCAAGTGATAATGGAGTTACATCTAATAGAAGCACATCTTTAACATCACCTTGTAATACACCCGCTTGAATAGCAGCTCCCATTGCAACTACTTCATCAGGGTTAACACTTTTGTTAGGATCTTTTCCAAAAAAGTTTTTAACTTCTTCCAAGACTTTTGGCATTCTAGTCATACCACCTACCATTACAACTTCATCAATTTCACTAGCAGTAATTCCTGCATCTTTTAACGCAGTTTTACATGGAGGCATTGTTTTAGCAATTAAGTCCT
>CACPOX010000005.1 GCA_902635665.1 uncultured Pelagibacteraceae bacterium
TTGCACTTGCTGTATAATCTCCAATACCTGGGAGAGACTTTAAATCTGAAAAATTTCTAGGTATTTTTTTATTAAAATTTTTAACAACTATTTGAGCTGTTTTTTTTAAATTTCTTACTCTTGAATAGTATCCAAGACCCTCCCAAAGTTTAATCAATTTTCTATCATCATATTTAGATAATTTTTCAATTGTAGGAATATTTTTTATAAATCTGTTAAAGTAAGGTATTACCGTTGCAACCTGGGTTTGCTGCAACATAAATTCACTTACTAAAGTGTAGTATTGCTTTTTTGTTTGAGAAACATTCTTTCTCCAAGGTAAAGATCTTTTATTTAAATCATACCAATTAAGAATATTATTTGTTATTATTGGATCTTTCATATGCAATCTAAAAATAATACTAAGCAGAGAAACGCTAGCATTCAAGGATTAAGATCTTTCAAAGACACTTTGCCAAAAAATGTCAAAAAAATAATAAATAAAAAAGGTCATGTATATTCAGAAACGCTGAGCAATTGGAAATATTTAGTTGGAAGCGAATTATTTAAAATTTGCTATCCAAAAACATTTAAAAATTCAAATAAATTTGGTGTTAGCACCTTAGTGGTTATGGTCAAGCGAGGACATGAAGTTGACGTAGAATATTCGAAAAAAGATATTTTAGATAAAATGAATAATTTTTTTGGATATTCTGTTGTTGAAAAGCTTAAATTTATAAGTTTTGATGATGAGCATGAAATGACGGGCTCGAGTGAAACAAGAGTTAAAAATGTGGCAATTAGTAAATATCAAGATAAGATTAAAGGTGTTAAAAACGAAAAAATTAAAAAATCATTAACAGAGTTAACCAGGGTTTTTAGAGAGAAATGAAAAAAATTATATTCTTAATATTAATATTTTTTACCACAGTCTTAAACGTACAAGCCGAGGAAATTAAAAGGATAACTGTTGGTAACAAAGATGCAAAAATAACTATTATAGCTTTTGAATCATTAACTTGTAGTCATTGTGCTAATTTTCATAAAAATGTTTATCCTCAATTAAAGGAAGAGTATCTTGATACTGGACTCGCTAAAATAGAATTTAGACATTTTCCATTAGACATAGCCGCCTTTAATGCATCTAAAGTTTCTCAGTGTAAGAATGATGGAAATTCGGATATCCTTCAAAGTTTATATGCTAATCAACAAAAATGGGTAAAGGGAAATTCAATACAGGAGGCAAATAAAAATCTACAAAAATTTTTAAAAAGTGAAGGATTTAGTATTGATTTCGACTCTTGTATAAACAATAAAGAAATTGAGGATTTTGTTTTAAATGATCGAATCGATGGTACTAAAAACTTCAAAGTGAGCTCAACTCCTACGATAATTATTAACGACGAAAAATTCGAAAAAACTCTAAATTATAAAAATTTAAAAAAAGCGCTAGAAAAACTGATATAAGTTAGTGCATGGAGTTTAAAAAAATCCAATTAAACGGATTTAAATCTTTTGCTGAAAAAACCAACTTCTTAATTGAGGATGGTCTTACGGGTATAGTGGGTCCTAACGGCTGTGGAAAATCTAACATTGTAGAATCTTTAAGATGGGTAATGGGAGAGACCTCGGCAAAAAGTATGCGTGGATCTGGTATGGAGGATGTTATATTTTCAGGAACATCTAATAAAGCATCAAAAAATATTGCAGAAGTATCTATTGAAGTTGAAAGCAAAGATAAAGAAGGTCCAATCCAATACCGTGAGTTGGAACAAATACAAATTAGAAGAAAAATAGAAAAAGATAAAGGATCTAAATTTTACATTAATGATAAAGAAGTAAGAGCAAGAGATGCACAAATGTTTTTTGCAGATCTTTCGACTGGTGCACACTCTCCATCTATGATTAGCCAAGGAAGAATAGGTGCATTAGTAACTGCTAAACCAACAGATAGAAGGGCTATTTTAGAAGAAGCTGCAGGAATATCTGGTTTACACGTTAGAAGACATGAGGCTGAATTAAGATTAGGTGCGGCTGAGAATAATTTAAAAAGAGCGGATGAACTAAGAAGACAGCAAGAAAAACAGTTGGCAAATCTTCAAAAACAAGCTGAAGAGGCAACAAAATACAAACTAATTTCAGATCAAATTAAAAAAATTGAAGCTGGTTTATATTATTTAAAATTATTAGAAATAGACAAAGAAATTAGAATAGAAAATGAAATTAATACTGAGGCAGAAGGAGAAGTAGAAGGATTTAATAACAAAATATCTGAATTAGAAAATTCAATTAAAACCTTTACAGATAAAGTAAATCCATTGAGAGAGAAAAATATAGAAAATTTATCAAGGATACAAAGACTTAATCTAGAACTTCAAAGTTTAGATGAGGAAAATACAAGAATTCAAGATGAGATAGAAAGCATCAAAAAATCAATTCAAACACTTGATGATGATATAACTAGAGAAAAAGGCATAATTATAGATGCTAACTCAAATGAAAAAAGATTGAAGGAAGAAAAAACTGAATTAATTGAGACAGACTCGAAGTATTTTGAAACAGAAAAATTATCTAATGAAGAGTTAGAAAGTGCAAAAAATAAACTTAAAGAAGAACAAAAAGCTGTTGATGAAGTTGTAAATAATTTAGCTGAAGAAACTGTAAATATAAGTGTTGGTCCAATAAGAAATGTAAAAAATACAATATCAAGAGTAAAAGAATTAATAGACAGTAATGAAATAAATCAAGCAGTAACACTTCTAGATAGATGTAATATCGAGCTAGATAGTTTTTTAAATGATTTAAAAAATGAGAGATCTAGAAGTGAGTTGTTAGGAGTTAGTGAAAAATCAGAAAATATAAAATTACTCCAAGAAAAATATGCTGATGCTTATAGTAAAAATCAATCAATTAAAAATGAGTCCATAAAAAGAAATGAAAGAATTAAAACTATTGAAACGGAAATTGAAAGTTGGAAAAATTTATTAACTAACTCTGAGAAAATGGTTAATGAGTTAACACAAAGGAAAGATAAGTTATCAAAACAATTAAGTGACCTTGAAAACCAACCTAGGGCTCAAGCAGAAAGAAAAGGTCAAATTTCAGAAAATTTAAGAATTTCAGATAAAGAAAAAATTGACAATGAAGCAATTATTGATGAAACAGATAAAAAAATTGAGACGTTAAGAACAGAATTAAATGAATTACAAGAACAATCAATCCAAATTAGGGAAAGAAAAGCAAGCTCAGGAGCTACAATAGAAGGTCTTCAAAAAAGAAAAGATGATTTACTTGATAGAATTAGTTCTGAACTAAGCTTAAATGAGAATAATATTTTAGAAAATTCAAATTTGAATGGAGTTGAAGAACTTCCAAATCCTGTTGATCAAGAAGATGCATTAGACAAAAAAAAACAAGAAAGAGAAAAATTAGGATCAGTAAATTTAAAAGCTGATGAAGAAACTAACAAATATGAAGAAGAGATAAAAAAAATGGAACAGGATCGTACCGATCTTGTAACTGCAATTGTGAAATTAAAAGAAAGTATCAATGAACTTAATCAAAAAGGGAGAGAAAGATTGATAGAAGCTTTCGAAAAAGTTAATAGAAAATTTAATGAAGTTTATACAAAACTTTTCAATGGAGGAAACGCCAAACTGGAATTAGTGGACTCTGATGACCCACTTGAAGCAGGTCTAGAAATGCTAGTTAGTCCTCCAGGAAAAAGACTTCAATCCATAACTTTGTTATCTGGAGGTGAGCAAGCATTAACTGCCCTATCTTTAATCTTTGCAGTATTTTTAACAAACCCTTCACCTATTTGCGTATTAGACGAGGTTGATGCACCACTTGACGATGCCAACGTAACAAGGTTTTGTAGTCTACTTGAGGAACTAATTAAAATAACGAAAACCAAATTTATAATTGTAACTCATCATGCTTTAACTATGTCAAAAATGAACAGACTATATGGGGTAACAATGCCTCAAAAAGGAATTAGTCAGCTTGTGGCTGTTGATTTACAAAAAGCAGAGAGTATGGTTGCTTAAACCAAATAAATGCCAAAAGACCCTTTTAAAACTCGCTTAGAGATTGCAAAAAGTAAGATTTCAAAGAAAAATCTCTACAGTAAGAAGAATGACCCCTCACCTATAGGCACTGCATTCAAATTGAGCACAGAACTTGTTTCTGCAGTGGCCGTGGGGACAATTATTGGGTTTATTTTTGACAAGACCTTTGGTACTAAACCCTGGTTTATATTAATATTTTTTTTTGTGGGTGTGGTTGCTGGAATAACCAATGTGATTAGATCTGCAAAAAAAATGCAAAAATAAATAAATATTATGGCATCAAATCCTATGTCCCAATTCGACGTTTATAGAATTGGACCAGAAATTAAAGTCGGAGCATTCGACATATCGTTTACAAACGCAAGTTTGTTTATGATTTTAAGCACTGTATCTATTTTGTTAATCTTTAATATAGGATCAAAAAAAAATTCAATACTACCAAACAAAATTCAGTTATTGGCTGAACTTAGCTATACTTTTGTCTCCAAAATGATCAGCGATACAGCAGGATCAAAAGCCAAACCATACTTTGCTTTTATATTTTCTTTATTCATGTTTGTTTTATTTTGTAACATGTTCGGAATGATACCTTATACTTTCACTGTAACCAGTCACATCATTGTAACATTTGTGCTTGCAGCATTTATATTTATTGGAGTGACTGTAATCGGTTTTATTAAACATGGATTTGGGTATTTAAAATTATTTGTTCCAAGTGGAGTACCTGCGGTATTACTCCCTTTGATAGTAGTTATAGAAATTATTTCTTATTTGAGTAGACCTATAAGTTTATCAGTTAGATTATTTGCCAATATGATGGCCGGTCACACAATGATGAAAGTTTTTGGGAGTTTTGTAATTAGCCTTGGAATAGTTGGTGGGTGGCTTCCACTAAGTTTTTCGGTTGCGTTAACAGGTTTGGAGATCTTAGTTGCTTTTCTTCAAGCTTACGTTTTTGCAATCTTAACATGCATCTATTTAAATGATGCATTAAATTTACACCATTAATAACAGAGGAGGATATAATGGAATTAGAAGCAGCAAAAATGATCGGAGCAGGTTTAGCGGCAATAGCTTTAGCTGGAGCCGGTGTTGGTATCGGAATAATTTTTGGAAATTATTTGTCTGGTGCAATGAGAAATCCATCTGCAGCACAGAAACAATTTCCTAATTTGCTTTTAGGTTTCGCACTTGCAGAAGCTACAGGATTATTCGGATTGGTAGTTGCGTTAATCATTCTTTTTGCGTTTTAAATTGATGGTTAAAAAAATATATTTTCAGTCAATATTTTTTAGCTTCTTTTTTATTAAAGAAGCTTTTGCAGCTGAAAGCGGAGGTATGCCTCAATTAAATCCAGAGTTTTGGGTTTCTCAAATTTTTTGGTTAATACTTACTTTTGGTATTATGTATTTAGTTTTATCTAAACTAATACTGCCAAAAATTAGTAACAACTTAGAAACGAGAAAATCTCAAATATTAGAAAATATTGAGGCTGCTGAGAAACAAAGAGAAGATAGCGATGTTAAGCTAAAAGAATACGATGAAATAATATCTAAAAGCAAACTTGAGGCTAATAGTATTTTCAATCAAGCAAGGGAAAAAGCACTCAAAGACATTAGTGCAAAAAGAGAAGTTCTTGATAAGCAAATTGATAATGAAATTGCAGAGGCTGAAAAAGAAATAGATACATTGAGAAAGAATGCACCAAATAAAATAAACAAAATAGCTATTGAAACTTCATCTGAGTTATTACAAAAACTTATTGGAGCTGAAGTAAATAATAGCAGCATATCTGCAATTGTTGATGATCTATCTAAAAGAAATGGAGATAAATACTATGGCAATTGATGCAACATTTTGGGTAGCCATATCATTTATTATTTTTTTTGGAGTACTAATTTATCTTAAGATTCCTCAAAAAGTTTCTGAGATGTTAGATAGAATGATATCTGACATTAAAAATGAAATTGATGAAAGTGAAAAATTAAGAACTGAGGCAAAAACACTCTTAGATAGCTCCCAAAAAAAATTAGATAAAGCTCAATCTGTTAGCAACGAAATTCTTAAGAATGCCAAAAAAGATGCGGATAGATTGATAATTGAAATGAATGATAAGTTTCATAAATCATCAGAAATTAAAAAAAATTTAGCTGAAAATAAAATAAATCAAATGAAAGAAGCTGCTTTAAAAGAAATTAAGGACGCATCAATAAAGATTGCCGTGGACTCAGTTAAGAAAATAATTACTACATCTGTAGACAAGTCAAAATTAGACGCTGTGTTTCAAAAAAATTTAGATGAAACTAAAGAAGAGTTAAAAAAAATTAACTCATAATACACTTACAATTTTCTAAAAAAGCTATAAATTATTAAAATGAACTCTATAGTCATTGGATCAGGATTCGGTGGAATCGCAGCAGCACTAAGACTCAAAGCAAAGGGTCATAAAGTAACATTAATAGAAAAACATACTGACCTAGGTGGTAGAGCAAGAGTTTTTAAAAGAAATGGATTTATATATGATGCTGGACCAACAGTAATTACTGCACCATATTTAATTAATGAATTGTTTGAGTTATTCAATAAAGATCCCAAGAATTATATAGAACTAACCCCACTTAAAATTTGGTACCAATTTATTTTTGAGGATAAAACTAAATTTAACTATTCAGGTGACGAAATAGAAATGAAAGGCCAAATTGAGAAGCTTAGCAAAGAAGACGTAAATGGATATGAAAAATTAGTTAATTTCACAAAAAAGATATTTGATAAAGGTTTTTCAGAACTTGCAGATGTGCCATTTAATAAACCTTTTGTAATGATGCAACAATTGCCTGCTTTATTAAAACTTAAAAGTTATAAATCAGTTTACTCACTTGTTTCATCTTATATAAAAAATGAAAAATTAAGAAGAATGCTTAGCATGCATCCTTTGCTGGTTGGTGGAAATCCTTTTACCACCACTTCTATTTATGGATTAATTCTTTATTTAGAAAAAAAATGGGGAATACATTATTCAATTGGAGGAACAGGAAATATAATTAAAGGTTTTGAAAAGTTAATGAATGAGGTTGGTATTGAAATAATAAAAAACTGTGAAGTAACAGAAATTATAACAAAAAATAATAAAATAAGTGGTGTAAAATTAAATAATGAAAATAAAATTGGTGCAGATAATGTTGTTTGTAATGCAGATCCACCAGCATTTTATGAGAAAATGTTAAGTAAAAGCAACAACAGTTCAATGTTGTTTAATTGGAAAAAAAATCGAATGGAATATTCTATGGGTTTATTTGTTTACTATTTTGGAACAAAAAAAATTTATGAGAATGTTGAACATCATACAATCAAGTTTGGAAACAAATATAAAGAACATCTTGATGACATATTTAATAAGAAAAAATTAAATAATGATATCAGCTATTATCTTCACAGACCTACAGCCACTGACAAAACTATGGCTCCAGAAGGAAATGATTGTTTTTATGTGTTAGTGCCTGTTCCTAACAATCAGTCAAAAATAAATTGGGAAACTGAGGGTGAAAAAATGAAAAATCTTGTAATTGAAAAAATGGAAAAAGACTTAATGCCAGATCTTAAGAACAATATAGTTGAGGATTTTTATCTAACACCTGATTACTTTGAAAAGGAATTAAATACAAAATTTGGATCAGGGTTTTCAATTCAACCTAAATTTACACAATCTGCATACTTTAGATTTCATAATAAATCTGAGATATATGATGGTTTGTACTTTGTTGGTGCGGGCACACATCCAGGGGCCGGGGTTCCAGGTGTTCTCTCTTCAGCAAAAGTTTTGGATAAATTATTTTGATGTTAACAAAGAATTATTTAGGTATTTACGCAAAATCTTTCAATTGGGCAGGTTTTTTTTTACCAAAAAAAACCTATGAAAAATGCTCTGCACTTTATGATTTTTGCAGAGAAGCAGATAATATTGCTGATGATGAAAACAAGATTGAAATAAAAAAAGATAATTTTATTAAATTTAGAAATAATTTTGTAAATAAAAACTATGATGATCCAGTTATTAAAAACATGTGGAGTCTTATTAATGAATTTAGTATTTCTACTAAAATTGTAGACGATTTATTTGAAGGAATCAATTCTGATCTCAAAGAAAGTGTTAAGCTTAATTCAAAAAAAGAATTATTAATATATTCTTATAGTGTTGCTGGAACAGTTGGATTGATGATGGCAAAAATATTGAATGTTCACAAAGAGCAATCTTTAAAATCGGCTATTGATCTTGGGATTGCTATGCAATTAACAAATATTTCTAGAGATGTTATAGAAGATAAAAAAAATAATAGATCTTATATTAATGAAAGTTTTGAGGATATTGAGAATACAATAAAACTCTCAGAAAAATTTTACGAAAACTCATTTTACTCAATAAAAGAAATACCACTTAGTTTCAGATTTTCTATTTTAGTTGCGAGAAGGGTTTATAGGAAGATAGGATACAAAATTTTGAATAAAAGAAACTTAGAAAATTATAAAAAATCAGGAAAAATTTATGTTTCAAACATTGAAAAAGTATTTGAAACTTTTTTATCTATTTTTGACTTAATTAAGTTATCACTTATAAGTAAAAACGATGATAATATCGAACATGATCATGATTTAATTAATGAAGAAATAAATATAAATGAAAGAATTTGATTATATAATTATAGGTGGTGGTTGTGCGGGTCTTTCATTGGCCTATGAACTAGAAATTTACGATAAATTAAAAGATAAATCTTTAGCAATTATTGAACCACGCGATGAGTATAAAAGAGATAAAACTTGGTCATTTTGGAAAGTCTTTCCACATAATTTTGAAGATTGTGTAAAAAAAAGCTGGAATACTTTTTCAGTAAATACACCAAATGAAACAAAATACATTGAATGCAAGTCAACACCCTATCAAACTATAGATAGTGGAATATTTTATCAAAAAATACTTAGAAAGCTTAAATTAAATAAAAACATTCAATTCTTTAAAAATATTGGTGAGATAGATAAATCTGATGCAATAATTTTTAATAGTGTGCCAAGTTTTGAAAATAAACAACATGATTTATGGCAACATTTTAGCGGAGTAGAAATAGAAACAGAAAAGGATTTCTTTGATGATGAATTATTAAACTTGATGGATTTTGCTTGTGATCAAAGAAACAGAGTGCATTTTTTTTATACGCTACCTTTTGATAAAAAAAATGCACTAGTAGAGACAACTTGGATATCAGAATTAGATAATGAAAGTTTGAAAGATTATGATGAACAAATTGATAATTATTTATCAAAGCATTTAAATATTAGAAATTGTAAAATAAATTTTAGAGAAACTGGAGCAATTCCTCTATTCAGACCAAAAAAATTAAAAAAAAGCAATGAAATACTTATTGGCTCTGCTGGAGGCATGACAAGATTAAGTACAGGATATACCTTTTTAAATATTCAAGAACAAAGCAAATATATAAGAGATAACATTGAAAATATAAAAAATGTAGATTTATTTAAGATAAAAACAAAATACGATTTTTTAGATAAAATTTTTTTGAAAGTTCTTAAAAATAATTCTCCTGAAATGGGAAAAATATTTTTCAAAATTTTTGATAGCTCACCTGAAACAGCTATAAATTTCCTTTCAAACAAAAGTAATTTTTCTCAAGATTTAGAAATTATTTTAAAGATGCCTAAGTGGAAATTTTTAAAAAGAATAATTTAATATGATTGATAAAATAAAAAAAATAAATTTAAATCATTCATTTATTTTTTTCTTTTTTACAAACATTTTTTGTATTTTACTATTTAAGTTTAATAATTTAAATATTTCATCAATTTTATGTTTATTTTTAATTTTAAGTATAGGTGTTTCCCATGGTTCATTAGATCATATTAAAGGAAAAAAATTACTGAGTTTATTTAATATAAAATCAACTTATATATTCTATATTATATATATTTTAACTTCAGCAGCAGTTGTAATAACTTGGATATTGTTGCCATCAATAACTTTAATTATGTTTTTAATAATCGCTTCCTATCACTTTGGAAAAGAGGATACACAATTTTTGATTAATAAAAGATCTTATTTCACTAAACTCCTTTATTTTTTTAAAGGATTTTTAATTATACTTGCTCCTTTGTATTTTCATTTTCAGGAAACTATAGCGATTTTTAAATTATTATTAATTGATAATGAGATATTTTATTCAAGTTTAAATTTTATTGAGACAAACAAAATAATTCAGATTGGAATAATCAGCAGCACCTTGTCTAGTATTTTTCTTTTTTTAAAGAATTTTGAAATCAAAAAATTTGTAATTTTTTTAGATTATTTTTCAATTTTAATATTAAATTACTATTTATCTCCTCTACTAGCTTTTACTATTTATTTTTGTTTTTTACATTCGATTAGACATTCAATTTCTCTATGTATCGAACTAGATCAAAATAGTTTAATTAATGGATTTAGATTATTTTTTAAAAAAGCTTTACCTTTAACCATTTTGACAGGTGTTTTTTCTTTTATTGCACTATATCTGCTGAGTAATTCATACAATTTAGATAATGTAATTTTAAAAATAATATTTATAGGTTTGGCGTCTTTAACCTTTCCACATATATTGCTGGAATATTTTTTAGAAAAAAATGAAAAATAAAGAATTAAAAATATTATTATCTGCACCTCGTGGATTTTGTGCCGGGGTTGAAAGAGCAATTGAAATAGTAGAAAAATCTATACAAAAGTTTGGTGCTCCAGTTTATGTGCGTCATGAAATTGTGCACAATAAACATGTTGTGGATAATTTAAAAAATAAAGGAGCAATATTTGTTGAAGAGCTGGATGAAATAAAGGATAAATCAAGACCAGTAATTTTTTCTGCCCATGGAGTCCCAAAAAAAATACCTGAAGATGCAAAAAATTATAAAATGACCTATGTTGATGCCACTTGTCCACTCGTATCTAAAGTTCATAGGGAGGCCGAAAATTTAAATAAAGCTGGTTATCATATACTTTTAATTGGTCACAAAAACCATCCTGAAGTAATAGGAACTATGGGTCAATTAGCTGAAGGCTCAATAGATTTAATCCAAAGCGAAGAAGATGCTAGCAACTATCAAAATAATGTATACAAAAAAATAGCTTATATTACACAGACTACTTTGTCAGTTGATGATACAAAAGAAATAATCAAATTATTAAAAAACAAATTTCCAGATATAAAAGAGCCAATGAAAGAAGATATTTGTTATGCAACTACTAACCGCCAAATGGCTGTAAAAAATATTGCAAAAAATTGTGATATGTTTTTTGTTATTGGGAGCAGAAACTCTTCAAATTCTGTTAGGCTTGTAGAGGTAGCAAAAAAATCTGGCTGTAAAAATTCACAACTTATTCACTCCGAAAGCTCAATACCATTTGATCAAATAGAGAATTGCAATACAATAGGTATATCATCTGGAGCATCTGCTCCAGAAATATTAGTTGAAAATTTTATTAACGATTTAAAAAATAAATTTTCTATAAGTATTGACGAGGTTGAGATAATTAAAGAAGACGTAGTATTTAAAGTCCCCAACAAATTAAATTAAAATGGCTGTTTATACTAAAATAAATCAAAAGGACATTAATACTATTAATGAAAATTTTAATATTGAAGAAATATTAAGTTTTAAAGGTATTAAGCAAGGAATAGAAAATACAAACTATTTTCTTAAATCAAAAAAGAAAAAATATATATTAACAATTTTTGAAAAAAGAGTTTTGCAGAAAGAAATACCCTTTTTTATGAAATTAATGGATAAATTGAATATTGCAAAAATAAATTGTCCTAAACCGCTGAAAACAAAAGATAACAAATATATTATTAAATTAAGAAATAAGACTGCATGTATTGTATCATTCTTAGAGGGTAAAGATAAAAGAATATTAAAAACACATGATTGTTATTCCATTGGCAAAACCGTAGCCCGAATGCATATAGTTACAAGAAAAATGAAACTAAACAGAAAAAATTCAATGGGAATTAAAAATTTAAAACCCTTGTTAGAAAGTATTAAATTTAAGTCAAAAAAATTGTCAAATTTAAAAATATTCTTAAAAAAAAACTTAGAAAATATTAATAAAAATTGGCCTAAACAATTACCCAAAGGTATTATCCATGGCGACCTATTTATAGATAACATTTTCTTCAAAAAAAATAAACTCTCTGGAATTATTGATTTCTACTTTGCTGCAAATGATTATTTTATGTATGAAATTGCCATATGTATCAATGCTCTTTGTTTTGACCATAAAAAAGGGAAATTCAAAATGAATAACAATAAAATTAAAAATTTAATTAAAGGTTATGAGAGTATTAAAAAAATTTCATTAAAGGAAAAAAAATCTATAAATATTTTGTGTAGAGGGGCAGCATTAAGATATTTATTAACTAGATTATATGATTACTCAAATACACCAAAGACAGCATTGATAAAAATTAAAGATCCTAATGAGTATTATCAAAAATTACTTTCTCATAATAATTTAAATTCATTTAAAGATTATTTAAATTAATGATTACAATCTATACAGATGGCTCTTGCTTAACAAATCCAGGTAATGGTGGATGGGCAGCAATAATAAATGATAAAAAAGAAATAAGAAAAATTAGTGGTAGTGAAAAAAACACTACCAACAACAGAATGGAGCTACTAGCACCTATTAATGCATTAAAAGACATGAAGCCTGGTGTTGAAATACAAATATACACCGATTCCCAATATGTAAAAAATGGAATTACAGAATGGATTAATACTTGGTTGGCCAATAATTGGAAAACCTCGAAAAAAGAAGATGTCAAAAATAAAGATTTGTGGATTGAATTATATAATTTGAATAAGTCGCTTGATGTTCAATGGAATTGGGTCAAGGCTCATGATGGAAATCCTATTAATGAAGAAGTGGACTTATTAGCTAAAAAAGCCGCAAATTTAGATTAAATTTAAAAAATTTTCTGCTGCTGATATTTCGCAAGACCCGGTATCTTTTTCTTCTTTTAACTTAATAACCTTCATATCTTCAACGTACATTGTGTATCTGTTTGATCTGATACCCAAACCTCTTTCACTTTTATCAACATCAGCACCAATATCTTTTGTAAAGTTCAAAAAAGGATCACCCATCATTATGATTTTATCACCAACATTATGTTCTTTTCCCCATGCATTCATAACAAAAGGATCATTGACTGATATGCAAATAATATAATCGACTCCTTTTTCTTTATATTTATTGTGCAAGTTAATGTAACCAGGTAAATGTTTAGCAGAACATACTGAAGTATAGGCGCCTGGTAATCCAAATAAAACTATTTTTTTATTTTTAAAGAAATCTCTAATTTTTTTTTTAGTTGGCTCTCCGTCTTCTAAAACAAATACCTCTGAATTTGGCAGTAAATCGTTTTCATTTATTTTCATTATGCTCTATCTTTAATATGTTGTTTTACTTTTTCAACATCATTTTCAACAATCTCATAATTTTCTTTTTGATCTAAAATAAAAGTAAGTTCATTTGGCAAATCTACTTTTAGATTAATAGCGCTTTGAATAGCATCTGGGAACTTACAAGGATGTGCAGTTGCAAGTACAATATTATTTCCTTTTAAATTATGTTTATCAAAAGCTCCGTAACCAATAGCTGTGTGTGGATCTAAAACTACTGCAAATTTTTCATATACACTCTTAATAACCTCTAAAGTCTCATCCTCATTCATTCTAGATGATAAAAAATTTTTACTAATTTTATTTAATTTATCTTCACTAATAAAATACTGACCCTTCTCTTTAATATTTTTCATATCTATAGAAGTTTGTTGGTCATCTTGATCATTAAGATCAAATATAAGTCTCTCGAAATTACTAGCTATTTGGATATCCATGCTAGGAGAGATAGTTTCTGAAACCTTTTCCGCCTCATAACTTCCTTCTGATATAGCTCTATGTAAAATGTCGTTTTGATTTGTTGCAACAATCAATTTATTGATAGGTAAGCCCATTTTTTTAGCCAAATATCCAGCATAAACATCTCCAAAATTACCTGTTGGCACTGAAAAATTTGTTGGTTCACTTGTGTCTTCAACTAATAAATAACTATAAAAATAATAAACACTTTGAGCAATTATTCTTGCCCAATTTATAGAGTTTACTCCTGACATTTTAATATCATTTGAAAATTTCTTATCTGCAAACATAGATTTAACTAGGTTTTGACAATCATCAAAATTTCCCTTTATAGCTATATTAAATACATTTTCATCTTTACCTGTTGTCATTAATTTTCTTTGAACTGATGAAACACGATTATCTGGATGAAGTACAAAAATATTAATTTTTTTTTTACCCTTAATTGCATCAATTGCTGCAGCACCAGTGTCTCCAGATGTAGCTACAACAATGTTAATATTTTGATTTTCGCTATTTAAATAATGCTCATAAAAATTACCCAAAAGTTGCATAGCAACATCTTTAAAAGCTAAAGTTGGTCCATGAAATAGCTCTAACACCGATCTATCCCCCAGCTTAATTAGATCGATCACATTGTCCTTTCTAAAAACTGAATATGATTTATCAATAATTTTACTCAATTCTGTTTCTGACATAAAATTATCAATAAATGGATAAACAATCTTTTTAGCTAACTCTGAATAGCTAAGATTTTTAAAATCGCGTATTTCATTTTCGCTATATTTCTTTAATGAATCAGGAACAAACAAGCCACCATCATCAGCTAGACCTTTAATAAAAACGTCTTTAAAATCAAAGTTTTTTGATGTGTTTCTAGTGCTTACGTATCTCATTTAATAATTTTTTTTCCTAAAATATAAATATATTAAAAGAATTGAAATCGCCATAGAAAACCAAGTAATTGCATACTTCTTGTGATTATTTGAAATTTTAGCAGTGATCAATCGTGGTTTTGGAATTTTGTATTCACCGTCTAAATAAATAACATATTCTGAAAAATTTCTTCCAGTAAATTTGAAAATATCATCTCTATTCAAAGTAAACCAATAATTTTTAACAATATCATTTTCAGGCTTAAATGCACTTGGTTTAGTTTGCAACATCAGAGTACCTACTATTTGATTTTGGTTAACTAAATTTATTTCAGGTATGTTTTTTTTTTCGAAAGGTATCCATCCCCTATTCATTAAGTAATTTTTATCACCAATTTTTATAGGATTAATTACCTCGAATCCAGGTTTGCCATTATCATTTAGATTATATAAGTAAATTTGTTTATCAAAATCAATTTTTCCACTTGTCTTTATTCTAAGATAATTTTCTTTTTCGATATTAGATAGTTCCACAGGGTCATTTTTTAAGGAATTTTCTATTTGCTTAATTAATTCTAATTTCCAATTTAATCTATAAATTTGCCAAAACCCTAAAGAGAAAAGAATTAAAATAATTAAATAAACAAAAACTGAAAATAAAAATTTATTCTTCAAGTATAAGTATTAACTTCCCCAAATATAGATTGCAGCAAATAAGAATAACCATACTACATCGACAAAGTGCCAGTACCACGCAGCTGCTTCAAATCCAAAATGATGATCTTTAGTAAAATGACCAAGTCTTCCTCTCCACAAACAAACAGCTAGAAATATTGTCCCAATTATTACGTGAAAACCATGAAAACCTGTTGCCATGTAAAATACTGCTCCATAAATGTGGCCTGAGTAAGTAAAAGTAGCATGGTGGTATTCGTATGCTTGCAACAATGTAAAAAAGAAACCAAGGATAACAGTCAATGTTAGTCCTTGGATAAAACCTTTTCTGTCATCTTCTAATAATGAATGATGCGCCCAAGTTACAGTTGTTCCTGAAAGCAACAATACCAATGTATTTATTAAAGGTATGTCCCATGGATCAAAAGTTTCTATATCCTTTGGTGGCCATACATTTCCAACAAATTCATTTGGAAATAAACTTATATCAAAGTATGCCCAGAACCATGCAACAAAGAACATTACTTCTGAAGCAATGAATAAAGTCATTCCATATCTGTGATGAATTTGAACAACAGGCGTATGATGTCCTTGATGTTCTGCTTCAATTACAACATCTCTAAACCACATGTAAGCACCATAAATTAATAAAGCCAAACCAAGATACATTCCCCAAGAAATACCATTATGCATATAAAAAATTGCTCCTATCGCTAATACCAAACATGCAAATGATGTATAGATTGGCCAAGGACTTGGGTCAACTAAGTGGTAATCATGTTTTTTTTCTGCTGACATTTTTCGTGATTATGATTGTTTATAGTAATCTGTCGAGAAAAAAGTGTAAGACATAGTCACATCTTGTAGATTTTTTGTTGTTGGATCGTTTACTAGTTCAGGGTCTAAATAAAAAGTCATTACAAAAGTAGCTTTCTCACCAGCCTTCAACTCTTGTTTTTCAAAACAAAAACATCCTAATTTGTTGTAATATTTACCAAAACTCGCGGGTGAAACATTAAAACTCGCAACTCCATAAGTAGTATCATCACTATAATTTTCTACTTCGAACTCTATTCTGTTGACTTGACCAACTTTTACGTCAATAACATTTGACTTTGCTGTAAAATCCCATTCAAGATTATTCACATTGGTATCAAACCTTACGCTAACAACCTTATCCAACACTATTTTTGGAGCCTCTTTAGATACCTGAGTAGTTCCACCAAAACCAGTTACCCTACAAAATAAATCATACAAAGGAACTGCCGCAAAAGACAATCCCAACATCAAGACAAAAATTCCAGCCAAAAGTAAAGGAGTTAATGTTTTTCTTTTCATCATATCTGTCTATCAAATACTCCCACATTATATAAAGTAAAAACAAATAAAAATACCATAAATGCTAAAATTGCTATTGCAGTTAGGATATTTTTTTTCTTTGTTTTTTTGTCAGGTGTTATCATAAAATTTTATCAATTAAAAAAAGAACAAAAATTAAAAACAAATATAAAATCGAGTATCCAAAGATCGTTTTTGCTTTTTTTGCATCAAATTTATTTTTTTTAAATTTATAAAGCTCAAAACATAAATAATTATAATAAATTGTCAAAATTAATGATGGAATTAAAAAAGTTATACCCACAAATCCAATTGCATAAGGTAAGACAATTATAGGTAACATCGTTAAAGAATAAACAAATATGTTTAACTTTGTGCTCTCAACACCACTTGTTATTGGAAGCATTGGAATTTTCGCTTTTTTATAATCATCTGATTTATACAAACTTAAAGACCAAAAATGTGAGGGGGTCCAAAAGAATATTATCAAAAAGAAAGTGATTGGTTCAAAAGTTAAAGAATTAGTTGCTATAGTCCAGCCTATCACAGGAGGCAATGCTCCCGCAGCTCCTCCAATTACTATATTCTGTGGAGTTTTTCTTTTTAACCATATTGTATAAACAAATACATAAAACAAAATAGTAAAGAGTAACAAGCTAGCTGATATTCTGTTTGAATAATAATCTAGTGCAATTACAGAAAATATTGAAAGAAAAATTCCAAATACTAAAGCTTGATTTCTATTAATTTTTCCTGTTGGAATTGGTCTTAAGCAAGTTCTTGTCATTAAGGCATCTAAGTCAGACTCGTACCACATATTTAGAGCTCCAGCTGCTCCTGCTCCAATTGAAACTAAAATTATCCCAATAATTGCATCCTTAGTTGGAACAACGTTTGGAGCCATCAATAAACCAACTGCGCATGTAAAGATAACCAAGGACATTACTCTTGGTTTCATTAATTTGAATAATTCAGATAAATTAAAGGCGTCTTCTTGAGTTAAATTTCTATTTTTTAATTTAGACTTAATCATTAGTTCAAAGTTAAAAAATCTTAGTGATATTAGCTAGAAGATTTTTCAACACCTTCTTCATCTTCAAACTTTGGTAATTCCTCAAATGTATGAAAATTAGGTGGAGATGGTACTTTCCATTCTAGAGTTGTAGCACCCTCTCCCCATGGGTTTTGTGATGCAGCCTTTTTCTTATAAAACGCATAAGCAAGGTTTATAAAAAATACCACCAATCCGATTACAGAAATATATGAACCAATTGATGAGATGTAGTTCCATCCTGCAAAAGCATCTGGATAGTCAGCATATCTTCTAGGCATTCCTGCAAGCCCTAAAAAATGTTGTGGAAAGAAAACTAAGTTTACTCCGATAAAGGTTAACCAAAAGTGTAATTGACCCATCCACTCTGAGTATTCATAGCCAGTCATTTTTCCAAACCAGTAGTAAAATCCTGCAAAGATTGCAAATACAGCTCCTAAAGATAATACATAATGGAAGTGAGCAACAACATAATAGGTATCATGCATTGCTGTATCAACACCAGCATTTGCAAGCACTACCCCTGTAACTCCACCAACTGTAAATAAGAATATAAATCCTAAAGCCCAAACCATTGGGGTTTTAAATGAAATCGAACCACCCCACATAGTTGCTATCCATGAAAATATTTTTATACCGGTTGGAACTGCAATGATCATTGTTGCAGCTAAAAAGTATGCTTTTGTATCTGTACTTAAACCTACTGTGTACATGTGGTGAGCCCACACAACAAAACCAACTATTCCAATTGCAACCATTGCATATGCCATTCCTAAATATCCAAAAACTGGTTTTCTAGAAAATGTTGAAACAATATGACTGATCATTCCAAAGCCTGGTAAAATTAAAATATAAACTTCTGGGTGACCAAAAAACCAAAATAAATGCTGGAATAGAACTGGGTCTCCTCCAGTTTGTGCATCAAAGAAAGCTGTCCCAAAGTTCCTGTCTGTAAGAAGCATCGTAATTGCTCCTGCTAAAACTGGTAATGATAACAATAATAAGAAAGCGGTAACTAATATTGACCATGCAAATAAAGGCATTTTATGAAGTGTCATACCAGGAGTTCTCATATTTAAAATCGTAGTAATAAAGTTTACTGCACCTAAAATTGAAGAAGCTCCAGCTAAGTGTAAACTTAAAATTGCAAAATCCATTGCTGGACCTGGTTGACCAGCTGTAGATGATAAAGGAGGATAAATAGTCCATCCACCACCAACACCTGTTTGGCCTGGAGGGCCATCCATGAAAATAGACATTATTAATAGAATAAAAGATGTAGGCAATAACCAGAATGAAATATTATTCATTCTTGGAAACGCCATATCCGGAGCTCCTATCATAATTGGAACAAACCAGTTACCAAATCCACCTATCATTGCTGGCATAACCATAAAGAAAATCATTATCAAACCATGACCTGTAACTAAAACGTTATACAAATGATAATTTCCACCTAAAATTCCGTCACCTGGATGCATCAATTCCATTCTCATTAAAACTGAAAAAGCTGTACCAATCACACCTGCAATAATTGCAAATATTAGATACATTGTTCCAATATCTTTATGATTAGTTGAATAAGCCCAACGCTTCCAACCTGTTGGTGTATGATGATCGTCGTGTGAAGATGTTTGTGTATACATATTATTTACTCGCTAGTTTTTTAAATTGATCTTCTTCATTAATTACTTTTGCAAATTTCTCTTTAGCGTTTAACAGCCACACTTGATATTCTTCCTCAGTAACAACTCTTACTTCTATCGGCATAAACGCATGTTTTATTCCACACAGTTCAGAACATTGTCCATAATAAGTTCCAACTTTTTCTGCTTTAAACCATGTTTCATTTATTCTTCCAGGTACAGCGTCTCGTTTTACTCCAAATGAAGGAAGTGCCCACGCATGCAAAACATCATTAGCAGTGATCATTACCTTAACAACTTTATTTACTGGAACAACCAATTCATTATCTACAGCTAACAGTCTTGGCTCGTTTTCTTTTAAATCTTTAGTTTCGATCATATATGATTCGAAAAAAATATTTTCATCTGGATACTCATATCCCCAATACCATTGATATCCTATAGCTTTAACAGTTATGTCTGCTTTTGGAATTGCATCTTGTTTGTATAAAATTTTAAATGATGGTACAGCCATCACGATCAGAATTAAACATGGAATTAAAGTCCATAAAACTTCAACAGCAACATTATGAGTTCTTTTTGATGGAACTGGATTTGCTGAAGCTCTAAATCTTATACAAGCATAAACCATCAAAAATAGAACAAAAACACTGATTGCTATTATAATTGGTAACAACAATTTATCGTGAAAATTAACTATATCTCTCATAGTCTCGGAAGCAGCCTTTTGAAAGCCTAGTTGCCAATCAACTGCTTGATTTGCAAATGCGCTTGAAGTCATAAATATTGTTAGAAATATATATAAAAATTTTTTCATTTTTTAAACTATATAGAGCGTCTTTGAAAAAAAGACACTTTTACTTTTAGCGACAAAATATCAATTAATCACGTAATTTATGATCGATAATGCAGAAATTACAGCCGTTTCGGATCTTAAGATGTTTTCATTGATTTTAATAGACTGTATACCATTAAATTTGAGAATCTCCTCCCTTTCCTCTTCAGAAAAATCTCCCTCTGGCCCTATGATTACGCAAGTAGGCTTTGTCGTTAACTTTTTGAGATCAATTTTTGTATTAGTAGTGTTGAGATCAGTAAATATTAAATCCATATCATTGCTTAGAAAATTTTTTAATTTCTGAGGCTCCTCAATTATTGGAACAGTTATTCTGTTTGATTGTTCAGCTGCTTCTATGATTACTTTTTCCAATCTCTCTATATTTATTTTTCTAACAATCGTTCTTTCAAAGATGACTGGTAAAAACTTAGTTACCCCAAGCTCAGTAGCTTTTTGAATCATAAAATTAAAGTAATTTGATTTAATTGGAGAGAAAGCTAGCCAGAGTTCTTTGGTATTTTCTTTCTGTCTTAATTGCTTTGTAACATTAAACTCGACCATACTTTTATGTATATTCAAAATTTTAGCTTCCCACTCTCCGCTATTGTTAAATAAAGAAAAAACTTCTTTCTCTTTAAGTCTCATAACTTTTGAAACATAGTGAGATTGAGATTTATCAAGTTTGTCAGTCAAATTAAGAGATAAACTTTTTAAATAAAATAATCTAATGTTACTCATATTGATAAGTTAGTTTATGAAAAATATTAAAGCAATAATTTTTGATGCTTACGGCACATTATTTGATGTCAACTCAGCTGCTGAAAAATGTAAAGATAAAATAGGTGATAAGTGGGAAGGTTTTGCCAATTATTGGAGAACCACACAATTAGAATATACTTGGCTGAGAAGTTTAATGAAACGTCATAAGGATTTTTGGCAAGTAACAGAGGATAGTTTGGATAAATCAATGAAAGCTTATGAGATAAATTCTTCTATGAGAAATGAATTATTAGATCTTTATAAAATTCTCTCAACCTTTAAAGAGGTTCCTGAAGTTTTAAAATCATTAAAAGAAAAAAATTTTAAACTTGCTATTCTTTCAAATGGTAAACCTGCCCTTCTTAATGAATTGGTAAAGAGCAATAATTTAGAAAATATATTTGATGATATTTTTTCAATTGAGGAAGTTGGAGTTTATAAACCAGACTCTAAAGTTTACGATATTCCAGTTAAGAAATATCAAATTCAAAGAAATGAAATTACTTTTTTAAGTGCAAATACTTGGGATGTATCTGGTGGTGGAAATTATGGTTATAATTCTATTTGGGTTAATAGAAATAATAATACTTTTGACAATCTAGATTATGTGCCAAAACATCAAATCGAGGACCTTGGTAAGTTACTTGATATAATATAAAAAATTCTTACATACGAATTATGAAAAATATTGAAGTAAGTAAAATTATTGATCCTATTCCAGCCTCTGATGGAGCCGGAGTTAAATTAAAAAGAAGTATTGGTGTTGAGCCAAACTATTTTGATCCTTTCTTAATGCTTGATGAATTTGGTTCAGAAAATAGTGAGGATTATATAGCGGGTTTTCCACCCCACCCTCATCGAGGAATTGAAACGGTAACTTATATGTTAGCTGGAGATTTTGAGCATAAAGATAGTACAGGTGGTGAAGGTAGAATGACTGCAGGAGATGTTCAGTGGATGAAAACAGGAAGTGGAATTATCCATTCAGAAATGCCCGCAATGAAAGAGGGTAAACTTCATGGTTTTCAATTATGGATTAATATGCCTGCTAAAATAAAAATGAGTAAGCCTGAATATATTTATATTGATGCTGATAAGATGAGTGTTCATAAAGATGATGATAAACAAGTAAAAGTAATAGCTGGAAAATTTGAAAAAGCTGAAGGACCAGTAAAAGGTCATAACGTTGAACCAATTTATTTTGATGTTGAACTCAACAAAGGTAAAGAATTTAATTTTAAATTACCATCCACCCACAATAATTTTGTTTATTTAATTACTGGTGAAATTGAAATAGGCAAAAACAAACATGAAAATGTAAAAGATAGTACTTTAATACTTTTAACAAAGGGTGAAAAATTAAGTGTTAAAGCTAAATCAAATTCTAAATTTTTGGTAATATCAGGTAAGCCAATTAATGAAGAAATAGCAAGAGGTGGGCCATTTGTGATGAATACTAAAGCTGAGATCTTGCAAGCAGTGCAAGATTATCATAATGGTACCTTTGTAAAATAAGTTATGAAAGCTGTAGAAATTAACAAAACTGGTGGACCTGAAGTTTTAGTAGTTAAGGATATTTCTTTAGATAAACCTGGTCCCGATCAAGTAACCATTGAACAAAAAGCAATTGGTCTTAACTATATTGATACTTACCATAGATCAGGTTTGTACCCTTTAAAACTACCGGTTGGTTTAGGTTTAGAAGGTGCTGGAATTATTACAGATGTTGGGGATAACGTAAAAGACTTCAAAATTGGTGATAAAATTTCTTATGCAGGTATTCCTTTAGGCTCATATTGTTCACACAGAAACTATCCAACTAAAAATTTAGTAAAAGTACCAGATGGTATTGATCTTGAAGTAGCAGCAACTTTAATGACAAAAGGATTAACAACTTTTTATCTTTTACATAAAACTTATCCAGTTAAATCGGGAGAAACAATATTATTTCACGCAGCCGCTGGTGGTGTTGGGCAGATTTTTGGACAATGGGCAAAGAGTTTAGGCTGTACTGTTATTGGTACAGTTGGTTCAGATGAGAAAGTAAACATAGCAAAAGAAAATGGTTACGATCATGTAATCAATTACAACAAAGAAGATTTTGCAAAAAAAGTTTTAGAGATTACTGGGGGCAAAGGAGTCCCTGTTGTCTACGATGGCGTTGGTAAAGATACTTTAGATGGTTCAATTGAATGTTTGGCAGTAAGAGGAATGATGGTTTCATTTGGAAATGCATCTGGACCCTTGTCAGATATTAATGTGCCAAAAGTTATTCAACCAAAAGGCCTTTATCTTGTAAGACCGTCAATGCAACAATACCTATCAACAAGAGAAGAATTAGATGAAGCATCAAAAACAATGTTTGAAAAGATTGGCTCTGGTAAAGTTAAAATTAAAATTTTCAAAAAATATAAATTAGAAGAAGTAATTAAAGCTCATCAAGATCTTGAGGGTAGAAAAATTTTAGGTCCAGCTGTTATAATTCCTAATTAACATCAACATCCATATCAGACATATGGAGCTTAAGTGCATTTGTTGAAATTTGAATTTCTCGGATAAAAAAGATTATAGATATAATCATTGATAAACAACATGACCCAAAAATTATTCTAGCTAAAAGAACTTCATCTAAATAAAGAGCAAATACTGTAAGCATATTGAATAAAAATCCAAATGCAGCAAATAATATTGTCCATCTTAAAAGTGTTATTCTGCCACTTAAATTAATGAACTGTTTCTTCCATTCTGGAGGTATATGTTTCTCATAGACATGCTCATCATGAAGCTGACGAATTAAAATACTAAGAGAATGAAATCGGTTACTATAAACGCTCATTAACAGTGGAATGGCAGGAAACATTAGTGCTGTGACTGTGTAATCTATATTCATACGAATCAATTTGATTATGAATCTAGCCTTTGTTATTTACAAGTAAAATATTATGAACCAAGCAAACCTTTTTATTGAGTTAACAAGATTAAAAAAACCTATTGGCTTTATGTTGTTATTCTGGCCATGTGCATGGGGTTTGACATTAGCTTATGATTTTAACGAAAGTTTGGATAATTATTATTTATATTTATTTTTATTTTTTTTAGGTGCAGTTTTGATGAGATCAGCAGGGTGCATCGTAAACGATATCTTGGATAAAGAGTTTGACGCAAAAGTATTTAGAACGAAAAATCGACCTATTGCTTCAGGGAAGGTTTCCATTAAACTTGGAATTTTTTATTCCTTACTTTTGTGTCTTTTAGCTTTGATGGTTTTATTAAATTTTAATTTATTTACTATTATTTTAGCTTTAGCTTCAATGCCACTAGCTTTCACTTATCCTTTAATGAAAAGATTTACCTATTGGCCACAATTATTTTTAGGGATTACTTTTAATTATGGAATTGTTCTTGGATGGACAGCAATAAAAGGACAAATTGATGTTATACCTTTGATTTTGTATTTTGGGGCCATATTTTGGACACTAGGATATGACACGATTTATGGATACCAAGATATAAAAGATGATGAAGTAATAGGATTGAAGTCAACCTCTATTAAATTTAAACATAACTCAACATTATTTATATTTTTATGTTACCTGTTTTTAATCTTTTCAATTTACTTGGTAGGTTATTTAAGTGAGCTTAATAATTATTTTTATATATTTATGATTTTACCAATTATACAAATATTTTACTACCAAGTGAAAGGGTTTGATTCAAAAAACCCAACAAAATGTTTAAAAATTTTTAAAAGTAATAACTTTTTTGGATCACTAATTTTTATAAATATTTTAATTGGTAAAATTTTTTAATGAATAAAATAAATATTTTTAAAAGACTATATAAAGATTATTCAAAAAAATATCTAAACAAAATTATATTATCCGCTTTACTATCTATTTTAGTTGCAGCAAGTACATCTTCTATAGCTTGGCTTCTAGACCCTGCTATTAAAAAAATTTTTATTGAAAAAGATCAATCTCTTTTAATTATTATTCCTTTAAGTATAATTTTAGCTTTTGCTGTTAAAGGTATTTCTCTTTATGCGGCAAGAGCAATTATGATTAGTGTTGCTGAAGAAATTAAAAAAACGCTTCAAGTTCATATGTTGGGTTCACTAATCAATTCAGATACTCAAACAATTGATCAGAAACACTCTGGAAAATTCATATCTAATGTTACTTATGATGTTTCACACATAACTAATTTGCTAAGTAATGCTGTTTTAAATCTATTTAAGGATAGTTTAACTTTAATTGGCTTACTATTTGTAATGTTCTATCAAAATTGGAAATTATCATTGATAGCAATAATCATGATTCCACTTGCGAGTGTTTCTGCAAGAAGTCTAGGTAAGAGGATGAATAAAGTGGCTACTGAAGCTCAAGAGAAATCTGGTTTTTTAACTACTTATTTGGTTGAATTATTTAAAAATCATAAATTAACAAAAATATTTCAAAAAGAAAAATTTGAAATGAATAGAGCTGAAAATCACTTGCATCAATTGAAAGAAAAAACAAAAAAAATTGCACTAGTAATGGTCAGATTAACTCCAATTATGGAAGTACTAACAGGAATAATGATAGCAATATTAATATTTTATTCAGGAAAGCTAATTTTAAAAAATGAAATAGATGTAAACAACTTCTTTTCATTTTTAGCTGCAATGATGTTGGCTTATCAACCAGTAAGAACTCTTGCTTCTTTAAATGTGATTGTAAACCAAGGTTTATCTGCTGCTAATAGAATACTGCCAATTATTGATGCTAAAAATAAGATTTTTAGTTTACCCGAGGCTAAAGAAATCAAAATTTCTGACGCCAAAATAAATTTTAATAATGTTGAATTTGCATACGAAATTAAAGAAGGCAATGTTCTAAAAGGTATAAGTTTAGAATTTAAAGGAGGAAAAATGACCTCGTTAGTAGGTCTTAGCGGATCTGGTAAATCAACTATACTAAATTTAATTCCTAGATTTTATGATGTCGGATCTGGTGAAATTAAAATTGATGATCAGTCTATAAATAAAATTAAATTAGAATCTCTAAGAAAACAAATTTCACTTGTGAGTCAGGAGACAACATTATTTGATGATACAATTAAAAATAATATTAAATATGCAAATAGTGAATCTTCGGATGAAGAAATCATTGAAGTAGCTAAATTATCACATTGTCATGAATTCATCAAAGATTTACCTAACAAATATGACACTTTAATCGGTGAAGATGGTGTGAGACTATCAGGAGGTGAAAAACAAAGAATTTCGATAGCTAGAGCAATGCTTAAAAAAAGTCCAATTATATTATTGGATGAAGCAACTTCTTCATTAGATGCTGAAACTGAAAAAAAAATACAAGATGCACTAAACATCTTAACTAGTAATAAAACTTCAATTGTTATTGCACATAGATTATCTACAATTTTAAATTCAGATAATATATACGTTATTCAGTCAGGCAGTGTCGTAGATTTTGGAAAACATGAGGAATTACTGGTTAAGTCAAAAATTTATAAAAATTTTTATGAAAAACAAGTTCAAAAATAATTATGTTTTTTCTTTATCAAATACTCATCTCTATAATTTTATTATTATCACCCCTAATTATATTAATTAGAATTATAAAAAATAAAGAGGATGTCAAAAGATTTAAAGAAAAATTTTGTTTATTTTCTAAAAAAAAAGTTGCAGGAAAATTAATTTGGTTCCATGGGGCAAGTGTAGGTGAATTATTAAGTTTAATTCCTATAATTTATAAGTTGGAAAAAAATACCTCAATTAAACAAATTTTAGTTACAACAAATACACTTAGTTCATCAAAGGTTTTTAAAAAATATAGATTTAAAAAAACAATTCATCAATTCTTCCCAATTGATCATTCATTTTTAACAAACAAATTTTTAAAATATTGGAAACCTCATGTTTCAATTTTTGTAGATTCTGAAATTTGGCCTTCTATGACTCTAACTTTGAAAAAAAAAAATATTCCTCTGATCCTATTAAATGCTAGAATTACTAAAAAATCTTATAAAAGATGGTTAAAATTCAACAATTTTGCAAAATACATATTTAGTAAAATAAAAATTGCTTATCCGCAAAATAAAGAAACCAAAAAATATTTAAAAAACTTTAATGTAAAAAAATTAAAAGAATTAGGTAATTTAAAATTAATTGAAAACACGAAAGATAAAAAAGATAATATTAGTGATAATCTTAATTCACAATTTAAAAAATATTGTATATGGACGGCTGCTAGTACTCATAAAAATGAAGAAAAATTTTGTGCAAATGTTCATATTCAACTAAAAAAAAGAATACCAAACCTTTTAACAATTATAATTCCTAGACATATAGATAGGGTGGATGAAATTATTGCTCAAATGCAATCATATAATTTAAAAATTGCTACTCATAGTTCTAAATTTAAATCACTAAATAACGTTGATATTTATATTGTAGACACTTTTGGTGAGACTAAAAAATTCTTTAGAATTTCAAGCTCAGTTTTTATGGGTGGAACCATTGCTAAAAAAGGAGGTCAAAACCCTCTTGAGGCAGCAAGATATGGATCAAAGATATTTCATGGACCTGATATTGAAAATTTTCCAGATATATTCAGATTACTAAAAAATCTTAATATATCAAAAGAGATTAGATCACCCAAACAATTGGCCTCTTTAATTTCATTTAATAATAAAACATTAGGTGGCGTAAAATTAAAAAAAATTGGAAGATTAATCCAAGAAAAAACGTTAAAAGAATTAGAACCATTTATCAATAATGAACCTAAAAAAACCAAAATTTTGGGATAAACAAGAACCAAATTTTTTTTCCTATATCTTAATTCCAATAACAATATTTTTTAAAATAATAGTTTCATTAAAACCGAAAAGTAAAATTAAAATTAAAGATATAAAGACAATATGCGTTGGAAATATTTATCTAGGTGGAACAGGCAAAACATCCCTTGCAATTAAAATTAAAGAAATTTTAACGAAAAAAAATATAAAAACATGTTTTATTAAAAAATTTTATACCAATCAATTTGATGAACAGAAACTTTTGAAAAGCTATGGTAAGCTTTTTTTAGCAAATAAAAGAGTTGATGCGTTAAATCAAGCAGTTAAAGAAAATTATGCAGTCGCAATTTTAGACGATGGTCTACAAGACTACTCAATTAATTATGACATGAGTTTAGTTTGTTTTAATACGATCAATTGGATTGGAAATGGTATGACTATTCCATCTGGTCCATTGAGGGAAAGTTTAAATGAGCTTAAAAATTATAACAATATATTTTTAAATGGTGTAAATGAAGATACACTTGAAATAGAAAAAAAAGCTTTGAAAATAAATCCAAATATAAATATCCACAAAAGTAAATATATTCCAAAAAATTTAAATGAATATAATTTAAATAGTAATTACCTTGTCTTTTCTGGAATTGGAAATCACAAAACATTTATCTCCATGTTGAAAGAATATAGATTCAAAATAATCAAAGATTTAGAATTTTCAGATCATTACAATTTTACAGATAAAGACTTAGACAAAATCGTAAATTTAGCAGAAACACTTAATTGTAAAATAATCACAACTGAAAAAGATTACTACAGGTTAAACGAAAAATACCATGAAAGTATAAAATTTATTAAATCTGAATTAAAATTGGATGATGAAGAAAAACTAGTCAAAATTTTATTAAATTAAATATGAAGAATATAATTTATTTCTTTCAATTTATTTTTATTTCACTTTTCTTTCTTATATTTAAATTTCTAAGATTAAAATTATCCTCTGCTATTGGAGGTAAACTTTTCCAAATTGTTGGACCTATTTTTAGATCAAATAAATTAGTAAATGAAAATATAAAGAAAGCATTACCACAACTAAATAATGAGGAAATTAAAAAAATAAATAAACAAATGTGGAATAACTATGGAAGAATTTTCTCAGAATATATGTTTTTAAAAAATTTTAGATATAATTTAAATCAATCAAATATTACTATACATGGCCAAGAAATTTTAGATGAAATAAAAAAATTAAATACTCCAGTAATTTTTATTTCAGGCCATTTTAGTAATTTCGAATTAATGGCAATGCAAATTGAAAAAACAGGTATTAAACTTGCTGCTATTTATAGACCATTAAATAATAAGTTTCTGAACACCATTATGGAAAGAATGCGAAAAAAATATATTTGTAAAATACAAATTAAAAAAGGCATTAGTGGTGTAAGAGAAATTGTTAAATTTTATAAAAAAAATTATTCAACAGCCTTAATGATAGATCAAAGAGTTTCAGAGGGCATTAAAGTTAATTTTTTTAATTATAAAGCTTCAACAACCACTATTCCTGCTCAATTGGTAAAAAAATATAAAATGCCGATAGTTCCAATGTTTATTGAAAGATTTGAAAATATTAAATTTAAAATTACTGTTCAAAAACCAATTTATTTTTCAGACGATGCTTCAATTGAGAATATAACTTCAAAGTTAAACGAAGTTCTCGAAAAAATGATTATAAGTAAACCAGAGCAATGGATATGGTCCCATAACAGATGGAAATGATTTATTGTTTTCCCTCGTTACTTTTTTTTATAAACGCTTCTTTGTAAGAAAAATAAGGCTCTTGCAACTCTACATTCCAATAATTTAAATCTTCAAGATTTATTTTTTTACCGGATACGGCACATATCACAAAATCTCCATTCTCTAAAATTTGAAAATTATTTGGTAAATATTTTATTTTTGCTAATTTTTTTGTCATTTTTGGTTTATATAGTTTTATATGAAAGTTGGAATAATAGGAAGTGGAGGAAGAGAACATGCATTATGTCAAAGTATAAAAAATTCCAATAAAACTAATAAAATTTATTGTTTTCCAGGAAATGCAGGCACAAGTAATATTGCAGAAAATATAAAAATAAATCCAGAAGACTTTGAAAATATTAAAAACTTTATAATTGAGAATAAAATTGATTTAGTCATTGTTGGTCCAGAAAAACCTCTAGTAGAAGGAATAGTAGATTATCTCGAGAAATATAAAATAAAAGTGTTTGGTCCGAATAAACTAGCTTCTCAACTTGAAGGATCTAAAATTTTTACAAAAAAAATTTGTGAAAAGTTTAATATTCCTACTGCAAAATTTGGAATATTTAAAAACAAAAATGATGCTAAAGAATTTTTAGATCAAAATAATTTTCCGACTGTAATAAAAGCTGATAATTTAGCCTCTGGTAAAGGTGTTTATATATGTAACACTAGAAGTGAAGCTGAAATTGCAATTGATGAAATTTTCAATGGAAAATTTGGTAAAGCAGACGAATTACTAATTGAAGAATTTTTAAATGGAGAAGAAATGAGTTTTTTTACAGTTCATGATGGTAAATGTTTTAAAAGTTTTAATACAGCTCAAGATCACAAAAGAGTTTTAGAGGGTGATAAAGGAAAAAATACTGGTGGTATGGGAGCATACTCGCCATCAAGATTAATTAATGATGAATTAAAAAAAAAAATAATAAATAAAATTATCAAACCTACGCTTAAAGGATTATCAGAGCTTGGAACAAATTATAAAGGATTTCTATATACAGGTTTGATGATAGTAGATAACGAACCATATCTTATAGAGTATAATGTAAGAATGGGAGACCCTGAGTGTCAAACTATATTGCCAAGACTTAGAACGGATATTTCTGATATTTTTTTAGCTTGTTGTGAAGAAAAACTAAATGATGTGAGTATTAAGTGGTCATCACAGAAAAGTTTGTGCATTGTTGTTTGTTCGAATGGTTATCCCGATAAATACAAAAAGTACATTGAAATAAAAAATCTAGATAAAATTAATTTAAGTGAAAATGATTATATATTTCATGCAGGAACAGAAAAAAAAGAAAATAAATTATATTCTGTCGGAGGCAGAGTTCTAAATTTTATTTCAATTTCAGATAGCTTTGCTAAAGCCAAAGAAAATATTATAAAAAATTTAAATACTCTTAATTGGTCAGACGGATTTTATAGAAGAGATATTGGATATAAAGTGATTAAGTAATGAGGATAATTTCTGGAATTTTTAAAGGAAAAAAGATTTTAGAACCAAAAGATATTAAAACTAGACCATTAAAAGATCTAACAAAAGAATCTATATTTAACATTTTAAACCATTCAAACAAATTTGATATTAAATTAGAAGATTCAAATATTTTAGACTTATTTTCTGGTGTGGGATCATTTGGAATTGAGTCTTTATCAAGAGGAGCGGGAAGTGTTGTTTTTATTGAAAACTATCAAAACGTTCTATCTATTTTAAAAAAAAATTTACAAAATTTAAAATTATTTGAAAAGTATAAAATATTAGAAAAAGACATATATGATTTTAAAACAATATCAGAATTAAATAAAAAATTTGAAATTATTTTTCTAGATCCTCCCTATAAAGATAATAAAATAAAACAATTACTCATAAACCTTAAGGAAGCAAAAGTCTTGAATGATAAAGGTATAATCATTTTGCATAGAAATAAAAAAGATAATCCAGAATTCCCTGAATGGGTAAATATTCTTGAAGAAAAAAAATATGGAATATCAAAAATATTTTTTTTTAACTTTAAATTATAATAATTTTTTTGTCTCTTTTTTAATAAGTTCTACAGCTGGCTGATCATAAGGGTTTAAATTTAATGCCTTTCCTAATAGAATGGTTTCTAATATAAAAAAAGTAAACAACGAACCAAGTGTCTTCTCATCTCTTTTTCTAACTTCAAAACTTCTAAAAGGTATGTTTTGCTTTTTAAATACATTTTCAGTTGCTTTTTTCTGTGCATAAATAATTTTATCTAAGTTTTTATTTTTTAGATATGAATGAGAAGATAAAATTTTTTGATTATTAATTTTAAATGACTTATTTTCTCTGGCGTAAAATAATGTAAAAAAATTATTTTTAAAACCATCTAAAAATAACTGCATAACACTATGGTTGTCTTTCGGCATCGATGAAACTACAGGTAAAATGCCTTTAGATTTTTTTCCTAAACTTTCTGCAATCAATTGTTGATACCAATTAAACAAATTATTTGATTTTTCATCATAGTTAATAATAATTGAATTGAATTTCTTTTTTTTTACTAAATATAAAGTTGAGCAAACATTGGAAACTAGATTATTTAAAAAATATTTATTTTTGATTAAATTGTTATAATTTTTGAAATTATTTGCAGTCAAACCCATTAATTCTGCTGGTAACATCCCTACCTCTGATAACACAGAATATCTTCCGCCTATATAATTATTATGATGTACTATTTCTGATTTAAGCTTGTTCGCTAAAAGAAATAAATAGCTTTTCTTATTTTCTGTAATAAAAATATTCTGATCTTTTTTTTTAACAAATAAATTTACATTTGCGATTGTCTCTATAGTGTTTCCTGATTTTGATACAATCAAGTTTACATATTTCTTTTTAGTTTTATTTTTTAAACTTGAGTCTAGATTATTGATAAATTCAAATTTTTTTTTTATTTTATTTCCAAGAAAATCATATATTGCTTGAGTGCCTAGTATAGAACCACCCATTCCAATGACTCTAAAATTTTTGAATTTTTTATATTTTTGTATAAGTTTTTTATCGTAACTATTTTTATAATGCTTGCTCAATGAATTAATAATAGGATTATTAATATCAAAGATATTCTTTAATTTTTTTTTCAAAAAAATGTTTTTAGACTTAATATTAAATTCTACAAACTTAATACCTTTCGAGAGCATTATTTTAATTTTTAATTTTATCTAAAACGTTTTTTTCTAATGAATTGCTAATCTCACTCATTTCATCTGTTTCCGTGTTTTTACTATCTTCTTGAGAGATTAGTTTCTTTATGTTTTCGTTTTTTTTCTCTTCATTATCAATATTTTTGTTAGGTGTTGGCATTTCACCATAATTCGGTGGCATTACCAGGGGTGCTTTTTTTTCTACAAAAAACTCATCCGAGCTTGTTTTTTTCTGCGAAGAAAAACCCTCTTTAACTGCGTTACAAGCGCTTAAAAAAAACGAAATTATTAAAAACGCTAGAATTTTATTAATTTTTTTCATCAACCTTAGAATTATTATCAATAATTTCATATAAAATCACACAAATTACCCCCAAAGTAATAAATATGTCAGCAATGTTAAAAATAAACCAATGAAATCCTTGAATATGAAAATCAATAAAATCTGGAACAGCTTTATAAACCAATCTATCATAAAAGTTACCCAGTGCCCCTCCAAATATTAATAATAAAGAATATTTTTTAAAACCTTGTGTCTTGAAAATCATCAAAAGTAAAATAACAATAATAATAAAAATGATTAATGTAATAATATTGTATAAATAAGATTCATTAAAAGAAAAAAATCCAAATGCAATACCCTCATTCCATAATAAATGTAAATTTAAAAATTTCGAAGTAAATATTTCAGATCCGAATGATTTATTATTTAAATAAATTACATAAATTTTAGAAATTCTATCAAGTAAAAAAATTATTAGAATTAAAGAAGAATTAATAAAAAAATTTTTTCCTAGATTTTTTATTGTCATTCCTTATTCACAGTACAATTATCTCTATCACAGGCTGTTTCTTTAATCTTCCAACAGATCGAGCACTTTGATCCTTTTGCTTTAGTAGTTAGTGCTGTTGTTTCAATGTCATCTTTATAACTAACCACAGCCTTTGATGTAATACAAAGTTCAGAAAAATCTGTATTTTCCGTAAGTTTTTTTAATTTTTGTTTCAATTGTATTTTTAAATCTGCCTCTAAACTTGATCCTATTTCTTTACTGGCTCTTTTCTCTTCTATGCTTATATTGCAAATATCTCTAATTTTGATTAATTCGATCCATTTTTTGCTAAGTTTTTCATTTTTAAATTTTTCAGGAAATTCTATAAATCTTTCAAGATGAATACTTTTTTTGTCTTTGAATAATAATTTAAAAATTTCTTCAGTTGTAAAAGATATTATAGGGGCAAACCATTTTAGTAGAGCATTTAAAATAATATTGAGAAGTAAAATTGTTGATTTTCTTTTCTTTGTATCTTTACCATCGCAATAAAGATTATCTTTTCTAATATCAAAGTAAAAAGCAGATAAATCAACAGTACAAAAGTTTAACAATTCTTTATACAAATTATGGAAATCATAATTACTAAAATATTTTTTAAAATTTGTATTTAAAACATATAATTTATGAAGCATTAACTGTTCTAATTCAGGTAAATCATCTACACTAAGTTGTTCAAAGTTTATTATTTCGAAATTATCATTTATATTTCCAAGTAAATATCTAAAAGTATTTCTAATTTTTCTATAAGATTCTGCATGCTGGTCTAGAATTGAATAATCTATTCTTAAATCTTCTGCATAATTTGATGATGCTACCCAAATTCTTAAAATATCGGCACCATACTTTTTTAGGATATCATCAGGCGCAATTACATTTCCCAATGATTTAGACATTTTTAATCCTTTGCCATCTACAACAAAACCATGGGATAAAATAGATTCAAATGGTGCTCTCCCTCTTGTTCCGCAAGACTCTAGAAGTGATGAATGAAACCATCCTCTGTGCTGATCAGATCCTTCTAAATACATAGAAGCTGGCCATTTTAAATCGTCTCTTTTTTCTAACACAAATGAATGAGTAGAACCGCTATCAAACCAAACTTCAACGATATCGCTTAATTTTTCATAATCCTGAGCTTTGTATTTGTTGCTTAAAAATCTTTGAGGATCGTCAGAAAACCAACAATCGGATCCTTCGTTTTCATAAATTGATGCAATATTTTCTATCACTTCATCATCAACTAAAATTTTCTTGGTTTTCTTATTTACAAAAATTGGAAGAGGTACGCCCCAAACTCTTTGCCTTGACACACACCAGTCTGGTCTTGTTTCAATCATTGATTTTAATCTTTCTTTACCTTTGCTTGGATAAAAAATGGTTTCATCAATAGCTTTTAATGCTTTGCTCCTTAGTTTGTGACTTTCCATTGAAATAAACCATTGTGGTGTAGCTCTGTGAACCAATGGTGCTTTAGACCTCCAAGAATGTGGGTAAGAATGTACTAACTCACCATTAGTTAATAAATTTTTCTGTTCTTTTAATTTTTCAATTATAATTGGGTTTGCTTTGAAAATATGAATTCCTTCAAACAATTTCACATTGTTTGTGTATTTTCCATCTCCATCGACTGTTTCTATGGTTTTAATATCGTTATTCAAACAAAGATTAAAGTCATCAGGTCCATGACTTGGAGCACAATGAACTATTCCAGTTCCTTGCTCGGTAGTTACAAATCTAGCTTCGAGCATTGGGATATCATGATCATAACCAAGATTTAAAAAAGGGTGACTACAAATAGTATTTTTAAATTCTTTTCCTTTAAAGGTGTGAATTTTTTTATAATTATTTAGTTCACACTCTTTAACAACTGATTCTAACAGAGCATCTGCAATTACAATTTTTCTATTTTTAAAATCACCTTCGTCATTTATTTCTAATATAATATAATCAAGAGACTCGTTATATGCTAAAGCTTTATTGGCTGGTATTGTCCATGGAGTTGTTGTCCAAATAACTATTTCACTTCCAACTAAATCTTTTAAATTTGATGATTTAACTTTAAACGAAGTGTAAATTGTATCTGATTTATGATCTTGATATTCTACCTCAGCATCTGCAAGTGCGGTTTTCTCAACTGTTGACCATAACACAGGTTTAAAACCTTTATATAAACTTCCTTCTTTTAAAAATTTACCAAGCTCTCTAACTATCTGAGCTTCTGCATTAAAACTCATTGTTGAGTAATAATTTTCCCAATCCCCTACAACACCTAATCTTTTAAATTGACTTTTATGAACTTCAATCCACTTCTCAGCAAATGTTCTGCATTCTTTTCTAAACTCAACTATCGGAACTTCGTTTTTGTTTTTTTTGTTTTTTTTATACTGTTCTTCAATTTTCCATTCAATTGGTAAGCCATGACAATCCCAGCCCGGAACATAAATAGAGTCTTTTCCATTCATTTGATGAAATTTTACAATTATATCTTTAAGAATTTTATTAAGAGCTGTCCCCATGTGAATATTTCCGTTTGCATATGGAGGACCATCATGCAAAACAAATTTTTCTCTTCCTTTACTTTCATTTCTCAGTTCATCGTAAAGATTTATTTTTTTCCAATATTCAAGAATTTCTGGTTCTCTAGTAGGCAGGTTAGCTTTCATGGAAAAAGCTGTTTTTGGAAGATTTATTTGTGCTTTAGTCATTTAGTCTTTTTTGCAATATTTAAATCTTTTTTAATTTGAGCTCTTAATTGATTAACATTATAAAATTTTTTTTCTTTTCTTATAAACTTTAAAAACTCTACTGATAAAAGTTTATTATAAAGATTTCCAGAAAAATTAAATAAATGAACTTCTAATAATAATTTTTTTTCATTAAATGTTGGCCTGTATCCAAGATTAGCAATTCCTTTAAGATATTTGTTGCTATTTTTTCTCAAAACCTTGACGGCATAAACTCCCGGTTTTGCTAAAACATAATCACCGATGTCTATGTTGCAGGTTGGAAAACCAATTTTTTTTCCTACTTGTCTTCCCTTTTTTACCACTCCTTGTATCGCCCAGTTTCTTTTTAAAAGATTATTAGCTTTGTCCAATAGACCTTTTTCTAAAAAATTTCTTATTAAAGATGATGATACTATCTTTTTACTTTTAATTAATGGCTCAGGCTTAACAACTTTGTAATTAAAAAATTGTTCGTATTTTTTTAATAATTTAACATTTCCCTCTCTTTTATTTCCAAATCTAAAATTATTGCTTACAAAAATAAATTTAGAACCTAGTTTTTTATTTAAAATTTGAGAAATAAAGTTTAACGCTTTAGTTTTTGAAAATTTTTTATCAAATTTTTTTGTAATTACAAAGTCTACTTTTAAATTACTTAATAACTTAATTTTTTGATTGATATTAGAAAGCCTAAAATTTTTTAATTTTTTATTAAAAAACATTTTTGGCATTGGATTAAAATTTACTACACCAATTTTTAAATTATATTTTTTCTTGTATGACTGTGCTAATTGAAATAATTTTTGATGCCCCAAATGTAAACCATCAAAATTACCTATTAAAATAATTGATCCTCTGTGTAATTTTTTAATATTAAAATTTGTATAATGTTTTACCATTTTAAATCTGATTGAATAAAATTAACTATCGCTTCATACTCTTTTGAAACATCTTGGATACCTTTATTATTTATTTCATTTCTATGTATTCCGTTACTAATTAATAAAGAGTCATAATTCAAAAGATTTGCACCCTTGATATCAGTATTTAAATTATCGCCTATTGCTAAAATTTTTTTATTTTTATTGTCAATTGACTGATTGTAAACCTCTGGATGTGGTTTTCCAAAATATACTACTTCTCCACCCATTTTTTCAAAAACCATTGCAACAGAGCCCGCGCACAACTCTCTAACCTCACCACGATCAACGATTAAATCTGGATTTGTACAAATCATTTTTTTGGCAATATGTTTTTCAAGCAAATCTTTATAAAATTTTAAATCCTTATCATAATCATCAAATAAACCTGTACATAATAAATATTCACTATCACTAATATTTTCACATTTATTTTTCTCAAATAAATAAAATAAATCAAAATCTCTGGGTGGACCAATATGATAAAACTTTTTAGATAAGTAAGATGTTTTCAAATAATTCAATGCTGCCTCTCCTGATGTAAATACGTGATCTCTGAGTATTTTATCCATGCCCATCTTTTCTAAAAAATTTTGAACAGTTTTATTTGGTCTTGGAGCATTTGTTAAAAGTACTAACATTTTCTTTTTTTTTAAAAGTTCATTTAAAACAGCTATTGCTTTTTCGTGAAGATTAACCCCATTATGAACAACACCCCATAAGTCTATATAAAAAAGATCATAATTATCAGCAATTGATTGTAAGCCATTTAAATCTAAATTTTTGGTCATATTTTAAGGTATAAACCATAAAAACCCGAATTTACTAGCAATATTAATATCCTGAAGATTTTCTGATCTTGAAATAGGCTGTGAAATATCTATATGAAGCTCATATTTAAAAAGATTTATTAAGGAGATATTATGAAATTTAAACCGTTACATGACAGAGTTTTAATTGAAGTACTAGATAGCAGCGAAAAAACTGCCGGTGGAATAATTATCCCAGACTCAGCTCAAGAAAAACCTCAGGAAGGAAAAGTTGTTGCTGTAGGCGGCGGAGCAAAAACAGAAGATGGAAAGAAAATTCCAATGGATGTTAAAGTTGGAGACAAGGTTTTATTCGGTAAATGGTCTGGAACTGAAGTCAAAATAGCTGGTAAAGAATATAGCATAATGAAAGAGTCAGACATTATGGGTATTTCAAGCAAGTAAATAATTAGTAAAGGAGAAATATAATGGCAAAAGTTGTTAAATTTGATGCTGAAGCAAGAGCAGCAATGATTAGAGGTGTAAACATCTTGGCTGATACTGTTAAAGTAACTTTAGGTCCAAAGGGAAGAAATGTAGTAATGGATAAATCTTATGGTGCGCCTAGAATTACAAAAGATGGTGTTTCTGTAGCTAAAGAAATAGACCTTGAAGATAAATTTGAAAACATGGGTGCACAAATGGTTAAAGAAGTTGCTAGTAAAACCAACGATGAGGCTGGTGATGGAACAACTACTGCAACTATTCTTGCACAAGCAATTGTTAAAGAAGGTGTAAAATATGTAACTGCTGGCATGAATCCTATGGATGTAAAAAGAGGAATTGATGCTGCTGTAGAAACAGTAAGAGAAAGCTTAGTTGCTTCTGCAAAAAAAGTAAAGGATAGCGATGAGATTGCCCAAGTCGGAACCATTTCATCAAATGGTGATAAAGAAATTGGAACCATGATTGCAAAAGCAATGCAAAAAGTAGGAAATGAGGGAGTAATTACCGTTGAGGAAAATAAAGGTATTGAAACTGAATTAGACGTAGTAGAAGGTATGCAATTTGACAGAGGATATCTATCACCATACTTTATCACAAACAGTGATAAAATGACTACTGAGTTAGAAAACCCATTCATTCTTTTACATGAAAAAAAATTAACTAACTTACAGCCAATGGTTCCTCTTTTAGAGGCTGTTGTACAAGCTGGTAGACCACTAATGATAATTTCTGAAGATGTTGAAGGTGAGGCTTTGGCCACTTTAGTTGTAAACAAGCTAAGAGGTGGTTTGAAAGTTGTAGCTGTAAAAGCTCCAGGATTTGGTGATAGAAGAAAAGCTATGCTTGAAGACATTGCTATATTAACAGGAGGTCAAGTTATATCTGAAGACCTTGGTATCAAGCTTGAAAATGTTAAACTTGATGATCTTGGATCTTGTAAAAAAATAAAAGTTGATAAAGACAACAGCACTATAGTTAATGGTAGTGGCAAAAAATCTGATATTGAAGCTAGATGTGCTTCTATTAAACAACAAGTTGACGAAACAACCTCAGACTATGATAGAGAAAAGCTTCAAGAAAGACTTGCGAAATTAGCTGGTGGAGTTGCAGTAATCAAGGTTGGTGGTGCAACAGAAGTTGAAGTTAAAGAAAGAAAAGATAGAGTTGAGGATGCTTTAAACGCTACAAGGGCTGCTGTTGAAGAAGGTATTGTAACCGGCGGTGGATGTGCTCTTCTTTATGCTGCTCAAGAGTTAGATAAAGTTAAAGCAAAAGGTGACGACCAGAAAGCTGGTGTTGATCTAGTAAGAAAAGCATTGGAAGCTCCTATTAGACAAATCACTAAAAACGCAGGTGTAGATGGCTCAGTAGTAGTTGGAAAACTATTAGAGCAAAAGAAAAAAACTCACGGTTACGATGCTCAAAGCGAAGAATATTGCGATATGTTTGCTAAAGGTATCATTGATCCAGTTAAAGTTGTAAGAACCGCTTTACAAGATGCTGCTTCAATTGCTGGATTATTAGTAACAACAGAAGCAATGATTGCTGATAAACCAGAAGAAAAAGATGCTGCTGGCGGGATGCCTGGTGGTATGCCTGGTGGAATGGGTGGAATGGGTGGAATGGGCGGAATGGGAATGTAATCCCCATTGTTCTCAAACAAAAATTCAAAAAGGGCAGTTTTTACTGCCCTTTTTTTATGTCTACTCTCAAAATCTGTAACGAAATAATATCTAAATATTTTTATCAATATTCTCTTGGATTTAAGTTGATTATAAATCTTATTTACAATAGCTTTAATTAACTTATGAAAATTAAGAACCTAATAATTTTATTTTTTATTGTACCAATATTTCTTATCTCATTTTCCGATTCTGCTTCAAGTAAAGATAAGCTTGTCGTTAATCTATTGATGGAAGAAGATATTTCAAAAAAAGATGCAAAATGTATCGTAAAAGAAACTAAACCATTAGTGGAAAAAGACCTTTGGAGTGAATATATTGTAGCAGTAAAAAAAGGTGGTAAAGTAGCTGACCATTTACCTATGGACACGCTTATGGAATTAGCCTTTGCATTTGCTATGGGTGGCGAAAAATGTGGTGTACCTCTAAATTGATCATAAAAAAAAACTTATTGAACTAGCAAATTTAAATATAATCCCGTCTATCTAGACCTTAAAGTTTTAAAAACCCTAATTATCAAATGATTTTATTTTTTTATACTTTTATAATTCTTTTGAAAAAAGTAACATTAAATTATCATTTACATGAATTCAAAAATTAAACAAAATTAGATCCCTTGGAACGAAAGTTTCGGGGATTTTTATATAGCTTTTTAAATAAATAAACTATATTAATTATCTTTATTATGGATATCGGCACTTCTATAAAAACTTGTTTTCAAAAATATGCAGTTTTTTCAGGAAGAGCATCAAGATCGGAATTTTGGTGGTTTGCTTTATTTACATTTATAGGAGGAATTGTAACATCAGTTGCTGATGTAATGATATTAGGCTATGTTTCTGAAGACTGGGGTCCATTAAATATAATTTTTACAGTTATTACTACTCTACCTGGACTTTCAGTAGGAGCAAGAAGACTTCACGATATAAATAGATCAGGTTGGTGGCAATTGATATATCTAACCGTTATAGGTATTATTTTATTAATCATTTGGTGGGCAACAATAGGAGAGTCTAAAAAAAATCCCCATGGTCCTTCTATAAAATTAAAGAAATAAAATTATAATTAAAACCTTCTTTCTCTTTTCCTTACTGTTTTGACCAAAAATGCATTGAAAAACTTGTATAAATAAGTTTAGGAGTAATATGTGTGTGAATGTAATCCACTGTTATCTAGAAAAATATTTAAAAGGCCATCTCAATATGGCCTTTTTGTTATGTGAAAATTAATTATGTCAAAAAGATATAGTGGAAAATCGTTTAAAGACTCTAGTGTTAAAAAAAAACCAAAATTAAGTTTTAAAGAAAAAAGAAAACTTAAAAAAGATAAGCAAAAAAAGACTAATTAACGATAAATTTTGAAAATTATTTAAGCCAGTTATGACTTTTTTTGAGTTTTAATATCATTTTAAATATGTATAAGAGCCAGGATTTATGAGAAATAATATTAGAAACATCACGATCATAGCCCATGTCGATCATGGTAAAACTACTTTAATTGATAATTTAATGAAACAAAGTGGGTCGTTTAGAGAGAATGAAGTTGTTGATGAAAGATTAATGGATTCCGGGGAGCTTGAAAAAGAGAGAGGAATTACAATTTTAGCAAAACCTGCTTCAATCAATTGGAATAATTCAAGAATAAATATTATTGATACTCCTGGCCACAGAGATTTTGCTGCTGAAGTCGAAAGAGTTTTAAGTATGGCAGATGGAGCTTTGCTTTTAATTGACTCTGCAGAAGGTGTAATGCCTCAAACAAAATTTGTACTATCAAAGGCACTTAAACAAGGATTAAAACCCATTGTTGTGATAAATAAATTAGACAAAACTGATCAAAGAGCTAATGAAGTTTTAGATGAGACATTTGATTTATTTGTGAGCTTAGATGCAAATGAAGAACAATTAGATTTCCCAGTTTTATATGCAAGCGGTAGATCTGGTTGGGCAGATCATGAAGTTGATGGCCCTAGAAAGAATTTAAATCCTTTACTAGATTTAATTATAGATCATGTTAATCCCGCAAAACTTGATAAAACTAGACCTTTTGCAATGCTGTCAACGTTACTTTATGCAGACAGTTTTTTAGGGAGAAGTTTGGTTGGGAGAATTACACAAGGAACTGCAAAAGCTAATCAATCCATTAAAGCAATAAATTTAAACGGTGAAAAAGTTGATGAAGGAAAATTAACTAAAATTTTTAGATATGAAGGTACAAAGAAAGTTCCTATAGAAGTTGGAGAGGCAGGAGATATTGTTGTTATCGCTGGACTTGAAAAAGCAAATGTTGCAGACACAATTTGTGACTTAGAAATAAATAACCCTATTCCTGCAACACCAATAGATCCACCAACAATGTCAATTACAATAACTGTAAATACTTCACCATTAGCTGGAACTGAGGGTAAAAAACTTACCAGCACTCAAATAAGAGATAGATTAGTTCAAGAGGCACAAAATAATGTTGGAATTTCATTTACTGAAAATGAGGGAAAAGACTCTTTTGTTGTAAGTGGAAGAGGCGAATTAATGTTAGAAATTCTTTTAACTCAAATGAGAAGAGAAGGTTTTGAAATGACAGTTAGCCCACCAAAAGTTTTATATAAAACTGATGAAAGTGGAAATAAACTTGAGCCAATTGAAGAAATTACAATGGATCTTGATGAAGAACATTCGTCAAAAGTAATTGACTCGATGAATAGAAGAAAGGGTAAACTAATAGAATTAAAGGATACAGGAATAAATAAGAAAAGATTAATTTTTCATGCGCCAACTAGAGGTTTAATGGGATACACAAGTAGATTTCTTACACTTACAAAAGGAAATGGTGTGATTAATAGAATATTCCACAGCTATGGACCTTTCGAGGGTGAAATGGAAGGTAGAAGAAATGGTGCATTAATATCGATGGAGCAAGGAAAAGCTGTCGCCTTTGCGATATTTAACTTACAAGCAAGAGGAGAAATGTTTGTAACTCATAATGACTCTGTTTACCCTGGAATGATTGTTGGTCTTTCTCCTAAACCTGGCGACATGATAATTAATGTTATGAAAGGTAAAAAACTAACAAACATGAGAACTCAAGGTACTGATGAAAATGTTGTGCTTACACCAGTCAGAAAGATGTCGATTGCAGAACAATTAAGTATGCTTAATACCGATGAAGCGTTAGAAATTACACCTGAATCATGCAGATTACGAAAAGCTATATTAGATCCTCATGAAAGAAAAAAAAGTGAAAAGGCAATAGCAGCAGCCTAATCGAATATTTTATCAACTAAATATAGTCCCAAAGCAACACAAGGACCTATACCAAACGCAAATAATAATGTTCCAACACCAACTGTACCGCCTAAATACCAACCAACACTAACAGCAGAAATCTCTAAAGCTGCTCTTACAGCAGCAATTGGTAGTTTTGTTAGTTTTTGTAATCCTATCATTAATCCATCTCTTGGACCCGCTCCTAAATTTGAAACTAAATAAATTCCACCTCCAATTCCTACCGTGATTACTGAAATTATAGCCAAAATTAATTGATGAATATAATTAGATGGAGTTGGTACAAATTTTATACAAAGATCAATCATAATTGCAATTATCAAAGCATTGAATATTGTTCCCATACCTGGTTTTTGACCAAGTGGTATCCACAAAACTAAGACCGCTAAACTTATTAAAAGAGTGATTGTACCAATACTTAAATTAATATTTAAAGAAATACCTTGAGCTAAAACACTCCACGGTGAGGCACCCGTAAATGAAACAATTAATAAACCTTCACCTAAACCAAATAAAGTTAAACCAAAACATAAAAAAAAGAACGTAGAAAATTTTGGTTTAAAATTATAAGTTTTATCAGAACTCCACTTTACTTTTGGAATTTTTTTAATTTTTAAAAACATTTTAAATAACTTATTTATATTAAATACAAAGTCCACTAAAGTAACTATTAAATGAAAAAAATTACTATTATTATATCTCTTGTATTTTTTTCGACTATGTCTTTAGCTCATATAGGTCATTATAAAAAATTTAATAAAATTGAAATGGAAATCTTAAGAAACGATGAGGTAATTGGATATAACAATTATTTTTTTAAAAGAGAGGGTGAAACAACAACAGTAAAAAATCAATACAAATTTGCAGTAAAAGTATTATCAGCAACGATATTTAAAGTAGAAGGATATGGAGAAGAAATATATTTTGAGAATAATTTAATCTCTTTTCAATCAAAAACGCTTCAAAATAAAAAAGAGAAATTTGTAAATTTAAAATTTAATAAAAATAACAAAAAATTTGATATCGAAGGGTCTTCATATTCAGGTGAGGCCTCTATAAAAAATATAATTGGAAATTGGTGGAGTCATAAAATTTTACAAGCAGAAAGCCAAATAAGTCCTATTTCTGGAAGCATTAAAGAACAGATAGTTTCTTTTATTGGTAATGAAAAAATTAAGATTAATGGAAGACAATATGAGACTAAACATTTTAAACTAACATCTAAAGACATGACTCTTCCTGATGATAAAAAATTAAATTTTGATATTTGGCTTGATAAAAAAACATCAGTTATCGTCAAAGTTACATATAAAAGAATGGGAAATTGGGAATATCGTTTGATAAATATTGAATAAATTTACTTATTAATTTTTCTAAAAAGATCGTTTGCACTTATCCATCCAGCCTCTACTCTCGGGCCCACAAACCAATCTGCACACACACCTAAATTTAATTTTGTATTCCAATAACTTTTAACTTTTAAGGGTTTGGAATTTGAAGAATATTTCCAACCATGATTTAATGAAAAAAATATTTTTGTTTTTTTAATTCCTATAAGTTTAAAAAATTGATCGATCAAAATCTTTGAATTTTTTTCTTTATTTTCTCTATTTTTATTTATTTTTTTATTTGCCCATAAGCTTGTACTTTGTAAAGTCCATAAATCATTTTTACTTTGAAATCTTTTTTTACTATTTTCTTTAGCAGCCCATCCTAAAATTTTATCGTTAAATAAATAACTTGAGGCATTTATGTTATTTTTTTTAGTTTCAATCATAACTGTAATATTTGTATCCATTTTAATTTTATGTTTAATGAATGAGTCCTTTATAAATTTTTTTGTTAATTTTTTTAGTTGTGGAAATGGGCAGGTTAAAATTAATTTATCATAATATTTTGTTTGGCTGTTCTTAAAATCTAATTTCCATTTATTATTTATAAATTCTATCTTTTCTAATTCGCTTTGAAAATTACATTTTATATTTTTTATTAAATATTTGCTGATATCATTATTGCTTTTACGACCAATTATTTTTATATGATTTTTATTTTGTTTTTTTATTTTATTTAAATAAATATGTTTACCACCCCATCTTTTTAGAATTTTTTTTTTACATAATTTTTCAATAAATTTCTTAAATTGAATTGTTTTAGGAGAAATATATTGTGCTCCGTGATCAAATCCTTTTGACTTATTCAATCTTTTAAAAGAACATCTACCACCTGGACCTCGAGCTTTATCATATATATGTACGGAATTTTTTTTACTCAATAGATTTGCTATTGTTGCTCCTGAAATTCCAGAGCCAATGACACAATAATTGCTCATTTTCCAGCAACAGTCATACCTTCTATCATCATAGTTGGTGAGTTAACTGAATATTCGAATTCTAAATCATTAGCTAAAATTATATTTTTAAACATATCCTTAAAATTACCAGCGATTGTTATTTCATTAACAGGATATTTAAATTCTCCATCTTCAACAAAAAAACCGGTAGCACCTACTGAATAATCTCCTGTTACAAGATTAGAACCGTGACCAATAGTTTCAGTAATATAAAGACTTCTCAAGTTTTTCATTAAAAGCTGTTCATAACTAATTTTTCCATTTTCAAAATATAGGTTGGTGGTTCCACCACTTCTTCCATTTGATTTTAAATTTAATTTTTTTCCATTGTATGTGTCCACAAGATAATTTTTAAGTATTCCATTCTCTATAAGTTGTAATGTGTTTGAGTTAACACCCTCTGAATCAAAACTTTGAGAACCCATTCCTTTAATTATATCTGGTTTATCAGTTACATTTATTGAATTAGGAAAAACCTGCTGACCAATTTTATCTTTTAAAAATGAAGTACCTCTAGCAATTGCAGATGCAGATATTGCGCTTGCAAAAGCACTTAACATTCCTTTTGAAATTCTTTTATCAAAAATTATACTAATTTTTTCACTCCCAATTTTATTTGGGCTCAATTTTCTTATAGTTTGCTTTGCAGCTTTATTTCCAAGATCATCTGGTTTTTTAATATCAGACAAATGACGTTTGCTTGAAAACTCGTAATCTCTTTCCATACTATTTTCATCTTTTGCAACCGTTACACAAGAAGCAGTAAAAGATGATGTTTTATAACCATCACAAAAACCATAACTATTAGCCAGAATAAAATTAGACTTATTTTCTGTGAAACTAGATTCTGTATTTATAATTTTACTATCTGATGATGCGGATTCTTCTAAATCTTTTAAATATTTTATTTTTTTATCGTTTTCAAATCTTGTCTCATCATACAAATTAAGGCTACTAATTTGTTGAGCTAATAAATTCTTATCAGGCAAAGAATTAAAATCATCCTCTGGTGTAATTTTTGTAGTTTCAAAGCACTTTTCAATTAAAGTTTTTATATTTTCATCTAATAAGTTTGATGACGAAATTGAAGATCTTCTTTTACCTAAATATGTTTCAATGTTAAATGCCAGTCCATCAGATCTATCGGAGGCTTCTAGTGATTTGTTTCTAAAATTAACAGTTTCTGAAATTGAATGACCAACTGTAACACTTGCATCTGTTGCTCCCATTTTTTTTGCCAAATCTAAACAATAAGAAGCTTTTGATTTTAAAAATTCTTGATCTTTAACCATGATTTAAAGTTTTGTTCCACCAACTGTCATTTTATCAATCAAAATTGAAGGTTGGGCTACCCCCACAGGAACTCCTTGTCCAGCCTTTCCACAAGTTCCTATACCTGGGTCCAACATCATATCATTTCCTACCATCGATACTTCTTTAAGTATTGATGGACCATCACCAATTAGTGTTGCTCCTTTAATTGGAGATCCAATTTTACCATTATTTATTTCGTAGGCTTCAGTACAATTAAATACAAATTTTCCAGATGTAATATCTACCTGACCTCCTCCAAAGCTTACAGCAAAGATTCCTTTATCAACAGATTTGATCATTTCGTCTTGAGTTTGGTTGCCACTTAACATCATTGTGTTTCTCATTCTTGGCAAAACAATATGTCTATAATTTTCTCTTCTTCCAGACCCAGTAGATCTTGTTTTCATTAATCTCGCATTATGCCTATCTTGCATAAAATTTTTAAGAATACCTTTTTCAATTAAAACTGTTCTTTCGGTCGGCGTTCCCTCATCATCAATTGTTAAGCTTCCCCTTCTATTATCTATGGTACCATCATCAACAATTGTTACACCTTCACTTGCAACTTTTTGGCCCATAAGATCATAAAAAGCTGATGTTTTTTTTCTATTAAAATCCCCTTCAAGACCATGACCAATTGCTTCATGAATTAAGATGGCTGGCCAACCAGGTCCCAAAACTACTTTCATTTCCCCAGCAGGCGCTGGTTTACTTTCTAGATTTACAGATGCAATTCTAAAAGCTTCATCACAAACATTTTTCCAATTATCATTTTTTAAATAATCATCATAAGATTGTCTACCACCAATACCATATACACCCGTTTCTTTTCTCCCATTTTTCTCCAACATTACAGATACATTAAATCTAATTAATGGACGTACATCAGTGAGAGCCTCTCCACCTGATCGAATAATCTCTATTGATTTTTGCTCACCAGCAAAACTGGCAGTCACTTGTTTTACAGATCCATCTTTTTTTCTTAAAAAATCATTTACCTTATTTAAGATTGCTAATTTCGAATCTAAAGTTTTTTCTTCAATTGGATTTATATCTTTATAAAATTTTTTATTAGATTTTGGAATTTCATGATTATATGTGCCTTTGATTGATTTCAGTGTTGATTTAAGATTTTTTGAAGAATTATTTAGTGACTCTTTTGATATTTCATTTGAATATGTATAAGCAACAACCTCGTTTGAAATTGCTCTGAAACCAAATCCTAAATCAGAACTATAGTTTGAGCTTTTTATTTTATTATCATCTAACAAAATTGACTCTGATTTAGATTCTTCTAGATAAAGCTCACCATCATCACAATTTTTTAGTGTTTCAGATACTATTTTATCAGCATCTTGTCTAGTTAAGTCAGATTTATTAAAGAAATTACTCATTCTACTTAAATAGTGATTTGTTGATAATTTTCAACTGATCATTTTACGCATGTACAATTTTTTACTAAAAGTTAATTATTATCATATGAAAGTTTATTTTAATAATTCTTGTAAAATCTGTAGATCGGAAATTAACTTATATAAAAAAGAAGATATCAAAGATATTGACTGGATAGATATAACTAATAATTCAGATGCTGAAAAAGAAACATCAAGAAATGATAAAGAATTATTAAGAAGGCTGCATGTTAAAGAAAATGGTAAAATTATTCAGGGAGCAGAAGCATTTCTTTATGTTTGGAAAAAAATTCCAAAATATAAATTTTTATATAAATTATTTAAACTACCCGTAATTTTTACAATCTTTAAATATGGTTACGAAATGATTGCCTTTTTTTTATATTTAAAAAATAAAAAACAACTTAAAAACTAAGTTAAGAAAAAAATTAAAAATTTACTTAGTAAAGACATAGATAATAAAAACATTATTAATAAAATAAAATACATAAGAGTTATAACTCTATTTCTTTTTCTCCTTAATCTAACAAAAGTTTTATCATCTAAATCTGAAATATCCCTTTCACCAACTACTGGATAATCATAACTCCAACGCCATGTAGATTGACCTAATCTAAAATCTAAACCATTAAAATACCTTATCCACGCTAGTACATATTTAAATATTAGGTATAAAATAATCATTAATATTGAAGAAAGTAACATTCTTAATGATACTTAATTATATAAGATAATTTAATTGATATTTTTGGCTCTTTTTCTTGCAATTAATTGAGTAAGAGCATCAACCATAGTATCTGAGGCTTTAAATATTTCATGATTTTTAAACTCATGAGAAATGTTTTTTTCAGGATTGGTTTTGTCTTCAATAACTATTCCTTCATCAGGTGAATTATTTTTTATATAAATTAATAAAAGCCACTCATCATCTGAAGCCTCATCCCATTTAACAAATATTTCTCCTGTTTCAAACCTTCTATCTATACATCTAAATATAGACATATGCCTTGTTATATGTCTTTTGTTTAATTGGAATACCAAACTGCTGGCACTTCTATAAAAACTTTCCAGGGCAAACTCTATTTTTTGTCTAGCTAAAGTATATTCTTTTTCTTTTTGTAAAAGTGTTTCTCTATCTTCATCTCCTTGAATTTTTACTCCCAAAGCCTCTACTCTTTCCCTAACCTTTTGATCTCTGATAATTCGATATTTTTCTTTTAATTTTTCTATTCTTTCCTGTAAGCCAGCATAATCCTCTCTTTTTTCTCTTAGAGAAATTTTCTCTAATTTCTCTAATTCTTTAACTTCTCTAACTCTAAATTTTTCAATTTGTTTATCTAATTTTAATTGTTGTAAAAATTGTTTTTGCTTTTCTGCTTGTTCAATTCTTAATAAAGCTTGTTCTTTTCTTAAAAATAATTTTATTTCTTTAGTTCTTTGTTTTTCTAATCTAATTTCATCTTTTAAAGCTTGTTCTTTAAATTTTACTTTTAATTCAGCTTCTTTTTGTTTTTCTTTTGCAATTTCAATCTTCTCTAATCTTTCTTTTTCTAATTTTTCTAATTTTAACCTTCTTGCTTCATCTTTTTTTAAAGTTTTATATTGTGAAATTGTATCTGATATTTTATCAAAAAATGCTTGAATAGATTTTTCAAAACCAAAATTAAATCTAAAATTAAATTCAGGCTTTAGTGAATTTTGAAAATTAACTAACTTTAATAAAAAACCTTTTTTTTTTGGTTTAATAAATTTAATTTTTCTTGGTTTTTTTTGTTTTTTGTTTGTCTTTTTTCTTGGATTTTTAATTCTTTTTACAATTTTATTATTAATCCTATTTTTATTTGATTTTTTTGCTTTTTTTTTAGCTTTACTTTGATTTTTAGAAATACTTTTTTTTGATTTTTTTTTCTTTTTTTTCATTTTAAGGAGATTAATTTCTATCAATTATTTATTGATAAATATAGTCTCTTGTAACAGGTGTAGAGGTATAATTTTTTGTTAATTGAAATTGATATACAACTTGATCTCCCCATTTAAATGCCATCTCACAACCAGCAAGATAAAATTCCCACATCCTAAAGAATCTTTCATCAAACATTCCAATTATTTTGTCTTCATTTCGAATACAATTTTCCTTCCAATGTCTTAATGTATGTGAATAATGCATCCTCAAAACCTCAATATCTGCAACAATTAAGCCTGCTTTTTCTATCGGAGTTGTTACTTCACTTAAACTTGGAGTGTACCCACCTGGAAAAATATACTTTGTAATCCATGGATGTGGATCCCTTGGTGGATTTACTGATCCAATAGTGTGAATTAACGAAACTCCATCATCCTTGAGAAGTTTTTCAACTTGTGAAAAAAATTTCCTATAAAATTTTCTTCCTACATGCTCAAACATTCCAACACTTACTATTCTGTCAAATTTTTCGTTTAGCTCTCTGTAATCCATTAATTTAAAATTTAATTGATTTTCTAAATTAAGTTCTTTCGCTCTTTTATTGCAGTAATTGAATTGATTTTCTGAAAGTGTGATACCCGTAACTTCGCAATTTGCACTTTTTGCAATATCTATAGCTAGAGAGCCCCAACCACATCCTATATCTAAAACCTTTTGGTTTGGTTTTATATTTAGTTTTTTTATTATATGTTGAATTTTATTGTTTTGAGCAATCTCTAATGAATCTGTTTCATTTTTAAAATATGCACATGAATATTGTCTTTTAGGATCTAAAAATAAATCATAAAGATCATCAGAAATATCATAATGATGCGAAACGTTCATCTTAGATTTTTTTATAAAATTAAAATTAGTTAAATATCTATAAGAACCTCTTAATCTATTCATTAAATAACTAAAAAAGTTTAAGTCTCCTCTTCCAAAATTCATTAAAGAAAGATCCAAAAATTCAGTTAGCGTTCCATTTTCAATAATTATTTCACCATCAGTATAAGCTTCGCCAAAATATAAATCAGGGTGTAGAAGCAACTTATAGTGAAGATTTTTATTCAATATTTTAAGTTTAATTGGATTTTCTCTTTTTGGATTTCCAATAATGTAACTTTTTGAATTAGCATCAACTAATATAAATCCATCTTTTTTAAAAACATTGTTTAAAAATCTGGCTAGTTGCATTTTAAGCTACCTTAGTTTTTTTTAATGAGAAATTTAATTTCTCTAAATTATTAATTAAATCTTTTTCATCTTTAGAATTTAAAATACTAAGTGGCGGTAGAAGGTTTTTATAATATATTTCTCCTTTGCTAAAGTATGTATGTAGCCCTGAAATCAAGTTATATTTTTCAAATTCAGCTCTTACATCACAAAGATTTTCGTTTGTCGTTTGGTCATTACCGCTATTAAAATCATCATATACTTTTCTGGCTAATGCAGAGGTGGCATTGCATGTAGCAGTAATAATTCCTGAGCACCCTAACTGAAGTCCCTTAAATAATTTAGACTCTGAGCCTGGTAAAACTGAAAAATTATCAATTTTTAGATTTTCAAAAAGATTGTAAGAACTATCTTTTACTCCAATAATATTTTTTGGATATTTTTTTACTAAGCCCTCAACACATTCAATGCTAAACTTATACCCACATAGTTTTTCAAAATTATATAGTACTATTTCACAATCAAAAATTGCTTCTACTATTTTGCTATAAAATTCCATTACTTCTTTATCTCCATATTTATAATACGCAGGCGGCATAATTAGGAATCTATTAAATCCTAAGGATTTAGATACTCTCATCAAATTAATTGTTTCACCCAGAGAATTTAATCCAGTTCCAATAATATACTTTTCTTTGTGTTTGCTTAAGGTCAAATGATTTAACAAATTAATTTTCTCAGAGACAGGAATAAGTTGAGCTTGTCCTGTACTTCCAAATATAGCCACTCCATGACAACCATTATCAATAACCATTTCCGCGTGCAAAATGGTTTTTTTAATATCAAGCGTCAAATCATCATTTAAGATCGACATTGAGGCCGCATAAATGCCTTTAATTTTACTCATAATAAAAATTTATATAAAAATATTAATTAGTAAAGTTTATAAATTAACTATGAAAATATTAGCAATTCAAAACAGAATGGGTATTGGAGACACGGTTATTTATCTACCCTATATCAAGGCAATTTCAAAAAAATTTAATACACCTGTAAGTATACTAGTAAAAGAAAATTCTAAGGCTGATCAATATTTAAACCAAACAAATTATATAGATAAAATAATTTTTTTAGAAAGAGGAAGTAAAGCAAATAGAAGACATGATGGAATAATTGGAGCTCTAAAATTAGCTCAAGATTTAAAGTATTATAAATTTGATAAGGTTTTTATATTCAATTCATCTTTAAGATTTAATTTAGTTTCAAGATTGGCTGGTATTCAAAAAATATATCAATATCCACTTTTTGAAAAAAAAAACCAACACGTTATTGATCCTGCAAAAAAATTAATAAAAAATAGTTTAGAGATAAATGTTAAGGATAATCCAGAAATTCAAATTGATGAGAAGATAATTAAAAACACTAATTTAAAATTTAATATGTCTAATGAGAATCTCAAAATTCTCCTTGCAATTGGAGGATCTGGACCAACAAAGAGAATACCTGCAAAAACTTTTTTATCATTTATTGAAAAAATAAATGAAATTAAAAGCTGTAAATTTTACTTAGCCACAGGAAAAGATGAAAACGAACAAGAAATTTTAAATGAAATTTTAAACTCTAAATTCAAAGATAAATGTATTGCACTTGATAATTTTCCAATATCTGAAATTTTACCAATAATAAAAAATTGTAATATATCAGTATGTAATGATACTAGTTTCAGTCATTTATCTTCCGCTCTGGGAATTAAAACAATTACTCTTATGGCAGATACACCTTTAATCTATGGTTCTTATAGTTCAAATATGTATCCAATAATTCCTGATGGAGAAACAACTGTTAGTCACAGAACTTTTGGAAAAGATAGAATTAATCCAGATAAAATTTTTGAAAAATTTATTTCTTTATTAGACTAAGAAATATCTTTCAGCACTATCTCCTTTGCCTCATTAACAATTGCTGATAATCTTGAAGTTTCAGGAGATACATCTGGATGAATTTTTTTTTGTATTTTTTGATAAGCCCGATTAACTATTTCCTTGGTTGGTTTTTTATTGATATCTAAATTTAAAATTTTATATGCTTCAGAAAGTGATAGGCTTGACGAATTGTTATTTTGAGACTGATTAAAAGAAAATCTACCTGAATTTCTTAATGTTTGAATAAGCCTAAAAAGGGAAAATAATTGAATTAGAGACAGTCCCTTAAGCTTAACTAATGCAAGACTAGCAAGTGTTAAAGGCAATGTGAGTAAAAATTTTCCACCTACTGCAAATAAAACTGCAAGAATTGCTAATATTAAAATTATTATTAATCTCAAACTCTTTGATATTTTTTTAGGTGACACATTTGACCACCATTTCAGTAAAAAATATAAAATGATTAAAATTATAACTGTATAAATTATAAAATTCATATATTTCCTATTAAAATGAAAATACCATATCTTAAAAAAAAACTAGAGATAAAATCTTGTCACAATATTGAATGGGAAGATAACTATAGCTGGATACACCAAAAAAATATTCTTGAAGTACTTAGGGATAAATCAAAATTAGATCCTGAAGTTAAAAAATATTTAGAAGAAGAAAACAGTTATACAGACCATCATTTAAAGGACACAAAAAAAATTCAAGAAATATTATTTGATGAAATTAAAGGCAGAATAAAATTAGACGATGAATCTTTGCCTTATAAAGATCATACATATGAATACTGGACAAAAACTACAACGGAAGGAAATTATTCAATTAAACTTAGAAAAACAATTGGTTCCGAAGATATAGAAGAAATATGGAATGGAGATAAAGAGAAAGAAAAACTTAAAACAGAATATTTTGGGGTCGGAGATTTAGAGGTAAGTAACAATGACAAATATCTTGGTTACTCATTAGATCTTAAAGGTTCTGAATATTATACGATTTATTTAAGAGATATAAAAACTAACAAAATTATCTCTAAAGAAATTACAGAAACATCTGGGGGAATTACTTTTAGTTTAGACGATAAATATATTTTTTACTCAAAACTAGATGAAAATCATAGAGCAAGAAAAATTTATAGACATGAAATTGGAAATTTTAATGGTGAAGATGAATTGATCTTTGAGGAAAAAAGTGAAGCTTTTACAGTGGGTATTGGGATAAGTTCAGATGAAAAATATTATTTTATTAATACTTCTGATCATAATACATCTGAACAATATTATTTTAGTACCAAAGATAAAAAACCAAATCCTAAATTAGCTATAAAAAGAGAAAGAGGTGTTCTTTATTCTATAAATTCATGGGATGGAAAATTTTATAATCATACAAATAAAAATGCTGAAGACTTTAAAATTGATGTTTGTGATGATTTAGAAAAACAAAATTGGAGGACTTTCATACCAGCAAAAGATGAGGTTTTGATAGGGGGACTTACTTTTCTTAAAGATTGGATAATTAGAGGAGAAACTTCAAACGCACTAGATAAATTGTTTGTAAAAAATATTTCTACAAATACAGAAGAAGAATTAATATTTTCTGATGAGAAAGTTTATGTTCCAGGTGTAACTTTGACTCAAAAAGATAGAAATACAGATGAAATTTATTTAGGATACTCATCACCTAAAACACCATCTAGGGTTTATAAATATAATTTAGATAGCAAATCAAAAAAACTTGTCAAAGAACAAGAAATTCCGTCTGGACATAATAAGGATGATTACATTGTTGAGAGAGTAGAATTTAAATCACACGATGGAAGAATGGTTCCTTTAACAATTACTAGACATAAAAATACTAAAATTGATGGCTCAGCAAATTTATTATTATACGGATATGGTTCATATGGAAATTCTATGTCACCAAGTTTTTCTTCTACAAGATTAAGTCTAATTAATAGAGATATAATCTGGGCCACCGCTCATATTAGAGGTGGTATGGAAAAAGGTATGAAGTGGTGGAAAGAAGGTAAGCTTACAAATAAAAAAAATACTTTTGAAGATTATATTTACGCTGCAAAATATTTGATCGAAAAAAATTATACTTCAAAAGGAAATATTATTGGAATGGGTGGATCGGCCGGAGGATTATTAATGGGCGCAGTAGTTAATCAATCTCCTGAATTATTTTTAGGAATAATAATGGCAGTACCATTTGTAGACTCTTTAACAACAAATCTAGATCATTCTTTACCTTTAACAGTTGGGGAATTTGATGAATTTGGGAATGCGAAAGATAATAAAGAACACTTTGATTATATTTTTTCATATGCACCCTATAACAATATTAAAAAAATGGATTATCCACATATTTTTATTACAACAAGCTTAAGTGATAATAGAGTTTTATTCGATGAACCTGCAAAGTTCGCAGCAAAACTTAGAGACTATAAAACAGATAATAACTTACTTCTTTTAAAAACCGAAATGAATGCTGGTCATGGTGGAAAATCTGGGAGAGATAGTGCAATTGAGGAAATTGCTATTGATTATGCATTTGCATTAAAAATTTCAAAAAAAATTTAGTACGTTCTCAACCTTGAAAAAAACAAATTAACACCCATATAAATTTAGTAAGTCGCCTAATGGGGCTTACATAAATAAACTTGCTTAAAAAAGGAGGATATTATGACAAGTAAGGATCTATCTATATTTAACTCACTTAGACCTTTTTCAATTGGTTTTGACGACATGTTTGATCAGTTTGAAAATATGCTAGGTAATGGAAATTTGACTATGCAGTCAAATTACCCACCGTATAACATCAGAAAGACTGGTAAGGATAATTATGCGATCGAGGTTGCATTAGCCGGTTTTAGTAAAAAAGATGTTGAGGTTGAGTTCGAAGACAATTTATTAACTGTTAGAACTAAACAAGTTAATAAATCTGAAGACAGTGATGTTAATGGAGAAATTATTCACAAAGGTATTTCTCAAAGACAATTTGCAAGATCATTCACTATTGCTGATGATGTAAAAGTTAATGGTGCTGAACTTAAAGATGGTCTTTTAACAATTTCTTGTGAAAGAATAATTCCAGAACATAAAAAAAAGAAGCTTATTGAAATTAAATAAGTCTTAAACCTTGCTTGTGGGGATTTCTCCCCACAAGTTTAAATTAATTATTTCTTTGCCATTATAGCATTTAAAACAAATGCTAATAATCCAGCAGGTATAAGTCCAGTTGTTAATAGTAGTTTTAAACTTATTCCAAAATCTGGAATATTTTTCACAAAGTCTGGTAGTAGTGACATTCCAATTCCAAAAGATAGAGATAGAGCTAAGATTAATAAATTTCTTTGATCCATTTCTGCCCTTGAAATTAATTTAATACCAGCAGCTACAATCATACCAAACATAATGATTGCTGCTCCACCAATTACAGACTCGGGCATTGCAGCAATTATTCCACCTAATTTTGGAAATAATCCCATTAGAACCAACACTATTCCAGCTATAGTTCCAACGTGTCTACTTACAACTCCTGTAAATGCTACTAGCCCAGCATTTTGCGAATAAGATGTATTTGGCATTGCATTAAATATTGCGCCAAATGCAGTACCTACACCATCTGCCATAATACCACCAGATATTTCTTTGTCTGTTGCTTCTCGTTTAGCACCACCCATTGTTGTAGCACTGATGTCTCCGATTGTTTCAATTGTAGTAACAATTGACATAAACAACATTAGAATTATTGCACCAGGTACAAAATCAATTCCATATTGAAGTGGCATTGGAAGTGCAAACCATTCTGCAGATGCAATTTTGCCGTAGTTAACCATTCCTAATGCTGCTGCAACTATAAAGCCAGCTACTATTCCAATTAAAATTGATCCTGCAGAAGCCATCCCTTTGCCTCTAAGATTAAAAAAGATAGCAACTATAAATACCGTGAAAGCAACCGTTAAGTGATTTGCATTTGCAAAGATTTCAGGTTTATTGTTCATTAACCATCCACCTCCACCAGCATACATAAAACCAACTTTAAGCAAACTAAATCCAATCATTAACACAACTATACCGGTGACTAATGGTGGGAATAGATGTCTTATTGGTTTTAAAACTTTTCCAATAAAAATTTGAAAAATTCCTCCAATGAATGCTGCTGTAAATACTGCACCTAATCCCGCTGCTTTAAATGGTAGCATGATAGGTATAAATGCAAAACTTGTTCCTTGAACAATAGGAAGTCTTGCACCAATTTCTTTATATCCAACCGTTTGGATAATTGTTGCAACTCCCGCTACAAACAAAGCCATTTGAATCAAAAATATTTTTTGTTCAGGCGTTTGACCAAAAACTCCAGCCACAATAATAGGAACCGTTATATTACCAGCAAACATTGCTAGTACATGCTGAATTCCTAAAGGTATGGATTTATTTAATGGAAGTTTTTTATCCGGACTATTTGTGGAGCCCACTTTTGTTTTTCTTGAAGCCATATAACCTCCGTCGTTAACTAAATAGACGTTACATTATTGGCTATGAATTAATATAAAAAAACTGATTAGTTTAGAACAACTCCACTTAAGATAGTAAAAAAAACCTATAATGAGCAGATTTACTTTAATCAATCAATTTAAAAGCAACCGTTTGAAACAAAACCCACAACTATATTTTCTGAATTTATTTCAAACCTACGTTCACATGGAACGAGGTATTTTTTGCTATTATAAACAAACTCAAAGTTCCCTTTAGCGTTTTTAAAGTCTTCATCTGGTTTTCCAAGTTCCATTTGGAGTTCGGTTGCTGATTTTCCAAGAAATTTGCTTAATTTTTCATTTTCCTTTTCAACAATAGCATCTGTTTTATCTTTAACAGTTTGGCATGCTGAAAAAAAAATTAATATAATTACAAGACTTATTGCTGATTTTAATTTTGACATAAGTTTAAATTAACATTTTTTGTTTCACAAATTATTAACTTTTAAGTTGTATAAATAATTTATTTTTTATTACTTTTAAGTTTAGTTATAGTAACAATTGTGTTCTTTATTTGATGGTTCAAGCATATGAATGAAAAAGCCCTAGAAAAGATACTAAATATATTTTTAAAAGAAGTTTTACCCTTAACTGAACAAGGTGTTTCCAAGGGTAGTAAAATATTTGGGGCAGCCATAATTAAAAAAGATGATTTATCGCTTGTAGTTGCAGAAACAAACAATGAAATAGAAAATCCATTGTGGCATGGAGAAATGCATACTCTTAAAAAATTTTATGAATTAGATATAAATACAAGACCAAAAGAAAAAGACTGCATGTTCTTAAGTTCACATGAGCCCTGCAGTATGTGTTTGAGTGCAATCACATTTTCTGGATTTGATAATTTTTATTATTTGTTTCCGTATACTGCCACAAATGAAGAATTTAATATTCCACACGATTTAAATATACTCAAAGAAGTATTTAAAATTAATGATGGAGAATATAATAAAGAAAATTCTTACTGGAAAAGTCAAAATATAAACTTACTTATTGAAACTTTACCTACTTCAAAAAAAGAAAATATTTTAAACCAATTAGATGAAATTAAAAAAAAATATCAAACTTTATCAAATCAATATCAGGAAAATAAGGATGGAAATTCTATACCATTAAATTAAGTAATGAATACAAACCTCAAAATTTCAAATGTAACTAAAATATATCCTGGGTGTGTTGCAAACGACAATGTTTCACTCGAATTTAATAGTGGTAAAATTTATGCTCTTCTTGGAGAAAATGGTGCTGGAAAATCTACACTAGTTAAAATTCTATCAGGCGTCATCATTCCTGATGAAGGTAAAATTTATTTAAATGAAAATAACCTAAAGCTCAATTCGCCATTAGATGCAAAAAAAAATGATATTGGAATGGTATTCCAGCATTTTAACCTTTTTGAAACTTTATCTGTATTTGAAAACTTAATAATAGATTCAGATGAACAAAGGGAAAGTTTAAGAGAAAAAATTGATACGATTATGAAAAAATACAATTTTTCAATTGATCTTGATATTCCTGTTCTAAATCTATCAGCAGGTCAAAAACAGAAAGTAGAAATAATAAGATGCCTGATAAGAAATCCAAAAGTTTTAATTATGGATGAGCCAACATCAGTATTAACAGAACAAGAAACGAGTGAATTGTTCTTATCTTTGAAAAAATTTTCAGAAGAAGGAATTTTAATTATTTATATTACACATAAATTAAAGGAAGTTATGCAGCTTTGTGATGAAGTTGCTGTAATGAGAAGAGGAAAGTTAGTTTCTGTAAGTGAAATAAAGAATGAAAATATTGAGTCACTTGCTAACAAAATGGTGGGTCAGAACTTGAAAACTATTAAGAAAAAAAAAGCAAAAACATCATCAGGTCAATTGATTAAAATTAGTAATCTTAATTTTACAAGCGAAGACCCTTTCGAAACAAATTTGGTAGATATTAATTTTTCTGTTAATCGTGGTGAGTGTTTGGGAATTGCCGGAATATCAGGAAACGGTCAAAGTGAATTATTTCAAGTATTAAGCGGTGAAATTATTTCGGAAAAGAATTCTATAGAATTTAACAAAAATTATATTGGAGATTTAAATCCTCAAGATAGAAGAGAATATTTGATGGCTTTTTCTCCAGAAGATAGGCTTGAGCAAGCTGCAATTCCACAAATGAAGATTTTCGAAAATGTAGCTCTAAACAATTTTAAATCCTCAAATTTTTTTAATAATGGATTGATTAATGAAAACAAGATTAAAGAACATTCCAAAAAAATAATTTCGGATTTTAATGTTAATACGGACAACATAGAATTAAAAAGCCAATTTTTGTCTGGAGGAAATCTGCAGAAATTAATTATTGGAAGAGAATTAATAACATCTCCAGATTTACTAATTTGTTTTAATCCAACTTGGGGTCTAGATGTTGGGGCGATAAATTATATCCACGAAACATTGATTAAAATTAATGAACAAAATAAATCAATAATATTAATATCCACAGATACTGATGAGTTATTAAAGTTAAGTGATAAAATTTCGGTAATTCATAAAGGAAAATTATCAAAAATTATGAGTGCTGAAGAGGTTACCTCTGAAAAACTTGGGATACTAATGGGAGGAGCAAATTGATTAAAATCGTAAAAAGAGATCAGCCATCAAGAGCTATTTTTTTCTTTACACCTGTTTTAGCTATTTTTCTAACATTAGTAGCGGGAGGTTTGATTTTTTTTGTTTTAGGTTTTAAACCATTTGAAGCTCTTAAATTTTTTTTCATAGTTCCAATTGCAGATAAATATGGTTTCAGTGAATTACTATTAAAAGCTACACCTCTATGTTTAATAGCAATAGGTTTATCTTTTTGTTTTAAAAGTAATAACTGGAATATTGGAGCCGAAGGGCAATTAACTTTCGGGGCAATAGTTTCTGGAGGAGTTGCATTATTGTTTTATGAGCAAGAAGGTTTTTATATTCTTCCAATAGTAATTTTAGCTGGTGCAATCGGTGGTATGCTGTATGCATCAATACCCGCAATCTTAAAAACTTACTTTAATACAAATGAAATATTAGTAAGTCTTATGTTGGTATATGTTTCAAAATTAATTTTGGACTATCTTGTTGTTGGTCCTTGGAGCAATCCAGAGGGATTTAATTTTCCTGAAACCAGACAGTTCAGTAACTCTGCTAAACTTCCGTTATTATTTGAAGGACTAAGAATTCACGCAGGAATATTTTTAGCTTTAGCTGCAGCGGTTATCAGTTGGTTTGTTTTTTATAAAACGTATTTAGGGTTCCAAATGAAAGTTTCAGGTTTTAGTTTAAAGACAGCAAAATATGCCGGATACAAAGGTAAAAAAATGATCATACTCGTTTTTTTAATAAGTGGTGCTTGTGCAGGTTTAGCAGGAGTTGGAGAAATAACTGGACCTATTGGACAACTTCATAGAGAAATTTCTCCAGATTATGGTTTTACTGCTATAATTGTAGCATTTTTGGGTCGTTTACATCCTGTTGGTATCATCTTTGCATCTCTAGTTGTTGCAATAACTTATCTGGGTGCTGAAACAGCTCAAATATTTATGCAAATACCTAAATATACTGGTCAGGTTTTTCAAGGAATGATTTTATTTTTTCTTCTTGCATCAGATTATTTACTTTTTTTCAAAATTAAATTTATAGGTTCAAAAAAATGATCATCGATATACATTTTATTGGACTGATAATTGCATCAATCATGGCCTCTGCTGTTCCTTTGATCCTAGCGTCTTGTGGTGAACTTATTACAGAAAGGTCTGGAGTTTTAAACCTTGGTGTTGAAGGAATGATGATCATTGGTGCTATTTCAGGTTTCGCATTAATGACTGTTACAGGAAATTTAATTATTGCAATTTTTGGGGCAATGTTAGCTGGAGTTTTAATTTCAACTATTTTTGCATTCCTTACTCAAACATTGATCACAAATCATGTTGCTAGTGGTTTGGCACTTACCATATTTGGAATTGGTATTTCTGCGATGATAGGAAAAAATTTTGTAGGTATTCCTGGAAAAGAGTTTCCTGTTTTGTTTGAAGGTTTAAAAGACACAATACCACTTTTAGGTCCAATATTATTTGGACATTCAATTGTTTTTTATTTTGCTTTTGCCCTTCCCTTCATAACTAGCTATTTTTTAAAAAAAACGAAAATTGGATTAATTGTAAGAGCTGTAGGAGACTCACCTGAGTCTGCATCTAATCAAGGAATAAATGTTAGGTTAGTTCGTTACGCATGTATACTTTATGGAGGCGCAATGAGTGGACTTGCTGGTGCATATTTATCCATGATTTATACTCCTCAGTGGATTGAAAATATGACAGGTGGAAGAGGTTGGATCGCATTGGCTCTGGTGGTTTTCTCAACTTGGAACCCAATTAAAATTTTAATTGGTGCTATGATTTTTGGTGGGTTAACAATTATTCAATTTCATATGCAGGCTATTGGAGTAAGAATACCTGTACAATTTTTAACAGCTCTACCCTACATTGTTACAATAATAGTTTTAGTTGTAATTTCTCGTGATAGTAGAAAAATAAGGCTAAGTACTCCTAGTTCTCTGGGGAAATCTTTTCATAAAGACAATTAATTATAAAATAATTATTTTTTTTTAGATAATTTAATCTAAGTTTAGTCTTATTAAAAAATCAAAAGGGGAAATAAATTTATGCATAAATTTTTTATTCGTTCTTTCGTCTCTTCTTTAGTTTTATTATTTACGTTTACTGTAGCTGCAATTGCAAAAGATGTTAAAGCAGCATTTGTTTATATTGGCCCAACTGGTGACCATGGATGGACATATCAGCATGATGTAGGTAGAAAAGCTGTTGAAGCTGCCGGATTTAAAACAACTTACGTAGAAGGTGTTCCAGAAAGTGCTGATGCTGAGAGGGTTCTTAGACAATTAGCTAATTCTGGTCATGATGTTATCTTTACAACTAGTTTTGGATATATGAATCCAACTAACAAAGTTGCAAAAGAGTTTCCAAATGTAAAATTTGAACATGCTACTGGATATAAAAGAGAACATCCAAATGTTTCAACTTACGCAGCTAGATTCTACGAAGGTAGAACAATCCTAGGAACAATTGCTGGAACCATGACAAAATCAAATGTAATTGGTTATGTTGCATCTTTTCCAATTCCTGAAGTTATCAGGGGTATCAATTCATTTACTTTAGCGGCTCAAAAAGTTAATCCAAATATTAAAACTAAAATTGTTTGGGCTTTCACTTGGTATGATCCAGGTAAAGAAGCAGAGGCAGCAAAAGCTTTAATCGATCAAGGTGCTGATGTAATTGCTCAACACACGGATAGTACTGCTATTGTTCAAATAGCTGAAAAAGCTGGAGTATATGCTTTTGGACAAGCAAGTGATATGGACAAGTTTGCTCCTAAAGCTGTATTGACTTCAGTTGAAAACAATTGGGGACCATATTATGTAGATAGAGTTAAAGCCGTTGCAAATGGTACTTGGAGCCAAAAAGATACTTGGCATGGTATTGGAGATGGTATGGTGGTGATATCAGATTTAGATTCACAAATGCCAGCTGATCTAAGATCAAAAGTTAAAAAACTTCAAGCAGATTTAGCATCTGGTAAAGTTCATTCTTTCACAGGACCAATTTATGACCAGAAAGGTAATTTAATGGTTGCTGAAGGAAAAACTGCAGATGATGGAATGCTTGCAGGAATGATGACTTACGTTAAAGGTGTTGAGGGAGATATACCTAAGTAATCAGTTTTCATTTAAAAAATTTTAAAAGGCCGGTTTTTTAACTGGCCTTTTTTATATCTGATGTTTTTTTTTAATTTCTTCAATCCTTAATTCTTCATAAATTTCAAAGGGCTGTACGATCCAAGGATTATCAGGAAGTCTATTTGCACAGAAGTCTGGCTCAAATGTTGATTTCTTTTTTTTAAATAATGTTGCGGTTTTAATGTCTTCTATTTTATCTTTAATTGGTTCGTATTTTTTTAACCAATCTATACTTTTGTTGAAAGTTATTCCTGTATCAGATAAATCATCACATAAAAGTATTTTTCCACCCATATTGGGTGCTATTGAACTCATTTCTCTTGAAAACACAATATCACCTTGCTCATCCTCTACTCCCTTACCACTGTAAGATTCAACTGCAAGATACGCACATTTTAATTTAAAAATTCTACTTAAAACATCTATCATCGGTGCTGCTCCACGCATTATGCCAATCAGTATTGTTGGTTTATATCCGCTCTCATCAATTTGGATTGCTAGTTTCTCAACAGTTTTGTTGTACTCGTCCCAGCTGACAATCATTTTTTCAGACATAATTTTTTATATCTAGTTATTTAAATAATAAAACTAAAACTGCAAGAACGATAAGTGCTACTATTGAAGAAATTAAAATATACAACCTATGAATGTTTCTTCCTCTTAAATTAAAATAATGTCTTGCTACACCAGAAATAACAGCAATCGCACATAATATTAACCAATTATATTGGTGATAAACTAAAAAGCTTGAATGCCCTGAAAGCATTATAAACAAAACTAAAAAAGTTGAATAATTATTGTGAATTGATCGTTGTTTAGCTGCTAAAGACAAACTCATGTCAAATTTTTCACCTTTTTCGCTACTACTAATTATATTCATTTGATTAGGGATAATTACTGTGAAAACATTACCAAACATATTGGATCCAATAATTAATCCAACACTTAAAATTGCGAATTTCGGTCCAAATAATTTTGTAAGTCCAAATGATACAACTGCTAGCAAAATTATTCCCGTGGATATAAATAAAATATTATTATCGATTAATTTTGACTTACATAAAAGATCGTAAACAAACCAAGAAACTATCAATGATAAAAGAGAGATAATAATTGCATAACTAGGAGGTATTAACAGAACACGCTTATCAACCATTAATACACCAGCGTTGTAATAGTAAATTACAACTAAAAGCAACATTCCAGTTACAAAGGTTAAGTAACTTTGCCATTTGAAGATTACTAATCTATTTAAGTAATCCTGAGGTGGAGATGTTTTTAACCTTGAAAGTTTATAAAAAAAACCAGAATGCATCAGATATCCTTCACCATCGACATCATCACTTGTTATATTTTTATTTAAATTATTATCTAAATAATTAAATAAAAAACTATTACCTACCCATAATATTGCAAATAATACATGACCCCATCTTAGAATAACTTCTAACCATTTTATTGTATAAGGTAAAAATTCCATCAATATTTTATTTTATCTACTTTTTTATCCCAAATTTCAAATGCTTTTAAAGCTTCATCTCTAAGCAATTGTACCATTTTAATTTTCCTATCATCGATTTTTTTTGGAATTTCTGTATAAATAAACGAGTCATCGAAATCTATATTTTTTGCATCCTCTCTAGTGTTTGCATAATATATTTTATCTAACCTTGACCAGTAAATTGCTGAAAGACACATCGGACAAGGTTCACAAGATGTGTAAATCTCACATCCAGAAAGATCGAAAGTATTTAAATTTTGACAAGCTTGTCGAATAGCTACTATTTCTCCATGAGCAGTTGGATCATTTGAAGAAGTAACTTTATTACAACCCTCTGCAATAATCTTATCATCCTTAACTATAACGCTTCCAAAGGGACCTCCAATAGTATTCGCACTATTAATTGATAGCTCAATAGCTCTTGCCATAAATTTTTTTTTATCTTCCATTCTAATTTTTTATTTTATTTTTAATTTTGTTAATACTCATTAAAATTCTTTCAGGTGTTGCTGGTGCATTAAGTTCTGGTGCAAACTGATAATTTCCAATTGAAGCAACTGCATCTTTAATTGCATAAAAAACACTCATGGCTAGCATCAAAGGAGGTTCACCAGTTGTTTTTGCTTTATTAACAACTTTTTCTTTATTTAATCCCTCTTTAAAAATTTCTACATTAAATTTTTTTGGAATATCACTTACTGCAGGTATTTTGTAAGTCGATGGAGAAAAAGTTGTAATCTGACCATCTGATTTCCACTTCAATTCCTCTATTGTTAGCCATCCTTGTCCCTGTACAAAACCACCCTCTATCTGGCCTAGTTCTAGCGCTGGATTTATTGGCTTACCGGCATCATGCAAGATATCCACTCTTTCCAGTATGTTTTCACCTGTCAATGTATCTACAATTACTTCCGACACAGCAGCTCCGTAACAAAAGTAATAAAAAGGTCTTCCTCTAAATTTTTTTTTATCAAAATTAATTTTTGGTGTTGAATAGAAGCCTGATGATGAAAGAGAAATTCTATTTAAATATGCCTCTTGAATTATGCTTTTAAATTCAAATTGTCTATTTCCAAGTATTATATATTGATCTTTATAGACTGCCTCTTGATTATAGATCTTATATTTTTTCTTAATAAATTTTTCTAAATTTAATTTAATTTTTGCTACTGCATTTAATGCTGCGGCTCCGTTAAGGTCTGTAGTTGATGAAGCAGCGCTTGCTGAAGTATTTGGAACCTTGGCCGTATTTGTTGATGAAATATGAACTAAACTATAGGGTATTCCCAAAGAATTAGCCACTAATTGAGCTATCTTTGTATGGGTTCCCTGACCCATTTCAATACCTCCATGATTTAAATGAACACTTCCATCAGTGTAAATATGAACTAAGGCTCCAGCTTGATTTAAATGAATTGTTGTAAATGAAATACCAAATTTTAAAGGTGTAATAGCTATACCCTTCTTTTTAAATTTATTTTTTTCATTAAATTTTCTTATATCCAAATATCTTTTCTTGTAATTTGATTTATTTTCTAAATTTTTAAATATTTCATTAATAACATTATCTTCAATAGCCATCCCATAATGAGTTACATTTCTTTTATCTTTTTGATAAAAATTTTTCTTTCTAACTTCTATAGGATCTTTTTTTAAGTACCTTGCGATATTATCTATAATATTTTCTATAGCCATCATCCCTTGATTTCCACCGAAACCTCTAAATGCAGTTGAGGTTGGAATATTTGTCTTACATAAATTATTCGTTACCTCAATATCTGAAATATAATATGCGTTGTCTATATGAAGCAAAGCTCTCTCATTTATTGCGGCTGATAAATCAGGTGACATTCCACAATTTGAAGATAAGTTTAATTTTAATCCCTCAATAATTCCTTCATCATCAAAACCAACTTCATATTCAGATAAAAATTCATGTCTTTTACCAGTCAATATTATATCATCATCTCTATCTAATCTTAATTTGACTGGTTGCCCTGATTTTTTTGCCAACAACGCACAAATACACGCTGTCATAAAATTTGTCTCCTTTCCCCCAAACCCACCTCCAATTCTTCTGACTTCAACATTTATTGTATTGCTTTTTTGATTAAACATTTTTGCAATTAATTGTTGTGTTTCCGATGGATGTTGCGTCGAACTATAAACTAAAAAATTATCATCCTCTTTAGGAATAACAAAAGCTGCCTGGCCCTCTAAATAAAAGTGCTCTTGGCTTCCAGTTGTAAAATTTCCTTTTAAATTGTTTTTTGAATTTTTTATTTTTTTAGAAGGGTTACCTTTTTTAACTTTTCTAGGTTTAAATAAAAATTGCTTCTTATTTAAAGCTTCTTTTATTGTGATAACGGGTTTTAAATCTTTATAGGTAACTTTGGCTTTTAATACTGCCTTTCTAGCAAGTTCTGTAGTTGTAGCAGCTACAGCGAATAATGGCTGACCAAAAAACTCTACTTTTTTTTCTGGAAAAATTGGATCACCTTCAAAAACTGGACCTACGTCATTTCTACCAGAGATGTCTCTTTGAGTAACTACCGATATCACTCCTTCACTTTTTTTTACTTGAGTAAGATCTATATTTTTGATTATTGCATGGGCTTTTTTGCTTAGACCAATAGCTCCATAAATTGTATTTTTTGGTTCATTAATATCATCGGTATACTCTGCATATCCACTTACATGCTTATAGGCACTATCATGTGGTCTTATTTCCTCAATGAAGTTCTCTTTGCTCATTTAATTTACTCTTGATAACTTATTAGAGTTTATTTCTACAAAACATTTCATCAATAAATTTTTTGCTATCTCAAGTCTGTATTCTTTGCTAGCTCTCATGTCTCCAATAGGACTTAAATCTTTTTCTAAATAATTTTTCGCTTGATCAAAAGTATTGATAGTAAGAGGCTTATTTTTAAGAATTTTTTCACATGCTTTAGCTCTTTTTGGTACAGCAGCCATACCTCCATATGCAATATAAACCTCTTTAATTTTATTATTATTAATTTCAAAATTAAAAGATCCACAAACAGACGAAATATCATCATCAAATCTTTTTGAGATCTTAAATGCCTTAAAAATGTTTTTCTTAAATAATGGTATTTTTATTGAGTGAATAAATTCATTCTTTTTTAACTTAGTTTTTCTGTAATCAATGAAAAAATTGTTTAAAGGCAAAACTTTTCTTTTATTAAAACTTTCAATTGAAACCTCTGCATTTAAAGATAATAGAATTGGCAATGAGTCACCAATTGGAGATGCCGTTGCAATATTTCCACCTATTGTTCCAACATTTCGGATTTGAACAGAGCCATATCTTTTTAGAATCAAATAAAAATCTGGATAATATTTTTTAATTTCTTTTTCAAATTTTATTAAAGGTGTAGCAGCACCAACTTCTAAATAATTTTTACTTACTTTGATAAAATCTAATTCATTAATTTCTTTTAAATCAATTATAAATGGAATTTCTTTTCTTTCTTTTGTAACTTTTAATGATAAGTCAGTTCCACCAGCAAGAAAACTAAAATTAGAATGTTTTTTAATTATACCTTTTAAATCTTTAATATTTTTTGGTGAAAAATAAATTTTATCATCTTTTTTAATATAAATATTTTTCGGTTTAATTTTTTTTAGTTGCTGAATAACTTTATTTTTATTTTTAGTAAATTGATCATTCTTATTTATCTTATTTAAACTTTTGGCAGCATCAATTATAGGTCTATAGCCAGTACAACGACATAAATTACCAGATATAGAATCTGTTATTAATTCATTATTAAAAGTTTTATTATTTTTAAACATTGAAAATAGGGACATAACAAATCCTGGCGTACAGAACCCACATTGGGAACCATGAAATTTTACCATCGCATCTTGCACTGGGTGAAGTTTTGCATTTTGTGAAACTAAATCTTCAACAATTAAAAGCTGCTTACCATTCAATGATGGGACAAATGAAATACAAGAATTAATTGCTTTATATACAATTTTATTATCGACTAATTCACCCAAAACAATTGTACATGCACCACAACCACCCTCTGAACATCCTTCTTTAGTTCCAGTCTTTTTTAATTCAGTTCTAATATAATTAAGTAATGTTTGATTTGGATCGGGATTTTTGATTACTATAAGCTTATCATTTAATAAAAATTTAACAGAACTCGATATCACTTAACTACCTCTATAAGTAGAATAACTCCAAGGTGAAACAAGTAAAGGAACATGATAATGCTCAGAGGGATCTGAAATACCAAATCTGATAACTACGTCATCCAAGAATGGTACATCGCTAGCTGAAGATGCGTTTTTAAAATAATCACCAATATGAAAAACTAATTCATATTTACCCTTAACAAAATTGTCTCCCTTTGCTAAAGGAGAGTCGGCTCTGCCGTCGTCATTGAGTTTTGTTGATATTAATTTTTTTCGTTCTGAATTATTAATATAAAACAATTCAACTAATATACCTTTGCCAGGTTTACCAGAATATACATCTAAAACATGAGTTGTGAGCTTTGTCATAAAATTATAGTATCATTTAATTTCAAACTTAAATTATTTAAAGTTATATGAGAACAATAGATAACATTAACGATCTTAACAAGTCTGATTTTTTGTCTGTATTTGGTAATGTTTTTGAAAAAACTGAATCGGTTGCTGTGGAAGCTTTTGAGTCAAAACCATTTAAAAACTTCGAAGATATTATGTTTAAAATGCTTGATATATATGAAAATTACGAAAAAAATAAAATTTTAGAGATTTTAAATGCACATCCTGAGCTTGCTGTAGCAAAAAAAATGACCTCAGAATCTATATCTGAACAAGCTTCTGCAAAATTAAACCAATGTTCTAATGATGAATATGAGGAATTTAAAAAATTAAATTCAGAATATAAAAAAAAGTTTAATTTTCCGTTTATAATTGCCGTAAAAGGTAAAGATAAAAATGAAATTTTGAATAATTTTAGACAAAGAATACAAAGTGATGTAGAAAGTGAATTCCTTGAAGCAAAAAAACAAGTTAAAAAAATCGCAACCTTTCGTTTGAATGAAATAAATAAAGAATGAAAAAATTTATAAGTGCAAAAATGATTAACTTAGCAGATCCAAGAATTGGATCAAAAATTATATTTAAGACTGACGATTTTTTTGCAGCTGCTCATAGAATATTAAACATCGAAACTCCAGTTTTTAAAGATGGACTATTTGACAAACATGGTAAATGGATGGATGGATGGGAAACAAGGAGAAGAAGATCAAAAGGTTTTGATTATTTAATTATAAAACTTGGTAAACCTGGAAAGATATTTGATATAGACATTGACACAACACACTTCAATGGAAACCAACCCACACATGCTTCGTTAGAGGGTTGCTTAAGTAAAATAAAACCTAATAAGAATACAAAATGGATTTCTTTACTAAGCAAAAAAAAACTTGGGCCAAGCCGAAACCATAGCTTCAAATCAAAAAACAAATCTGTTTTTAATTATATAAGACTAAACATTTTTCCAGATGGTGGAGTTGCAAGACTAAGGCTTTATGGAAAAATTGAAATGGAGAAAAACTTTTTAAGTAATAAAACGATCAACCTTACATCTGTTTTAAATGGTGCTTCAATTATTGGTTGTAATAATGAACATTTTGGCAGAGCTGAAAATATCATATCACCTGGTAAAGGAAAAAATATGGGAGATGGTTGGGAAACAAGAAGAAGTCGAGGAAAAAACTTTGATTGGCTTATAATAAAATTTGGAAAACCAGGATTAATAAAAAAATTAG
>CACPOX010000006.1 GCA_902635665.1 uncultured Pelagibacteraceae bacterium
AATTTTAATGCCATCAGAAAAAGATGGGGTAATGATAATATTATCTTCTCCTTCAGGAGCGGGTAAAACTACCCTTGTAAAAAAGTTATCTGAAAAAGATAATTTTGAAATTTCAATATCTCATACCACCAGAAACCCAAGACCTAATGAAAATCAAAACGAAGATTATTTTTTTGTTAATGAATTAGAGTTTAAAAGATTAATTAAAAACGAGGAGTTCTTGGAATATGCGAAGGTTTTCAATAATTTTTATGGCACAACTAGAACTCCAGTAATAGATAAACTAAATAAAGGTAAAAATGTTCTTTTCGATATTGATTGGCAAGGAGCTGATCAGATAAAAAATAAAAAATTAGATTATAAATTGATTACTTTTTTTATTCTTCCTCCAAGTAAAGAAGTTTTATTTGAAAGATTATCTAAACGACATATGAATGATAAATTAATAGCAGAAGAAAGAATGAAACAATTCGAAAGAGATCTATTGCATTGGATAAATTATGATTACGTTGTTATTAATAATGATTTAACTGATTGTTATTCCAAAATTACCAATTTGATTGACGCAGTAATAAATAATGGCTCAAGAGATTATGATCTAGATTATGTTAGAAGTCATGTTGATAAACTAACTTCTTAAATTTTCATATTCGCAAACTAGCTTATAGTAGGTCTCTAAATTTAAATTTTGAGGTCTCAAATTCAAATCAATTTTCAGCTTTTTTAGAATTCTTTTATCTCCATTAAATATTTGATTAAAAGGTTTTTTTAACATCTTTCTCCTTTGATTAAAAAAAATTCTTGTTATTTGCTCTAAATTATTTGGATCTTTTATTTTAACAAAATTTTTTTTTGGGTAGAAATATAATAAAGAGCTATCTATCTTTGGCTTTGGGAAAAATGCATCAGGTTTGATATCGCATATTTTTTTTATATTTAGTTTCCAATTAGAAATAATAGATAACCTCCCATAATTTGAACTATTAAATTCTGCAATTATTCTATCAGCAACTTCTTTCTGAAACATTAAAACCAGACACTCAAACCAAAATCTATCTTTTAAATTAATTATCCATTTACTTAAAATTTCTGTTGATATATTATATGGTAAATTTCCAAAAACTTTTACTTTGTCTTTGAAAAGATTATTTTCATCTATTTTTAAGACATCATCATTAATTATTGTAAGCTGATCTTTGAATTTATTAACTAGATTTGTAGCAAGCTTATTATCTTTTTCGATTACAAAAAATTTTTTTGGATTTTTTTTAAGAATATAGGATGTTAAGTTTCCAGTTCCCGGGCCAATCTCAAGTATAATCTTATTTTCAATATTTGTTATATTTGTGATTTTTTCTAAAATATTTTCATCTATTAAAAAATTTTGACCTAAACTTTTTTTTGGTTTAATCAATTTTTATCCAAAAATGTAATTGCTTTTATTAAACTTAAAGGGTTAGATTTATTTTTACCCAACATATCCTCATTTGGTCCATGATCTGGTGAAATTCTTAAAAAAGGAAGGCCAAGGGTTATATTTATAGCATCATATTCAAATAATGTTTTTAATGGAGTTAATACCTGGTCATGATACATACCTAATATAACATCAAATTTTTTTCTATTATTTTTTAAAAAAATTGTATCCGCAGAGTATGGTCCGGATACTTTAAAATTATGTTTTTTAAGATATTTAACAGTTGGTTGAATAATTTTCTCATCTTCATTAAATCTATCAATACTCTCACAGTGTGGATTTAAACCAAGAATTGCAATTTTAGGTTTTTTCCTTATTTTTTTTTTATAAAATTCATCGATCAATTTTACTTTTAAGATAATATTTTTTTTATTTATCTTTTTTGATACAGATTTTAATGGAAGATGTGTTGTAACTGGGCAGACAGATAAATTTTTATTATATATTAGCATTGCATTTTTCCTGATATTAAATTTTTTTGAAATATATTCTGTTATTCCTAAGTAATTTTTATTTAAAAAAGTTTTTTTATTAATAGGTCCATTAATAAACTTACTCACCTTTTTCTCTTTTATTATATTAAAAGAAACATCAAATGATTTTTTGATATAACTATTTGATTTTGATGTTATTTTTTCAAAAGCTTTTTTTGGATTATAATCAATATCAATTAAATTAATAAACTTATTATTTAATTTATTATTTGTAAATTTTTTCTTATCTAATAATTTAATTTTTTTTTTTATTTTTAATTTTTGCATTTGTAATTTAACTAAATTAAATGAAGCAACTAAAATAAGGGGACTTTTAATTTTTTTTTTAAGTGATTTAAAAAATATTTCTAAAAAAATACTATTTGGTTCACCAGCTACTATCAAAATAGGTTTATATTTCATTTATTATTACGTCTTTTTTCAATTTACTAAGATAAATGTTGGAAAGTTGATTCAATTGTTGATTTGTTTTTATTCTAATTAGTCTCTCAATTTTTATATCTAAGTCTTCTTCTGAGGTTTTGTTTAATTTTTTATTCTCAATTTTTATTATTAAATAACCACTTGGGGTAAGCAGGGGCCTTGTGTATTCTCCCACTTTTAATTTAGATAGTTCTTTCTTTAATTTCAAATTTAAAGAACTTTTGTCGATCCACCCTATATTACCTCCTTTAGTCGCTGTATCAGAAATGCTGTGAATTAAAGCTGCATTACTAAAACCTTCATTTTTAATATCATTTTCAATTTGTTTATATTTTGTTTTTATTTCTCTTTCTTTCATTTTGGGAATTAATATTTCTGATAAAAGTAGTTTTTCATCTGGATTATTTAAAATTTCTTTTTTAATATTCTCTCTATTAATTTTAATTTTTGATTTAAATTTTTGAAATATCATTTCATTCCACAATCTTTCAATTGTAATTTTATTTTTTACATACCCATAATCTAAATCATTATTTTTTAAATATTGTTTATATTGTTTAATAGAATTTAAATTCATCTGTTTATAGATTGAGCTGATAATATTATTTAATTTTTGTTCATCTATATAAATTTCATCCACAATTTTTAACAAATTTATAATTTTAACTTTTTCTCTTATTAAAGAGTTTTTAGAAATTTCAAATAATTTTTCATTATCTAGGTTTTTGATTTCTGGATTGAGAATTTTTAAGTACTTAATCTGATTATAAATATCAATTGTAGTAATTATCTCATTGTTTACTTTAATTAATATTTTATTTTCAGTTGCGTACAAATCTTTAAATAAAATAAAAACCACAAGTATCGAAATAAAAATTCTTGATATGTTTACTTTTTTCATTTTATTTTGAGATACTTTGGCCCACAGTTGTTATAGGAATCAATGTTAGTTTGAAAATTAGATCTTCAGATGGAATTAAATCTCTATCTTCATAATATGTCTTATTATAAGTGACACCAGCAACCAAACAATCATTTTTATATTCATAAATCAGATTATAATACTCGGCGATATCAAGTTTTCTATTTTGTCTTGTTTTAAAAGATAAGTAATTTTCATCATTAATGCTTAAAGTAGAAATATTTTCTATAATATTGGAACTTCCAATAACACCGTTTTCTTCAATGAAATTAAATTCTGTTTTAAAATTATTTTTTGAGAACACGAAACCTAAAGAGTTATATTCTACTTTATCTAAATCATGATTTATTGAAAAATCGTAATTTATTGCAAAATTTTCACTAAAATTGTTATTTATACTTCCAAATATATTAGAATTTTTTTTCATTATACCACTAGATAATGGTATATTGTTATTCTTTTTATCTCTTAAAATAGTTCCAAGTTTAAGCTCAAAATATTTGTTTATATTTTCTAAATTTTCTTTTTTATAATCTATACCTAAAGTTAAACTTGCCCCTGACTCAAGTGTATCTTGTAAACCTAAACGATTTATATCAAAAATATTATTATTGTTAATTTTTCGACTAGTATCTGAATGATTAATCATATTTGAGGGATTGTATCTAAATGAAAGTTTAGGCTCGAAATAATCTATAAATTTATTATCACCTTTAATCATTGGGAGGCTTGAGCTGAACTCAAAAACCCCAAGTAAATCAGTTTCTACACTTGAACTATAGTCCTCATCATTTTTTCCACTAGTTATTAAATTTTTCACATATACATTAACGTTATTTTGAACTCCAGATTTAGTTATTAAATCAAAACCTCTAAAGTCAAAGTCATTGATGATTCTAGATCTTAAATTATTTGTATTTTTTAAAATATTACTTCCTACAGATGAAAAGCTTAAAAATCCATATTTATCACCATCATTTAATTCACCAGAAAGATTATAATATGGAAGAATAAATTCATATCTATCACTATTGCCTTTTTGAAGATCTTCATAAGATGTCATACCAGTCACAAGGTTATACTTTTCATTTTTGAGATTAATTTTAATTTCGGAAGTCAATAAATCATTATTTTGTGGTTTTATTTCTTCATTTGTTAAACTTTGATCAAATATTTTTAAATACGTATCATTGTTAATTTTTTGAACCGAAATATCCAAAGTGCTTTCAGAGAAATTTTTTAAATTTAGATCTGAGCTATACTTAGAAAAAATATGAGTTATAGAATTTTGGTCTTTGTTTGTTTTTGACTTATAACCTTCAGTAATACTTAAATCAGCAATTAATGAGGAATTTTCTCTTTTTAATCTGTATTCATTTTGAATTTTAATAATATTTTTATCATAAATAGCAGGACTAAATGTAAAATCTTGATTATCAGCCGATGCCCAAAAATAGGGAATTTGAATGGAAGATCCTAAAATTTTTGAGTTACTTAATCTTGGAGCTAAAAAACCTGATTGTCTTTCAACAGTAGGACCTGGGTGAAAAAATTTTGGAAAGTAAAAAATAGGTTTATCGTAAACTTTTAGCAAAGCATTGTCATAAGTGATTATCTTTTTATTTTTATCATATTCAATTTTTTCAGCTTGAAGAGACCAAGGAGGACAATCGTTATCCTCTTTACTACAGCTTGTAAATACACCTTTATTAATAACTGTAACTCCATTTTTGCTAGACGAAGAAACGCCTTTTAATCTAGGATCATTTTTTTTATTATTAAATAGATCTTTTTTAAGCTCAATATTTATATCTTGTGTAAAAAAAGTTTCGTTTTTAAGGTCAAATATTCCACTTTTTATATAATATTTATCATTCAAAGGTTTTGAATAGTCAGTGTTTATAGAAATATTTTCACCTTTCAAAATCTCATCATCTAGAGATAAATGAAAATTTGTAATCTCATAATATGAGTCATTTTTGATATCATTAATGGTAGCTTTGTTTTTTGATTTAATTACTCTATTTTTATTAGAAAAAAAAATACTCTCTGATTTTAAAACAAATCTGTTATCAATTCTCGCATCTGTTTTTCCTTCAGTAATTATTTTTTCTTCATTTTTGTAAAAATAAATTTCATCTGATATAATTTTGTTATTATTTAGTATATCTTTGAACTCAACTTCACCAGATGCACTGACTTTAAAATTTTTTATATCAATTGTAAGCTCAGTATTTGATTTGAAATTATAATTATCATTAACAGAAGCATTTGTTAAACCTCTGCTTATAATTTTTTTATCATTTTTAAAATAAGTAATATCATTAGACTTTATATTATAATTTTCAGTTAAATTAATAATTTTAACCTCATTGTCAGCCTTGAAAATATTTTCGTTTATATTAAAAGAGAAATTGCTTGATGTTAGTATTTTTTCATTGTTATCAATTAATTTTATTTTATTTTTAGCTAAAATAATGTTTTCTTCTTTTAAATATGAAATATTTTCACCATATATAACGTAATTTTTTTTTGGAAATTTAATTATTACCCCACCATTAACATTTAAAATATTCCTATTTTTATCATACTGAAAATTGTCAGCTTCAATATTTATCCCACTATCTGATTCTATAATTCCACGCTCAGAACCAATAATTTTATTACCATTTTCTAGAATTTCGATTTTAGAAACATTAAAAATAAATTGCTCGCTGGCTAATGCATTGAAGCAAAAGTTAAAAAAAAATAAAAAAATAATTATTTTATTTTGCATTTATATTTCTCAGAAAATAAGTGTTTATTATCAATAAAATAATTAATGGTAAAGTTATTGAGATGATTGTATTAATTTTTTCAGTAACACCAAGCACATAAAAATAATTATAAATATAATATATTGATACGGAAACTAATAATCCAAATATAATTTTAAGATATCTATTCGTTATATTTTTTGAATTAAGCATAATTACACTTGATACAAGAGTCATTAAAACTAAATAAACAGGATACAAAAACAAATTTAATAGATGAAGATTTAAATCAGTTACAGAATAATTTAGTTTTAGATAATTGTCTCTCATTTCAATTAATTCTACAAGAGAAAGTGAAGACAGGTTAGAAAATAAATTTTGAATAATTTCATAATCAAAGTTTGTCTCGAGTTTAATTAGTTTTTCTTCTACCTTATAATTTTGTTTAAAAATTTCAGCGTCATAAATAAGCCAGTTTTTATTTTTGACATCTATTTTTTTACTTTTAATATTTCTTATTATTTTAAAGTTACTATCAAATTCCGATAGATAAACATCAACTATAAAATTTTTCTCAATTTTTGATGCATTTATCATTAAGATTTTGTCATCAATAACATCTTTAATCCAAAGACCATTATTAGTGATTACAGCCAAATATTTATCATCTGTAGTATATGAAGATTTTAATTCTAAGTAGAAATTTTTTAAATTTGACGAAAAGTTATAAAAAAAAGTGATAATAACTATGCCCAAAAAAAATGTTAGAGAATTTATTATTGCTAAGATTTTAGAGTTTTTTAGACCCGAGTATTTTAATGTGTTTATTTGATTATTTTTAATTAATTCATGGAAAAAAAGTTGTGTTGAAATTAAAAAAATAAAAGGAAACATTTCAAATATTAAAGATGGAGTGTTCAATAAAGATAAGTAAATAGGAAAATAGGTTGAAACACTTATATCTTTAAAAAAATCAAGCTCAGTGAGTAAATTTAAAATAAAAATAAGACAAAAAGTAATAAGAAAAATATTAAAAAAAGAATTTAAAAATATTTTACTTAAAAATTTAATGTATGTTTTCATGTCTTAGAATTTTTAAATTTAAATTTTAAAACAAAAACTATATATAAATAAATTGACATAATCACTGGAATTGAAAAAATCAAAATATTATTAAATAAATTTTTCTCCACAAATCTTAGTGTTAGCTCAGATAAAATAATTATAAATAATCCTATTAAAAATATTTTTAATCTGTAAAGTGTATAATTACTATTTTCTTTTGATTTGGTTATGACTAATAAGCAAATAAGCATTAGTACAGGGATATATAATGGAATAGTAATTCTTTTATGAAACTCTTTTAAAATATTATTTAAATTTTCTGATCTACAATTTTCGATTTCTAATTTTTTACTTAAATCTATGGAAATTTTATTATAAATATTTTTATAACAAGTAAATAAATCTAAAGTAGATACTTCTTGAGTTTTTTTATATGTAGTAGTATTGGTTTGAATATCGCTTAAATTTAAATACGATCTTTTAAACTTTAGATTTGTGATTTTATCATTGACTACACTAATAGTTTCACCATTGTATAAATCGAAAATTTGATTTCCACCACTATTTAAAAATTTACCTTTATTAGCATATGTAATTTGAAAATTATTAAAATTACTTCCACTTTTTATGTATATTTCTGTAAAATAGTCATTTTCATCTTTGTAATCACTGTAAATTGTCAAGTCTTTAATTGTATCGTTAAATTTTCTAGGTTTGATAAGATTTTCTAAAATATTTATGTTTGAATTTCTAAGATATGATCTTGCTTTATCTTGTGACATCGGAACAATGTAAGATGTTAAAATTATTTGGAAAAGCACAAGAATTATTGAAAATTTGAAAAAGAAATTTATTAAAGATATTTTACTTACCCCGAAGTTCCAAAATATTATTAATTCATTTTCTATTTCGTATTTCGTAATTATATAAATGAAGCTTAAAAAAAATATAAATGGAAGCAATTTTGTAATTACTTTTGGAAAGATTAATAATGTAAATTTTATATAAGTTAAGTGATCTCTTCCATCCTCAATCATTATATCAAGGTGATTTACAGCTTGAAAAATCCAAATAACTAATGCGGCAAAAAAAAGTGCTATAGTGAAAAAAATTAGGCAATCTGATAATATTTTTTTAAATAAGATTTTTTTCATTGAAATATGCTATTTTTACTCATATATAGCATCCATCTCGTATAGAGTGTATTTAAAATTTATGTCAGTAAAAATTAATTATAATAAAAGCTCATTAAAGAGTAATTCCTTAAATTTGATTCTTTTTACAGATGAAAAATTCAGTATTTCAGGTTTAAAGAAACATATTTCAAAGAAAGATTATGCTTATCTATCAGACCTAATAAAAACAAAAGATTTAAAAAAAAATATACACTCATTTGATGTAAATTCACAAAGAAAAATCGTTTTAGTGTCTTTAAAAAAAAATGTAAAAAATTATGATTTGGAAAATTTAGGAGCAAAGTTTTACGATTTATTTAAAGATTTTAAACAAAATGAATATTATCTTAATACTGATGTTGTCGGAACTAATTCAAAGCACCTCGTTGGGTATTTTTTGCATGGTTTAAAATTAAAATCTTATACATTTGAAAAATATAAAACAAAAAAAATAAATAAAAATATTTCAATAAACGTCATTGGAAAAAACAAACCATCATTAGTTGATCAAATTAAATTTAAATCAATTGAGGAAGGATCATATTATACTAGAGATTTAGTATCTGAACCTGGGAATATTTTACATCCAGACGAATATGCAAAAAGATTAGGTTTATTAAACAAATATGGTTTAAAAATTAATATTTATGATGAAAATAAACTAAAAAAGCTTGGAATGAATACTTTACTTGGAGTAGGTCAGGGAAGTATCAGAGGTTCTTACTTAGTAACAATTGAATGGAATGGATTAAAAGATAAGTCTAAACCTTTAGCTTTTGTTGGGAAGGGTGTTTGTTTTGATACTGGAGGAATATCATTAAAGCCTGCAAAATTTATGGAGGATATGACTTATGATATGGCTGGTTCAGCAGTAGTAGTTGGATTAATGAAAAGTTTAGCATTAAGAAAGGCAAAAATAAATGCTGTAGGTGTAGTTGGTTTAGTAGAAAATATGCCAGGTGGTAATGCTCAAAGACCTGGTGATATAGTTAAATCTTATAGTGGAAAAACAGTTGAAATTTTAAATACTGATGCTGAAGGAAGGTTAGTTCTAGCGGATGCACTTACATTTACAGAAGAAAAATACAAACCAAAATTTATAATTGATTTAGCAACTTTAACTGGAGCTATAATTGTTTCCTTAGGGTCTGAATATGCTGGATTATTTTCTAATGATGACAAATTATCTAAACAATTAATTCATGCAGGAGAGAATGTTGAAGAAAAAGTATGGAGAATGCCGTTAAACAAAAATTTTGATAAATTAATAGATTCAAAAAATGCAGATATGCAAAACATAAACTATTTAGGAGGCGCTGGATCTACTACAGCTGCACAATTTTTACAAAGATTTATTATAAATAAAACACCTTGGGCTCATTTAGATATTGCTGGCATGGCTTTTTCAAAATATGGAGGGGCTTTAAATTCAGGCGGTGCCACAGGTTATGGCGTAAGATTATTAAACAAACTAATAGAGGAATATTATGAGTAATATAGAACAAACTTTATCAATAATTAAACCAGACGCTGTAGAAAGAAACCTTGAAAACGAAATTAAGGAAATGTTTAAAAATAATGGTTTTTCAATTTTAAAAGAAAAAAAAATTCAAATAGAAAAATCTGAAGCAGAAAAATTCTATAAAGTTCATGAAACCAAGCCATTTTACAATGATTTATGTGAATATCTTTCATCAGGACCCATAGTTGTAATGGTTTTAGAGAAAGAAAATGCAGTATTGGGAAATAGAGAGTTGATGGGGGCAACTAATCCAAAAGATGCAGAAGCAGGCACCATAAGAAATAAATATGGTATTTCAATAGATAAAAATTCTGTACATGGGTCAGATAGCATTGATAATGCAAATAAAGAAATTGATTTTTTCTTTAAAAATTAAAAACTTTAAATATAGCCTTTGGATAAAGCTTGTGTTCTTGAACTAATATTTTTTTTGATAAGGAATTCGCAGTCTCATATTTGTTAATTTTAATTTTTTTTTGTAAAATTATCTTTCCAGAATCTAATTTTGAATTTACAAAGTGAACAGTGCAACCTGAATATTTTTCCTTATTATTCAATGCTCTTTGATGGGTATTTAAACCTTTATATTTAGGTAATAGTGATGGATGAATATTAAGTATTTTTCCTTTAAATTTTTTAATAAAATTTTTCGATAAAATTCTCATAAATCCTGCAAGACAAATCATTTCTATTTTATTTTTTTTTAATTCTAGAAGTAAATTTTTTTCAGCAATTTTTTTATTTTTAAAATTAAATATTTTATTTTTTATTTTATAAATTTTTCCATAATTTAAACCTATTGCTTTTGGATTATTGGAAATTATTAAATCCACCGAAATTGGCGAAACTTTTTTTTTGGAAAATTTTATTAATGATTTTAAATTACTTCCTGTACCAGATATAAATACAGCTGTTTTTATTTTATTATGTCCAGTCAATAGAACCATTTAACTTAACTTTATTTTTTCCAGAAGAAATTTTACCAATAACATAAGGGGTATATTTTTTTGAAAAATAGTTTCTAACTTTTTTGAGATTTTTAGAATTAATTATCAAACAAAAACCAACTCCACAATTAAATGTTTTAAGCATTTCGTCATCAGAAACACCATGATTTTTAAGCCATTTAAATATTTTAAATGTTTTAACTTCATTTAAATTTATATTTGCTGATAATTTTTCAGGAATAACTCTTTTAATATTATCAGAAATGCCTCCTCCAGTTATATTTGCACAACCATTAATTAAATTTCTATTTATTAAATTAATTATTTCTTTTACATATATTTTAGTTGGTTTTAAAAGCTCTGATTTTAAATATTTATCTTTGTTAATGTTAATTTTTTTTTTCTTAATTAAATATCTTACAAGTGAATAACCATTAGAATGTAATCCACTGGATGGAATTGCAAGTATGAGGTCATTTTTTTTAATTTTGTTTTTTTTTAAAATTTTATTTTTTGCAACGATACCTACAGCAAAGCCGGCAATATCAAATTTACCTTTTTCATATGTTCCTGGCATTTCAGCAGTTTCACCACCAACAAGTTCACATTCAGATTGCCTACAACCTTTGACAATACCTTTAACAATTGATTTTAGTTTTTTTAAATCAATTTTGTTTATAGAAACATAGTCTAAAAAAATCATTGGTTTTGCGCCCTGAACAATTAGATCATTCACGCTCATAGCCACTAGGTCAATTCCAATTGTGTCAAATTTATTTAAGGTATTTGCTATTTCTATTTTAGTTCCAACACCATCAGTACATGCAACAATTCTAGGATGTACTATATTATTTGGTATTGTTGTAATGGAGCCAAAACCTCCAATTTTAGAATACTTTTTTTTGCCTTTTTTTTTTGCTGAAAATGCAGAAATGAAATTAATAAATTTATCAGCAGCCCTTATATTAACGCCACTTTTTCTGTAGGTAAATTTTTTTTTATTCATTAATATGTTTTATGAAATTTATTTTTCAATTTGTTAAATTAAGAAACTTATATAATTTTTTTTTATTTCTTGCTTTAATAAATGTTTTTTTTTCCACAGAAAATATTAATGCAAAGACTTTTTCAGTAAATGACATAGAAATATCTGTGCCTTTTGAAATTAATTTTAATAAAAATAAAATTATTGACAAAGGGTTTACCGAAGCTTTTAATGAACTTATATTGTCAATTGTACAAAGCAAAGATCAAAATAGTTTTAAAAATACCTCTCTTAACCAAATAAAAGGAATGATTGAGACTTTTTCTATAAAAGAGGAAAAGTTTATTGATAATATCTATTACCTTACTTTAAATGTCTCATTTAATAAAAGGAGTATATTTGAATTGTTAGAGGCAAAAAATATATATCCATCTTTACCTGAAAAAAAATTTTTTTTATTTATACCAGTTTTCGTGGATCAAAATACCAATCAAGTATCAATGTTCTCAGATAGCAAATTGTTTAATAATTGGAATCAATACAATAAAAAATATAGTCTTTTAAATTATATTTTACCTACAGAAGATCTTGAGGATTTTGATTTAATAAAAAGCAATATGACAAATTTAGAAAGTTATGATTTTAAAGAAATAATAAATAAATATAACATTAAAGATCATATAATTATGATTGTATTTAAAAATAAAAAAAAAATTAGAGTGTTTAATAAAATATCTATAAATAATAAAAGTAATTTAAAAAATTTAAGTTTTAATGAAATAGATTTAAATAACGAGGAACAATTAAACGGATTTATAGAAAATTTAAAATTGATTTATGAAGATTTTTGGAAATCACAAAATGAGATTAATACATCAGTTAAATTATCATTAAATATTTCTTTACAAAATACTAACAATATAAAAATTAATGAGTTTGAAAGAATTCTCTCAGATATTGATTTAATATATAATTTTTATATTTACAAATTTAATAATAAAAATAATTTTTACAAAGTTGTATTTAATGGAACTCCTGATAAATTTTTAGAAATAATGAAACTTCATAATTATGAGCTTGAAATTAAAAATAAAATTTGGATATTAAATGAAAAATCTTAATCAACTTATACTCAAGTTTGATTATGAGCAAAATTTTAAAGATCAAGATTTTTATGTTTCTACTTGTAACGAAAATTGCTTCAATCTTTTGAATAATTGGCCAAAATGGGAAAAAAATTTTGTTAACTTAATTGGTGAAAAATTTTCTGGTAAGTCACATTTAGTGAATATTTTTTTACAAAAGAATAAAGGTATTAAAATAAATGCAGAAAATATTACAAATGATTTTCTTAAAAATACCAAGATTTATGAAAATATAGTCATTGAAAATTTAAATGAAAAAGTAAATGAAAAATTATTATTCACACTTATTAATATAGTTGATCAGGATAATAAATATTTAATAGTTACTTCAAAAATTCCAATAGTTGAATTTAAATTTAAGTTAGATGACCTAAATTCTAGATCCCATATTTTTATTTTGTCTCAGATTGAAAAACCAGGAGATGATTTAATGTACGCATTAATATTAAAAAATCTTTCTGACCGTCAAATATTTATCGATAAAAAACTTATTGATTTCATTATTAAGAGAATTAATAGATCATATGGTAAAATATCTGATTTCATATATAAAATCGACGAAATTAGTTTAAAAAGAAAAAAACCAATCGATTTTAAAATTATTAAAGAAGCATTAGGAGATTAATTGAATAAGTATAGAACACACAATTGCAATGAATTAAGAAAAGAGGATGTAGATAAAAATATTTCTCTTTCAGGTTGGATTAATAAAAAAAGAGATCATGGAAATTTATTATTTATTGACTTGAGAGATAATTATGGAATTACCCAATGTATTATTGATAAAGAAAACAAGAATTTTTTTGAACTCGAAAAAACTCAATTAGAAACTGTTATAAAGATTGAAGGTAAAGTTGTTAATAGATCAAAAGACACAATAAATAATGACATTGATACAGGCGAAATCGAAGTTTCAATTGAGAAATATTATATTTTAGGAACTTGTAGAGAATTACCTATGCCAGTGTTTAGCGATCAAGAGTATGCAGAAGAAATAAGATTAAAATATAGATTTTTAGATTTAAGAAGAAAAAAAATTCATGAAAATATTATTTTAAGATCAAAAGTAATTTCTTATATACGGAATGAAATGACAAAATTGGGTTTTTTAGAATTTCAAACACCAATATTAACTTCATCCAGTCCAGAAGGTGCAAGAGATTTTTTGGTCCCAAGTCGTTTAAATCCTGGAAAATTTTATGCATTACCGCAAGCACCTCAGCAATTTAAGCAATTAATAATGGTTTCAGGTTTTGATAAATATTTCCAAATAGCACCATGTTTTAGAGATGAAGATGCTAGAGCAGACAGAAGCCCGGGTGAATTTTATCAGTTAGATTTGGAAATGTCATTTGTTGAACAAGAAGATGTTTTTAATGTTGTTGAAAAATTAATGGTTAATACATTCAAAAATTTTTCAGATAAAAAATTAATGTTCAATAAATTTCCAAAAATTTCATATGCAGATGCAATGCTTAAATATGGCAGTGATAAACCAGATTTAAGAAATCCACTTATTATACATGATATTTCTGATATTTTTAAAAGAGAGGATGTTTCTTTTGAAATATTTAAAAAACTTTTAAAATCTGGATCTAAAGTAAGGTGCATTGTTACCAAAAATACAAAAGATAAGCCTAGAAGTTTTTTTGAAAATATAGACAAATGGGCAAAGGAAGAAGGAGCTTCTGGCTTAGCGTATTTTACTTTTGAAAAAGATAAAAAAATTTCAGCCAAAGGTCCAATTGGTAAATTCTTTTCTGAAGAAGCACTATTAGAAATCATAAAAATAACTAATTGTGAAATAGGTGACAGTATTTTTATGGCATGTGAAAAACAGGGTGAATTAGAAAAAATTACAGCTCTAGCTAGAGATAAAATTGCGCAAGATTTAAATCTAATTGACGAAGATATTTTCGCGTTTTGTTGGATTGTAGATTATCCAATGTTTGAAAAAGATAAAATTACTAACAAGATTAAGTTTAGTCATAACCCTTTTTCAATGCCTCAAGGCGATTTAACTGAAAAAAATTTCAAAAATCCTTTGGATATACTTGCGTATCAATATGATATTGTTTGTAATGGAATAGAATTATCATCTGGAGCAATTAGAAATCATAAACCAGAGCTAATGTATAAACTCTTTTCAATTGCAGGATATGAAAAAAAACAAGTTGATGAAAAATTTAGTGGAATGATTAATGCATTGAGTTATGGAGCTCCCCCTCACGGAGGCATAGCACCTGGCATTGACAGAATAGTAATGTTATTAGCCAATGAGAAAAATATTAGAGAAGTAACAATGTTTCCAATGAATCAAAATGCAGAAGATTTAATGATGAATGCACCATCAGAAGTAAATTTGGATCAATTAAAAGAGTTGAACTTGGTATTAAAGACCAAAAAATAATTTTATTTTTTACCTTTTAAATTTATTTTAACATCAGAAAGATCCACTAGATTTTTTTTATAGTTATTTCTTACAAAACCTTTGCTTGTTATATCTTTTACAATTTTTAACAATTGATTTTGATCCTCTGAATTTTGTTCGTCCATAATAGTATTATCATTTGCGCCAATAGCTGGAGTATGAGCTAGATCTTCTCTATTTTGATATGAAATTGCTAATTCTCTAAAAATATAATCTAGAATAGATGTGGCGGTTAATATTCTGTCGTTTCCAACTACTTTTCCAGAAGGCTCAAATTTTGTTCCAATAAATGCACTAATAAACTCATCAAGCGGAACACCGTATTGAAGACCTAGAGATATTGCTATTGCAAAGTTATTCATTAAAGCCTTTACAAGTTCGCCTTCTTTGCTTGTATCAATAAATATTTCTCCAATTTTTCCGTCTTCATATTCTCCTGTATGCAAATAAACTTTATGATCACCAATCGTAGCTTTTTGTATATAGCCTTTTCTTCTGTCTGGCATACTAAACCTCTTACTTATTTTTTCATTGTTTTTACTCAGATTGGTTACAATGCTTTCTTTAGTAATAGAACTATTGTTGGCGGTTTCTGAAACTATTTCTACTTTTTTATTCTCTACTACCTTATTAGTATTTGGGTTGAGACTTTTTGTTTTTCTATTATCAAGCTTTACATCTAAAACCTCAAATTTTCCATCATCTCTTTTTTCTAAATTTCCTAACTCTGCTTCATTTATATCATCCAAATAATGATTTACTTTGAAGGTGCAGGTATAATAAGTTTCAACAAGGTATTTTGCCATTTGTCCTCTTTTTAAATTTTAATTTGAATATTGATTCATTTAATTTATATACATATTCATATTTTAGTCTAATTTAAATTTTACAATTTTTAATTGAATAAATAAAAAAAATTATGTTGACACTTTTAAAAAAAATTTTCACTTGGTGGAATCAAGACACTTTTGGGACAAGATTAAAAACAATTTTTTTTGGAAAATATGTTGGTACTGACGAATTTGGTAACAAGTATTATGAGAGTAAAAAAGGAAAAAGATGGGTTATTTATTCTGGAACAATCGATGCCTCCAAAATTCCAGTAGAGTGGTATTCATGGATACATTTTACTCCTAATAAAATTGAAAAAAAAAATAAATTTGAAAAATATGATTGGCAAAAACCACATCAAGAAAATTTAACTGGAACTGAAGCAGCATACTACCCAAATAAAAATAAAGATGGTGTTAAAAAAAAATACTCTACTTGGAAAGAATAATTTAAAATTAATTTTTTTCACTTTTTTAATTTATTTTTATTTAATATTAAATTTAAAATCAGATAATAATTTAGAGGGTACTTATACTGATATAAAAATTTTAGATAAAATAAGTTCTAAAAATACTTTAGTTAAGTTAAGAAATGGTGAATTAATAACATTTAAAGATTTAGCAATAAAAAGTCTTAAATGTAAAAATTCAGAGTTCGATGATAATCCTGAAATTACTGCATATATCCAAGTAAGAGATTTAACCTATAAAAGCAATGATGAAGTTTTTGTCTTTAATGACTGGATGTTTTCTTCGAGTCCTTCTATTACACCTTTTGATCACCCTGTTTACGATGTTTGGCTTATAAGTTGTTATTAAACAATAGTATCATTATCCAGCCAACTTACATTAAAGTTAGAACTAATAAATTTTTTGTGATTAAGTAATTTTTTATGTAAAGGGATAGTAGTTGTTATTCCCTCAATAACAAATTCATCTAATGATCTATTCATTCTTTGTATAGCTTCAGTTCTATTTCTGCCATGACAAATTAATTTACAAACCATACTATCATAATAAGGAGTTACCTTATATCCTTGAAATATTGCACCATCGACTCTAGTTCTAAAACCAGATGGTTGATGGCACATTGTAATAACTCCAGGCGAAGGTTGAAAGTTTTTACTTGCATCCTCGGCGTTAATCCTACATTCAATTGCATGACCTCTAGGATTTATATCACTTTGTTTCAAAGCTGTTTCTTCTGAAAAAGCAATCCAAATTTGTTCTTTGATTATATCGATCCCTGTAACCATTTCTGTTACAGGATGTTCAACTTGAACTCTTGTATTCATTTCAAGGAAATAAAACTTACCACCTTCATATATAAACTCCACAGTTCCTGCTCCCATATAACCTATTTTAGCTACCATTTTTACTGTTCTTTCAAATAAATCTTTTCTTATTTCATCATTTAAAACTGGACTTGGTGTTTCCTCTATTAATTTTTGATGTCTTCTTTGAACCGAACAATCTCTTTCATGAAGGTGTACCACTCTATTTTTTCCAGCTAATATTTGCACTTCAATATGTCTTGGATTTTGGAAAAATTTTTCAATATAAACCTCGTCATTTCCAAAGTATTTTTGAGCTTCTGATTTAGCAGTTGAAAATAATGTTTCAAATTCTTCTTCCTTATAAACTATTTTCATACCCTTACCTCCACCTCCACCTGAGGCTTTAATTAAGACAGGAAAACCAATTTTTTTACAAAGTACTTTTGCTTCAGAGATATCCTTTACACCGCCTTCGGACCCCTCAATAACAGGTAATCCATTTTCTTTAGCTATTCTTTTTGCTTGAATTTTATCTCCCATCATTTCAATATGTTTTGATGAGGCTCCAATAAAATTAATTTTATTCTCTTCTAAAATTCTAGCAAAATTTGCATTTTCAGAAAGAAAGCCATAGCCAGGATGAACTGCATCAGCATTTGTAAGTTCTATTGCGGACATTAGAGCTGGAATATTTAAATAACTATTTGCTGGTTGATGTGAACCAATACATACACTTTCATCAGCCATTCTTACATGCATACTTTCTCTATCTACATCAGAATGAACAGCGACAGTAGGAATTCCCCATTCTTTACATGCTCTAATAATTCTAACTGCAATTTCCCCACGGTTTGCAATTAAAATTTTTTTGAACATTATTTATTCTAGGATAATAATAGTTTGACCAAATTCTACAGGTTGGCCGTCTTCAACACAAATTTCTTTTACTACACCATCTGCTGTAGAGGGAACATGATTCATAGTTTTCATTGCCTCAACAATCATTATTGTATCACCTTTTTTAATTTTTTTTCCAACCTCAACAAATTTCTTAGCACCAGGTTCTGGAGCATGATATGCTGTTCCTATTATAGGTGATGTAATTTCAGTTCCTGTTTTAACATTTTGAGTTTGAGCAGATACCGAACTTGTTGAAGATGATGACGGCGAAAAAACTTGTGGCTGATTGCTAATTGAAACGTTATTTTTTGATACTTTAATTTTTGTATCTTTTTCTGTTATCTCTATTTCGGTAAGATTAAATTCTTTTAAATAATCACTTAATTCTTGAATTATTTTTTTATCTATTTTCATTTTGCAAAGACTTTTGTAATGAAATTATGGCCAAAATATATCCTTCTGAACCTAATCCAAAAATTCCTCCAGTTACCACATCACTTATGAGTGATTTATGTCTAAATTCCTCTCTTTTATAAATATTTGATATGTGAAGCTCTATTATCGGTTTTTTAAATAGATCTAGGGCATCTCTAATTGCTACAGAAGTATGAGTGAAACCAGCAGCATTTATAATCATGCCATCATATTTTTCTCTAGCATCTTGAATTATATTGACCAGTTCTCCTTCTACATTAGATTGTACAAATTCTATATCAAGACTAATTTCTTGTCCTTTTTTAATACAATTTGCCTTAAGTTTTTCAAATGTAGTCGATCCATATTGTGATTGTTCTCTTTCACCTAATAGATTAAGATTTGGACCGTTAATAATAATAATTTTATTATTCATTCAGCATTTATATACGATGAAAAAAATAAAAAAAATAAAAATTAAAATAAATGGTAAAATCAAATCCATAAATGAAGGATCTAATCTATCAAAATTGTTAAATCACCTCAAAATACCTTTAAATAAAGTAGCTATTGAGCTTAATGAGGAAATAATAGATAAAAAAAAAATTAGTAAAATAAATTTAAAAAAAAATGATAACATTGAAGTAGTTCATTTCATAGGAGGTGGTTAAGTTGAAAAAAGATAACCTAATTATTGCAAAGAAAAAATTTACATCAAGGCTAATTGTTGGAACTGGAAAATATAAAAGCATGACTGAATGCGCTAAATCAGTAAGACTTTCAGGTGCACAAATTGTAACAGTTGCAGTTAGAAGAGTTAATATTTCTGATAAAAAAAAACCGTTATTAATGGATTATATAGACCCAAAAAAAATTACTTATTTACCTAATACTGCAGGATGTTTTAATTCAAAAGAGGCCTTGAGAACACTTAGATTGGCAAGAGAAATCGGCGGATGGAGACTAGTAAAGTTGGAAGTTTTGGGAGATAAAAAAAACTTATTTCCCGATATGATTGAAACTTTAAAATCTACAGAGGTATTAGCGAAGGAAGGTTTTAAAGTAATGGTTTATTGCAATGATGATCCATTAATGGCTAAACGTTTGGAAAACGTTGGGGCAGAGGCAATTATGCCATTAGCAGCTCCTATAGGTTCAGGACTAGGAATACAAAATAAAATTAATATTCACATAATAAGAAAACAAACAAAATTACCCTTGATTATAGATGCTGGCTTAGGACAGGCTTCAGATGCAGCAGTTGCAATGGAGTTAGGATGCGATGGTGTCCTTGTTAATACAGCAATTGCAAAGGCAAAAAAACCATTTGAAATGGCCCTTGCTTTTAAAAATGCAGTTGTTGCGGGAAGGCAATCTTATAAATCTGGAAGAATAGATAAAACTTTAATGGGCAATCCATCTTCACCATTAAAAGGAATTATTTAGTTTTTTTATAATACCTCTTTTTCTTGTAAGTTTTTTTAATAATTGTTTTATTAATTTTTTTTTCTGAATTTTTAGTTTCTTTAATTTGGATATCTAAATTTTTAAGTTTCTCGTAATATTCTATAAGTTCAATTGTTTTTTTTGATTTATTTTGAACATTAATTATATACTCTGGAATTATCAAAGAATTATCCCTCACAATGTCTATCTTAATTTTGTTTTTTTTTTCGAAATAAGTTAAATCATTTACAAAATTTTCTTTTAAAAAATCAGATATTTTTTCACAAACTCTAAGTTCAACAAATTTAGCTTTATTTATTAATGCTTTTAATTCAACGATTTTTAGAAGTTTTTGAGCAAATGACTCGTCAGTTAATGTTACTTTCCACTTAATAGCACTTTCCCTTAGTCTTTGTCGTGACATTTCTAAAAGTCCAAAATTACTTATTCTTCCTATTTGAATTCTTGCTCTATCTGTTCTGCACTTTTCTTTTAGTTTTCTTTCTACCAATCGTCTATTTCCATAACTAAGCATATCAATAAAATCTATTATTATTAAACCAGACAGATCTCTAATTTTTATTTGTCTTGCTATTTCTTCAGCTGCTTCGATATTTGTATCAAGTGCAGTACTTTCAACATTTTTACCTTTAATGGAACTTCCAGAATTAATATCAATTGAAACAAGAGCTTCTGTTGGATTAATAACTAAATACCCGCCTGATTTAAGTTTTATCTGAGAGTCAAAGATTTGATTTAATTTTTGTTCAATATTTTCTTGAATAAATAATGGAACTTTGCCTCTATATTTTTTTACTTTTTTTACACTAGAAGGCATCATTGTTTTCATAAAAGACTGAGCTTTTTTGTAACCCTCATTACCCTCAACCAAAATACTTTGCGTGTTTTCATCAAACATGTCTCTTAAAGTTCTTTTGATAATTTCACTTTCTTGATGAATTAATGATGGAGCAATTGAGTTAATTGCGTTTTCTTTTATTTGACCCCAAGTGTTTATTAAAGTGGTTAAATCATTATTTATCTCATTTTTTGTTTTGTTACTTCCTGCAGTTCTAACTATCAGCCCCATTTGTTTAGGAATTTCAATTTCATTTAAAATGGATCTAATTTTTTTTCTGTCTGCAGGATTAAATATTTTTCGAGAAATTCCTCCACCTTTAGGAGTGTTTGGCATTAAGACTATATACTTCCCTGCAATAGAAATAAAAGTACTAAGCGCAGCACCTTTTTGACCTCTTTCATCTTTTATAACCTGCACAAGAATTACTTGATTTGGTTTTATTACTTCCTGAATTTTGTATCTTTTGAATGGATATCTATTTCCTTTTTTTTTGTCTTTATCTTCATCTAAATTTTCTTTTTCTTTATTTTCTTTATCATCAACCAGTTCATCTTCTTGGTCTATTTTTTTTTCAATTGGATCATCTATTTCTAATTTTCCCTCGGCAATATTTTCCTCTTCTTTTGCTTCAACTTGTCTTGAAAGTTCCTCTCTAGCTTTTTCTTCTTGTTGTTTAATTTTTTCTAAATCTGCTTTTGGTATTTGATAGTAATCTGACTGAATATCATTGAACGAAAGAAAACCATGTCTTTCTCTTCCAAAATCAACGAACGCAGCTTGCAAAGAGGGCTCTATTCTGCTTACTTTACCCAAGTAGATATTATTTTTAATTAAAGTATTCTTTAAGCCTTCGTATTCGTAATCTTCAATATTTTCACCTGATTTAAGAACAACCCTAATTTCGTTAGGATGCGAAGCATCAATGTATAAATTTTTTTCCATAATTTTGTGATTTTATTTTTCATTAATATTTATTTTTTTAAAAATTTTGTTTTATTTTTTTGCCATATCTTTAACAAATTCCAAGATATAATGGAAATAAAATGAATAAGTTTTTAAAAAATATACTAGTTTTTTCTATAGTCATTATTTTATTAGGAGGTCTATCAATTATAGGAATATTATGGACTTATTCTAACGATATTCCTGATTATAAATTTTTAAAAAACTATAAACCATCAGTTTCTAGCAAGGTTTATTCTGGTAACGGCGAACTTGTTGCAGATTTTTCACAAGAAAAAAGAGTATTTGTTCCTTTCAATTCTATTCCAAAAAATGTGATAAATGCTTTTTTATCTGCTGAAGATAAAAATTTTTTTTCTCATCCAGGAGTTGATGCTAAAGGTGTTTTAAGAGCAATTATTAATAACATTTCCAATGTTTTGTCTTCAAAAAGACTAGAGGGCGCATCAACTATAACACAACAAGTCGCAAAAAATTTCCTATTAACAAATGAAGTAAGTTTAAATAGAAAGATTAAAGAAGCAATACTAGCATTTAGAATTGAAAGGGCATTATCTAAAGAAAGAATTTTAGAATTATACCTTAATCAAATTTATTTAGGTAGTGGTGCCTATGGAGTTGCTGCTGCAAGTCTAGAATATTTTGATAAATCAATTAGAGATTTAAATTATTCTGAAGCTGCATTGTTGGCAGCTTTACCCAAGGCACCAAGTAGGTATAACCCTTATAAAAACCCAGAAACTGCAAAATTCAGAAGAAATTTAGTTTTAAAAAACTTATTTGAAAATAATTATTTGACTTACGAGTGGTATGAAAAACTTAAAGATGAGGAAATTAAATTAAAAAAAAATAAGAAAATTTATCTAGAGGATGCACAATATTATATAGAAGATGTAAGAAAGCACGTAATAGAAACTCTAAGTTATGACAAAGTCTACAAACAGGGATTTAGCATTAACACACCTATTGATTTAAATTTACAAATAATTGCAACAAACTCTCTTAGAAATGGATTGATAGCATACGACCAAAGAAAAGGATGGAGAGGTCCACTTACAAATAAAAAATATACTAGTGAATGGAATAATAATTTAGATAAATTTTATTTAGAAAATTCACTAAATTGGAAAATAGCGATTATAAAAAAAGTAAATAAATTTTCAGTAAATATAGAAACTCAGGATAAAATTGATGGAATAATTGAGTTTGCAGATATTTCTTGGACAAAGAAAGAATTTGATAAAATATTAAAATCTGGAGATATAGTTTACGTAAAAAAAATAAAAGAGAATAGATTTAGTTTAAAACAACTACCAAAAGTAAATGGTGGAATTGTTGTTATGGACCCTTACACTGGTAGAGTATTAGCTTTGAGTGGGGGTTTTAGTTTTAAAAAAAGTGAATTTAACAGAGCAACACAAGCAAAAAGACAACCAGGATCTGCATTTAAACCATTTGTATATGCCTTAGCTTTGGAGAACAATTACAATCCAACTTCATTAGTATTAGACGCTCCCTTGGTTTTAGATCAAGGTGAAGATTTAAAAATGTGGAAGCCAGAAAATTATGGCAAGAAATTTTATGGCCCATCTACTTTGAGAGTTGGATTAGAAAAATCTAGGAATTTAATGACAGTAAGAATAGCTAAAAATTTAGGTTTAGAAAAAATTATAAATTTTTCAAAAGATCTTGGAATTTATGAAAATCCAGAAGAACTACTATCAATTTCTCTTGGTTCAGCAGAAACTACTTTATTAAAACTTACTTCTGCGTATTCTGCTTTTTTAAATGGAGGAAAATTAATTAATCCGATATTAATTGATAGAATCCAAGATAGTGAGGGAAATACAATTTATAATAGCGATAAAAGAAAGTGTGTAGATTGTGATAAAATTTCATATTTAACGAAAGATTATCCAAGAATAAAAAATAATTATAAACAGATTTTTTCTCCAGAAACTGCCTATCAGATGACATCAATATTGGAGGGTGTTATTCAAAGAGGGACAGCAAAGAAATTAAAAGATTTAAAACTAAATATTGCTGGAAAAACCGGAACTACAAATAAAAATACTGATACTTGGTTTATTGGTTTTACATCAAATTTATTGGTTGGAGTCTATGTTGGTTCAGATAACCCTACACCTTTAGGAAGATATGAAACAGGATCAAAAACTGCTTTACCAATATTTAAAAGCTTTATTGAAGACGCGGTAAAAAAATCTGACGCTAGACCTTTTAAAGCAGCAAAGGGGACAGTCATGATGGTTGTTGATCCAATTTCTGGGCAAAAAGCCAAATTTTCATCAAAAAATACAATTATAGAAGTATTTAAAAAAAAGAGTGTAGTTAACGGTAAAGTAAGTTACTCAAATACAGATAGATTAGATGAAAATAATATATTAAAGTTTTATTAATGGAAAATAATTATCAAAATTTAAAAGAAGAAGTACAAAAAATAAATCTTAGAATAAAGGAGTATCTTTGAAAAGAATGAAATTTATTCAAAAATTCAACTTTTAAATCAACAAATGCTACAAGCCAATTTTTGGCAAAATAAAAATAATTCAAAAAAAATAATAAAAGAAAAAAAACTTTACGAGGATTTGTTAATTTCTTTCAATAATTCTGAGGAAAAACTCAAAGATTTAGATGATCTAATTGAATTAGCCTTAGAAGAAGAGAATTTAAGTTTTCAAAAAGATATTTTACAAAATATACAAGATTTGAAAAGTGAAGCAAAAAAAAATGAAATTAAATGTTTTTTATCTGATGAAGCTGACTCACTAGATGCATATGTTGAAATACATGCTGGTGCTGGTGGTACGGAAAGTCAGGATTGGGCTGAGATGTTAAGAAGAATGTATTTAAAATGGTCAGATAAAAAAAATTTTAAATCATATATTATTAGCGAACATAAAGGTGAAGAAGCAGGAGTTAAGTCTACAACAATTAAAATAAATGGAGATTATGTATTTGGGTGGTTGAAAAAAGAGTCTGGCATTCACCGTCTTGTAAGGATTTCACCTTTTGACTCAGGGGCAAGGAGACATACTAGTTTTGCAAGTGTTTGGATATATCCAGTTGTTGATGAAAATATAGATGTTAAAATTTTAGAAAAAGACTTGAGAGTTGATACTTATCGTTCTAGTGGAGCAGGTGGTCAACATGTAAACACAACTGATAGTGCTGTTAGGATAACACACATTCCATCAAAAATTGTTGTACAATGCCAAAACGAAAGATCTCAACATAAAAATAAGGAAACATGTATGAATATGTTAAAAGCAAGATTGTATGATTATGAGATAAAAAAAAGAGAAAAAGAAAGCCAAAATGTTGAGAGTTCTAAATCTGATATAGGGTGGGGTTATCAGATTAGATCATATGTTTTACAACCATATAGATTAGTAAAAGATAATAGAACAAATTATGAGAGCACCAGTCCAGAAAAGGTATTAGACGGTGATATAGATGAGTTTTTAGAAAAATCACTTTATGAAATTAAATGAAGAATAGAATTTTAAAATTTATTTTATTTCCTTTTATTATTTTAATTTCATTATTAATGTATTTAAGTGTTATTGGAATAGAGACAGAAACGTTTAATAATCAAATAAAAGAACAAGTAACTAAAATAGATAAAAACTTAAATTTAGAGTTAAAAAAAATTAAGTTAACCCTTGACTTGTTGAATTTTAAAATAAACACAAAAACAGTCGGGTCTACAGTTTATTATTCTAATAGACCTTTGAAATTAGAGTATATAAAATCACAAATTTCCTTAACTTCTTTTGTAAAAAAAAAAATTATTTCCTCTGATATAGAAATTGTATCAAGGTCTATATTATTTAAAGATTTTATTAAATTTCTAAGAGGTGTAAAAGATACACCACAATTATTAATTTTAGAAAACGCTGTTAAAAAAGGTTATATAATTTTTGATTTAAATTTAAATTTAAATGAAAAAGGAGAGGTAAACAATAATTATGAGCTAAACGGCTCATTAAAAAATGCGAAAATAAACTTTTTTAATGACAATATTTTTGAAGCCATAAATTTTAATTTTAATTTAAATAATGATAATTATTTATTTAAGGATATAAAATTTAAAACAAATAAGGTTAAATTTACATCTGAATTATTAAATATAAAAAAAAAAGAAAATCACTTTGTTGTTCAGGGAGAATTTCAAAATAGACAAACAAGTTTAAATAAAAGTTTATTAAGACTGTTTAAAGTAAATTTAAATGATTTAGATTTAGAGGACACTAATTTTAATTCAAATAATATATTTTCGTTTAATATTGATAATGAATTAAATTTTAATAATATTGTTATAGAATCAAAATTAAATATAGATCAATTTAAATACAAACAATCTAATTTTATTAACAAGTATTTTTCAGATCTTAATGAAACTATTGTTTTAAAAGACCAGCAAATAAAATTAAAATATGTTAATGGTGAAATTTTAATTGATGGACAGGGTAAAATCAAATTAGAAGAAAAATTTGATCAAATTCAATATTTAGTTAGTAAAAATGAAGACGATTTTAAAATTATAACAGATTTAAAATTAGAAAATATTAATTTAAAAATTAATAGATATTTAAAAAATTTTTTCCCTAAAGCAAATAATCAAATAAATTTAAAAGATCAAATACTTAATATTAAATATCAAAATAAAAATTTTTTAGTATCAGGTAAGGGAAAGATAAAAATAGATAGTGAGATTGAGGATACACAATATATTATAAAAAAAATTAAAGAAAAAATAGATTTTGATTTAAAATTAAATTTAACAAAAACTAAATTTAAAATAGGTCCTTTAAATTACAAAAAAAGAAATACATCTAAAGCATCTTTAAGCATTATAGGTAGCTATGATAGTAGTGAAAATATAAATATTAATAATTTGAATATTTTAGAAGACAAAAATAATATTAATATTAGCAATTTAGTTATAGAAAAAAATAATTTAATTAGTGAATTTGAAAAAGCAAATTTTGATTTTGTAGATAAAGATAATAAACAAAATAAGTTAAAAATAAGAAAAATAGATCAATATAATTATGAACTCGAGGGCTTATATTACAACGCAAAAAATTTGATTGAAGAGCTTCTTGATGGCGAAGATAAAGTAGAAAAAAAAATGTTTAAAAATAATATTGGTTTAAATGTTAATATCAATGAAGTTTTAATTGATGAAAATTATTTTGTTAAAAAATTAAAAGGAAATTTATTTATCAAAAATAATAAAGTAGATAGCGCGTATTTTTCAGCTAATTTTAGAAATAAAGATAATATATATCTTACAATTACAACTGATAATGAAGGAAATAAAATTACAACACTCAATTCATCATGGGCCAAACCTCTTGTAAATAGATATAAATTTATAAAAGGATTTGATGAAGGTAATTTGGATTTTACTTCTTACAAAATTAATCAAGTTTCAAGTTCAAAATTAGTTATAGATAATTTTAAGGTTAAAGAAATTCCAGTTCTAGCAAAGTTGTTAGCATTAGCCTCTCTTCAAGGTATTGCTGATCTCTTGACTGGAGAAGGTTTAAGATTTACTGATCTTGAAATGAATTTTTCAAATGAAAAAAATTTAATGAGAATTGAAGAGCTATATGCTATTGGACCCTCAATATCTATACTATTAGAAGGCTATATTGAAAAAGATAAACTTATAAGTTTAAGAGGTACGTTAGTTCCAGCCACAACAATCAACAGAACAATTGCATCAATACCATTACTAGGGGATTTATTGGTTGGAAAAAAAGCTGGCGAAGGTGTTTTTGGAGTAAGTTTTAAGATAAAAGGACCACCAAATGATCTAGAAACAACGGTTAATCCAATTAAAACATTAACACCAAGATTTATTACTAGAACTTTAGAAAAAATTAAAAAAAATTGATCTATTTAAAATTGTAACATTGAATTTTAATATGTCTTTTCTTTCCTATCGAAAGTTTTAAATAACCATTGTGAAACAATTCATTAAAAATAATTAATTTTTCGTCAGTAATTAATTGATCATCTAATTTAATAGCCTTTCCCTTTATTAATCGTCTAATTTCACTTTTTGATTTTTCTAATTTAGATAAAATTATAAGTTCAACAACATTCAATTCATTGTGAACATCTTTCTTTGAAAGTTTTATTGTAGGTATAGCACTGTTGCTATAAATTAAAGAGTTTTTATTATAAAATGCTTCTTTTGCTGCTTTCTCGGAATTTTGTGCAGCTTTCTTACCATGAAGCATTGTAGTTGTTTCATTTGCTAATTTAATTTTAAGTTGATTGATATCATCACTTTTAATTTTATTTATTTCTTCAATATTTAAATCAGTGAACATTTTTAAAAATTTAATTACATCTCTATCATCTACGTTTCTCCAAAACTGCCAATAATCATAAGCTGATAAGTATTTTTCATCCAACCAAATAGCCCCACTTTCAGTTTTTCCCATTTTAGCACCAGTTGCTAGTGTGATTAGGGGCGTTGTTAAACCAAAGGTTCGATTATTAGAATATCGTTTTATAAGTTCAACACCATTAACTATGTTACCCCATTGATCTGAACCTCCAATTTGTAAGACACAATTTTTTTTCTTATTTAATTCAAGAAAATCATATGCTTGTAAAATCATATAATTAAACTCCATGTAACTCAACGACTGCTCTCTATCCAATCTAAGTTTTACACTATCAAATGTTAGCATTCTATTTATCGTGAAATGTTTTCCTATTTCTCTCAAAAATGAAATATAATTTAAATCTTTAAGCCAAGTATAATTATTTACAAATATGGGTTTTGTATTTGGATCATCATTATCTAAAAATTTTTTTAAAATATTTTTGATATTTTTGATATTTTTTTCTATTTCTGCTTCACTTAATATTTTTCTAGTTTTGTCTTTACCAGAAGGATCCCCAATTCTTGTAGTTCCTCCACCAAGTAAAACTATTGGCTGATGTCCATTTTTTTGAAGTAGTCGTAAACACATTATTTGCAATAAACTACCTACATGTAAGCTTTCAGCTGTACAATCAAAACCTATATAACCTTTAATCTTTTCTTCATCTAATTGTTTAGACAATTCATCTTCACTTGTGCATTGATAGAAAAAACCTCTATCTTTAAATTCTTTCAAAAATTTATTCATAAGTTTATAGTTACAATATACAAATTTTTTTTAAAAAACATATTAATGAAAAAAAAATTATATACCGCAATTGGACTAATGAGTGGAACATCTATGGATGGTATTGATTTATCAATAATTAGTTCAGATGGATACGATGGATTTTCAAACATTTTAGATGATTATTATGAATATGATAAATATCTTCAGGATCAGTTAATTCGATTAAGAGATCTAGTCTTAACAAAGAAAGATCTTTTACAAAATTCAAAAAAATTAAGAGAATTGGAGCGTAATTTAACTCTTTTTCATGCTGATGCGGTTAATCAATCATTAAAAAAATATGGAGATCCTATTGATTTGATAGGTTTTCATGGCCAAACAATTTTTCATAAGCCAAATGAGAAAATTACCAATCAATTAGGAGATGGGAAATTGTTATCTCAAATAGTCAAAAAAAAAGTCATATATGATTTTAGACAAGCAGATATTCAAAATAATGGTCAAGGTGCACCTTTAACACCAATTTTTCATCATATTTTATCAAAAAAAATCAATCAAAATTTTAATATTAAATTTCCAATAGGCTTCTTAAATATTGGTGGTATCGCAAATGTTACAAAAGTTATTAATGATTCAGATAATTTTTTAAATACCCTTTCTGCTTTTGATATAGGTCCAGGTAATTGTTTAATTGATGAGTGGGTAAGAAAGAATTCTGATAAAAAATTCGATAAAAATGGTGAACTAGCTAGAGCAGGGAAAGTCGATCAATTAATTCTAAATCAGGCAATAGATAATTTTAAAATTAATTCTTACTCTCAGTCATTGGATATTAAAAATTTCGATGTATCCTTTGCAAGAGGTTTATCTTTAGAAGATGGTTCTGCTACTATAACAGATTTTACAGCATATTTGATTGCAGAAGGATTAAAATATATTAGTAAAAAAAATAGCATCACATTTTTACTCTGTGGTGGTGGTAGAAAAAATATTAATTTAATTAATTGTATTAAAAACTATTTGTCAAATGAAAATAATATTACTTTAGAAATTATAGATAACTATAATTTAAATGGTGATTATATTGAGTCTCAGGCATTTGCATTTTTAGCTATAAGATCATTTTTAAATTTACCAATTTCTTTTAGCACAACAACTGGATGTAAAGAATTTACAGTTGGCGGTAAATTAGTAGAAAATTTTTAGTATAATGCTGTTTCTTTTTTAATGTACTTGTTTAGACTTTTAATTAAGACATCATCTGTTTTAGAAAAAAAATGATTAGCCTCTGGTATTGTTGTGAATTCAACTTTTATTCCTTTCTGAGCACTAAGTCTTTTGTCTAAATCAGAAATAAATTCAACAGGCACTAATTCGTCTTTTTTACCATACACCACTAAACCTGAAGTAGGACATGGTGATAAAAAAGAAAAATCATAAACATTTGGCTGAGGAGAAATAGCAACAAATCTATTTATTTCTGGTCTTCTCATAAGTAGTTGCATAGCTATAAGTGATCCAAATGAAAATCCAGATACCCAGCATTGTGAATTGTCAAAATTTTCTCTCTCTAACCAATCTAAAGCCGCAGCCGCATCAGCAAGTTCACCTTGGCCATTATCAAATTCCCCATCACTTTTTCCTACACCTCTGAAATTTACTCTACAAACAGAAAAATCATTTTCCATAAACGTATGAAATGTATCTACTACAACTTTATTATTCATAGTTCCTCCATATTGAGGATGTGGTTGTAATACTAAAGCAATTGGAGAAGTATTTTTTTTACTTTTATAATATTTTGCCTCTAACCTTCCAGCTGGTCCAGGTATGAAAATTTCTAAAATTTTATTATCCATATGCGATAATGATTATTATTCTCAAAAAAAAAGTAGGTTTAGCATATGTTAGCGACAATATGTTAATTATTTTTTAAACTCTAAACTTGACCATTTTAGTCAGGTATGTATAAAAACCCACAATTTAAGGGTAAAATATGAAATTAACATCTAAGGGCAGATATGCCGTAATGGCATTAGTAGATTTAGCTAGGTTTGACAACATCAACCCAGTATCTCTGAGGGATATATCTTTGAGACAAGGTATATCGTTAGATTATCTAGAACAAATTTTTTCTAAATTAAAAAAAAATGAAATAGTAAAAAGTATAAGAGGAACTCAAGGAGGATATGTTCTTAATAAAAACCCGAACGATATTAAATTAACAAATATTTTTCATGCAGTAGATGAAAAAGTAAAAACTGTTCAATGTAAAAAAGAATCTAAAAAAGGATGCAACGGCAAAGCTACAAAATGTATTACTCATAATTTATGGGACGAATTAGAGATACACATAAATACATTCTTTGAAAATAAAAGCCTAAAAGATTTATTAAATAACAATAAAGAAACAAGAGTTTAGAATGGACAACAGACAAAAAGAAATAAATAATTTAAAAGACTACAAATATGGTTTTTCAACAGATATAGAAAATGTTCAAGCCCCAAAAGGTTTGAATGAAGATGTTATTAAATTTATTTCTAATATTAAAAAAGAACCTGCATGGATGCTTGAGTTTAGATTAAAAGCTTTTGAAAGATTTAAAGTATTAAATGAACCAGATTGGCAGAAACCTAAATTTCCAAAAATAGATTATCAAGATTTATATTATTACTCTGCTCCCAAAAGCATGAAAGAAAAGCCAAAAAGCTTAGATGAATTGGATCCTAAACTTTTAGAAACTTATAAAAAACTTGGAATTCCTTTACAAGAGCAAGCTAGATTAAATGGAATAGCTGTTGATGCTGTATTTGATTCAGTTTCTGTAGCCACTACTTTTAAAGATGAATTAACCAAACAAGGAATTATATTTTGCCCTATATCAGAGGCAATCCAAAATCATCCTGAATTAGTCAAAAAATATTTAGGCTCTGTAATCCCAACAAGTGATCATTTTTTTGCAACATTAAATTCAGCAGTTTTTACAGATGGTTCTTTTGTATACATTCCAGAGGGTGTTAGATGTCCAATGGAACTATCAACTTATTTTAGAATTAATGCAGCAAATACAGGTCAATTTGAAAGAACATTGATTATAGCTGATAAAGGCAGTTATGTAAGTTATTTAGAGGGATGTACTGCCCCAATGAGAGATGAAAATCAATTACATGCTGCAAATGTAGAATTAGTAGCACTCGATGATGCTGAAATAAAATATTCTACTGTTCAAAATTGGTATCCAGGAGACAAAGATGGAAAAGGCGGGATTTATAATTTTGTTACGAAAAGAGGATTGTGCAAAGGAAAAAATTCAAAAATCTCATGGACGCAGGTTGAAACAGGTTCTGCAATAACCTGGAAGTATCCTAGTTGTATTCTTAAGGGAGATAATTCTGTTGGTGAGTTTTATTCAATAGCTATTACTAACAATCATCAAAAAGCTGATACAGGCACTAAAATGATCCATTTGGGAAAAAATACTAAAAGCAAAATAATTTCGAAAGGAATATCAGCCGGTAGTTCAGATATGACTTATAGAGGCTTAGTCGATATTTCATCAAAAGCTAAAAATTCAACTAATTATACTCAATGCGACTCTTTATTAATGGGCAACAAATGTGGAGCTCACACTGTTCCTTATATAAAAAATAAAAATTCTGAGTCTAATATTGCTCATGAGGCTACCACATCCAAGATTAGTGAAGAGCAGCTACATTATTGTCAACAAAGAGGATTAAATCCAGAGGAAGCTGTTGGCTTGATTGTTAATGGTTTTTGTAAGGAAGTATTGCAACAATTGCCTATGGAATTTGCTGTAGAGGCTCAAAAACTTGTAGGTATCAGTCTGGAAGGAAGTGTAGGTTAATATGCTTAAAATAAATAATCTAAATGCAACAATTGATAAAAAGTCTATTTTAAATGGGCTATCCTTAGATATAAATCCTGGTGAGGTTCATGCAATTATGGGTCCTAATGGATCTGGAAAAAGCACATTATCAAATATTTTATCTGGAAAAAAAGGTTATGAAGTTTCTGGGGAAATTTTTTTTGAGGAAAAAGATTTATTTGAGCTTGAAACAGAGGAACGAGCACATAAGGGTATATTTTTAGCTTTCCAATATCCTTTAGAAATTCCAGGTGTAAATACAAATATATTTTTAAAAACTTCTTTGAATGCTGTTAGAAAAGCTAGGGGTGAGAAAGAGCTTGATGCTATTGAATTTCTAAAATTGGTAAAAGAAAAATCCAAAGAACTAAAATTTGATGAGGAAAAATTAAATAGACAGTTAAATGTTGGGTTTTCTGGAGGTGAAAAAAAGAAAAATGAAATTTTACAGATGTCGTTGCTAGCTCCAAAACTATCAATTTTAGATGAAACAGATTCTGGTTTAGATATTGATGCTTTAAAGATTGTTGCAGATGGAGTTAATACATTGAGAGATAAAAACAATTCATTTTTAATTATTACACACTACCAAAGATTACTTGATTATATAAAACCTGACTTTGTTCATGTTTTAATGAATGGAAAAATTGTAAAATCAGGTGGTCCAGATTTAGCTTTAGAATTAGAAAAAAAAGGATATGAAAATTTTAATTAAATGAAAGAACAATTACACAAAGATTTTGATAATAGTATAAAAAATTTAAGTTTATCTCAAAAAGACATTGAAATTAAAAAATTTTGTTTAGATAATTTTATAGACAAAGGTTTCCCGAACCGAAAAGAAGAAGATTGGAAATTTTCAGATCTTAATCAAATAATAAAAAAAAATATTGGAGAACTAAGTTTTTATAACGATCAAGCATCTACTAATAAAGTCGATACATCTGTATTTGTAGATGGATTAGAGCATAATAAAATAGTTTTTATAAATGGTAGAATTGAAAAAATTGAATTTGAATATGAAAAAAAAGATCAAATAGAAATAATTGATCAATCAGAAACTATAAATGAATTTAAAAATAGCAATTCATTATCAGACTTGAACAATGCCTTTACTAATAAAAGTTTTAAAATATTGGTAAAAAAAGGTTATCAATTAGTAAAACCTCTTATTATTTATCATACAACAAATTCAAAAATTTGGTCTAAAAACATTAACTTACGACTTAATTTTGAACTAGATAAAGATAGTTCATTAAGATTAATTGATTTATTTAACGATAAGTCTGAAAAGAATTTTTTAAATATATTTTATAACTTTGAATTAAAAGAAAATGCAGTTTTAAAAAACTATAAAGTAGACAAATTTGATAATAAAAATATTAAATATTCTTTTAATAATATTGATCAAGAAAAAAACAGTATTTCTGAAACATTTATTTTATCCTCTGGATCAAATTTTTCCAAAAACGAGATAAATTGTAATTTAAATGGAGTTTATTCATCAGCTTTTGTAAATGGTGTTTTTTCATTGAACAATGACAAACATCACGAAATCAGATCAATAATAAATCATTTAACTGAAAATACAAAAAGTTATCAACTAATTAAAAGTGTTTTAGATGAAAGTTCTAAAGCAGTGTATCAAGGAAAAATATTTGTAAATTCTGATGCTCAGAAAACCGATGGATACCAATTGAGCAAAGCAATTTTGTTAAATAAAGAATCGGAGTTTAATGCCAAGCCAGAACTAGAAATTTATGCTGATGATGTTAAATGCACGCATGGTTCAGCTTCAGGTAGCTTAAATGAAGACTCCATATTTTATTTAATGTCTAGAGGTTTAAGTTATCAGCAATCAAGAGAGCTATTAATCAATGGTTTTCTGCTTGATGTTGTAGAAAAAATTACTGACTCAGAAATAAAAAACTTAATAAAAAATATGATTGGAATAAAAGAATGAATATTGATTTGATAAAAAAAGAATTTCCAATTTTTGATGAAAAAATTCAAAATAATGATCTAGTTTATTTAGATAGTGCAAATTCATCTCAAAAACCTAAAATAGTTGTAGATAGAATTAATGAATTTTATACCAAACAATTTTCAAATGTTGGTAGAAGTGTTCATTATCTAGCGGTTGCTGCTACTAATTTATATGAAAATACCAGAACATCTGTTCAAAAATATATTAACGCTAAAGATAAAAATGAAATTGTTTTTACAAAGGGTGCTACGGAAGCATTAAACTTAGTTGCTAATACATTAGGTCAAAGTTACTTACAGGAAGGTGACGAAGTATTGATCACAGAACTTGAGCATCATTCAAATTATGTTCCATGGCATTTCTTAAGAAAATCAAAAAATATAAAAATTAATTTTGCTGAAATAAACGAAGAAGGTGAAATTACTCTTGAAGAAATAGAAAAGAAAATCACTACAAAAACAAAATTAATTTCAATTACTCATTTGTCTAATGTAACAGGTGCAATTTTACCAGTAAAAGAAATAACCCAGCTTGCACATTCAAAAGGAATAATTGTTGTAGTAGATGGATGTCAGGGAGCACCACATTTAAAACTAGATATGGAAGATTTAGATTGTGATTTCTATGCAATTTCATGTCACAAAATGTACGGACCTACAGGTTTAGGAGTTCTATATGGTAAAAAAAAATGGTTAGAAGAACTACCTCCATACCAAGGTGGTGGAGGAATGATAAATGAAGTTAAAAAAGATAGAATTTCCTATGGTGAATTACCTAATAAGTATGAGGCAGGGACTATGGCTACAGCACAAGTAATAGCTTTTGAACAATCAATAAAATTTTTGGAAAGTATTGGTATAGAAAATGTTATGAAGCATGAAGCTGATTTAATTGCATACGGGCAAGAATTATTGCAAAAAAATAATTCAGTTAAACTAATAGGTAATCCAAAAAATAAAGGTGGAGTGTTATCATTCACTGTGGAAGGAGTTCATCCTCATGATATAGCAACCATCTTGGATGAAGATGGGGTTGCAATAAGAGCTGGACATCATTGTTGTCAAATTCTTCATGATAAATTAAATATTCCAGCAAGTGCAAGAGCATCAGTTGGTATATATAATACAAAAGAAGATTTAGATCAGCTAAATGAGTCGATAAATAACTGTAAAAAAATATTTAATCTATAATGAATTTAAAAGAACTTTATCAAGAAATTATATTAGAACACGGTAAGAACCCTAGAAATCTTAGAAAGACAGAAGGTTTTAATAAAGACGCCAAAGGTAACAATCCTCTTTGTGGTGATAATGTTCATGTTTATTTAAAACTAAATGGACAAAAAATTGTTGAAGATGCGTCCTTCGAAGGGAGTGGTTGTGCCATTTCAATGGCTTCAGCTTCTATAATGACAGATTTGATTAAAGGGAAAAATGAACATGAGGCTAAAGAAATAGTTGAGGATTTTTTAGGCATGATTAAAGAAAAACCTGTATTAAAATCTAAGTATTTGAGCGAAGATGAAAAAACTAAACTAATGTGTTTATCTGGCGTTAAGCAATATCCAATGAGAGTTAAATGTGCAACTTTATCTTGGCACACAATGGTTTCTGCTTTTGATGAAAAAACAGAAGAAGTAAAGACAGAGAATTAAATTATGTCAAAAAAAGAACAGATAATTGAAGAAATAAGAAAAATTTATGACCCAGAGTTACCAGTAAATATCTACGAATTGGGTTTGATTTATGATATTAAAGTAAAGGATGAAAAATTTGCTATTATCAAAATGACTTTGACAACTCCAAACTGTCCAGTTGCAGAAAGTTTACCCAAGGAAGTAAAAGAGGGTGCAATGCAAGTCGAAGGCATTGAGGATGTTAATCTTGAGTTAGTTTGGGATCCACCATGGAACAAAGATATGATGTCGGAAGCAGCAAAATTAGAATTGAATTTGTAATGAACCCTATAATTAAACTAAGTGATAACGCAGCTTCAAGAATAAAAGAAATAATGGCTAATGCTGAAAAAGATTCTATCGGCGTTAGAGTATCAGTAAAATCTGGTGGTTGCGCAGGGATGTCTTATGTAATGGAGTATACAAAAGAGTTAAATTCTAATGATGAAGTTATTGAAGATAAAGGTGTGAAAGTATTCGTTGATTCAGCTGCTATTATGTATCTGCTTGGAACTGAAATGGATTATAAAAAGGAGGAATTATCTTCGTCATTTGTGTTTAATAATCCTAATGAAACTGAGCGTTGTGGCTGCGGAGAGTCGTTTAAAATCTCATAAGTTGTATTATCCCATTTACCGCATATCTGTATTGCATTATATGCATAACTAAGATATAGATTCTATATGAACAAATTTGAGTTTAAAAATCTTGTTAAAAACTTGAAAGATTCTTTAAAGGAAAAAACATTCTTTAAAGAGCTACGTAAAGAAGTGGAAACTGGTGCTAACGGAACACAAGATTACGTAGTCAAAAAAGGTGTTAACAAAGATACGATTGCAACAACTAAACAGTAATAAAGTTTATTAGCTACTGTAATACATCTCAAACTCTACAGGATGAGGTGCATGTTCAAATTTGTGTATCTCTTCAAACTTCAGAGCAATATAAGCATCAATCTGATCATCAGTAAAGACACCGCCTTGAGTTAAAAACTCTCTATCTTTATCTAAACTTTCCATCGCTTCTCTCAAAGAACCACAAACTGTTGGGATAGCTTTAACTTCTTCAGGTGGTAATTCATATAAATCTTTATCAAAAGACTCACCTGGATGGATTTTGTTTTTAATTCCATCAATACCAGCCATCAACATAGCTGCAAAAGTTAAATATGGGTTTCCTGCAGCATCTGGAAATCTAATCTCACATCTAGCACCTTTTTTACTTAATGTAATCGGTATTCTACAAGAAGCAGATCTATTTCTTGCTGAATATGCAAGAAGAACCGGAGCTTCAAAACCTGGTATTAACCTTTTGTAACTGTTTGTTGTAGAGTTAGCAAAAGCATTTATTGCTTTAGCATGTTTTAGAATTCCACCAATATAATGTAATGCAGTTTCACTTAATCCAGAATATGCATCTCCTGAAAATACTGGAGTATCACCTTTCCAAATAGATTGATGGATGTGCATTCCCGAACCATTATCACCAGCAACTGGTTTTGGCATAAATGTTGCTGTTTTACCAAAAGAATGGGTAACCATTTGTACAACATATTTATATAATTGTACGTTGTCAGCTTGGTTTACTAAAGTTCCAAAATACATTCCAAGTTCATGCTGACTAGGAGCAACTTCATGGTGATGTTTTTCAACTTTAATACCAACTTCTTTTAAATTTTTGAGATATTCACCACGCATGTCTTGCTCACTATCAACAGGTGGTACTGGGAAGTAACCTCCTTTTATTTGTGGTCTGTGTCCCATATTTCCATTTTCATACTCTTTACCTGAGTTGTAAGGACCTTCTTTACTATCTAATTTAAATCCGCACTCATTCATATCATTTTTGATTCTTACATCATCAAACACAAAAAATTCTGGCTCAGGTCCAAAAAACGCTTTGTCACCTATACCTGAAGCTTTTAAATATTCTTCAGCTTTTTTTGCAACACCTCTTGGATCTCTTTCATAAGGATCTTTTTTTATTGCATCTAGAATATCACAAAACAAAACTACAGTATTATGAGACGTAAAAGGATCCATGAACATTCTTGCTGTATCAGGTTTTAAAATCATGTCAGACTCATTAATTGCTTTCCATCCAGCAATAGATGAACCATCAAAGAAGACGCCCTCATTCAACATACCTTCATCAACTATTGAAGCATCCATTGTTAAATGTTGTAATTTCCCTCTTGGATCAGTGAACCTAAGATCCACAAATTCCGCATCTTTTTCTTTAATAAATTTTATAACTTTTGCTGCACTCATTTTGTCTCCTATGTAATTCTGTTTGGCCTAATTAGCAAAAATATACTTAAAAAACTTGCTTATTTAATAAATAACACCTATGCAATTTTCACATAAGTAGTGTAATTAGTCACTAAAAATATAAATTAATTTAACCTGTGAATACAATATTTAACAAAGAGCCAGTTTTAAGGGCAGAAAAGTCACTTAAACAATTTAACGCTGATTTAAAAGTAATAGAATTGAAACAAACTGCTAGAACAGCTAATGATGCAGCTACAGCTTTAGGTTGCAAGGTTGGTGCAATTGTAAAGAGTTTGCTTTTTAAAGCAGGAGAAAAATTTATTCTTTGTTTGGTGTCAGGAGACAAGAGATGCTCACTCAATAAACTTAAAAAAATCTTAAATGAAAAAGATGTTTCTATGGCTAATCCTGACGATGTTAAAAGAGTTACAGGTTACACAATAGGAGGCGTTTCACCCACAGGTCATTTAATAAAAATAAAAATATATATCGATGAAAATTTAAAAAATTTTGACTCTATCTATGCAGCTGCCGGACATCCTAACGCAGTTTTCGGAATAGACTTCGAAAATTTAAAAGCTTTAACTTCAGGTGAAACAAAAGAGATAACAGAATGAGGAAACCACAATTAATTGATTATTTGTTATTAACTTTATTATCATTAATATGGGCGTCAGCTTTTTTTAATATAAAAATTGCCACATATTCATTTGGACCTATCACAATAGGTTTTTTAAGATCTTTTTTAGGCGCTATACCAGTTTTAATTTTATGTTTTTATAAAAATATAAGAATTGAAGCATTTTCAAAAGATTGGAAGTGGTTTGCAATTATAGGATTGGTAAATTTAGTTATTCCATTCATACTTATATCTTATGGAGTAAATTTTGTTCAAAGTAATTTAGCAGCTATTTTGATGTCTACAACACCATTAAGTTCAACTGTTTTAGCTCACTTCTTTTTAAAAGGAGAAAAATTTAATCTCTTAAAAACTATTGGATTGTTAATAGGGTTTTCAGGAATAGTTTTTTTATTTTCAGATAATTTTTTAATTAATGAAAATAACTTTGTTGCTGCACTTTTAATTCTGCTAGGATCTACTTGTTATGTAATTGGGGGAGTAATAACCTTAAAAATAAGTAACAAAGAAAACGAAAATGTTACAGGTTCAATTTTAATTTGGTCAACAATTATACTTTTTCCATTCACTTTAATTTTTGAAAAACCTTGGATGTTAAATCCTTCAATGGACTCAATTATATCTGTAATATATTTAGGAATTTTTCCTACAGGAGTAGCATGGTTGTTGAGATTTAGAATTTTAAAAACAAATGGTCTTATATTTCATTCACAAGTTTCATATATTATTCCAATATTTGGAATTATTTTAGGATACATATTTCTCAATGAAATAATTACCTCAAAAATTATAGTTGCATTAATTGCTGTATTTATTGGAATATATTTAGCAAGAAAAGCAGATTATAAAAATATTACTTAAGCTTTGCCATTGCCGCAATATGAGCAGGGCCAGTTTCACAACAACCTCCAATAATAGAAGCGCCTGATTGTTTAAACTTTTTTGATATTTCAAAAATTTTATTTGGAGTTAAATCTTTTCTTCGACCTAAAAATTCATTTGGATTACCATTTGATTTCAAGTAACTGGCTTTGTATCCATCTTTAGATTTTGTAGTTATAAACCCATTTAATTTAAAACCAAAAGGTACATTTAATTCTTTTAATTCTTTAAGATTTTTCTCATAATTTTCTGGCGAAACACAAGACAACATTACTCCTAAAGCATTGTGATCAATAATACTCTTTATGTCTGAAATTTTTTCACCACTTGGTAAATTACATCCCTCAGAAATATGCATCCCAATTAGATAGGGTTTTTTAAATTCTTTAATTGCATCAATACCACATTTAAATTCCTGGATACTGCTCCAAACATCGAAGTAAAAAAAATCAATATAAGGGTTTAATAATCGAGCTTGTTCATTAAAATTTTCAGTTATTTCTTCCTTAGATCTATCATCTGGTTCGTAGGTATTATTTTGAGGTGGTAATCCCGCAGCAATTAAAACATCCGGGAATTTTTGTTTCACTTCAATAGCAATTTCACCAGCTTTTTTATTTAGATATTCAAATTTATCCTCAACATTATTATCTCTTAATCTATTTCGTCTAGTAGTAAAAGTTGCAGTAACAATTACTTCTGCCCCTGCTTTTATAAAATCTAAATGAGTATCCAATAATAGTTTATGATAATCAGGATTTATAATTGCATTAGCGCTCCATAAAGTACCATTTGGCTTCATTCCTCTTGCCAAAAGTTCTTGACCCATACCACCATCCAAAATTCTAGTTTTTTTAAAAAAATCTAAATCCATTTTTTACAAAAGTTTTAATTATTCTATTTGATCTTTTTGAGAGTTCCATTTTAGCAGTATAAGCCCGCAATAGGATCAAATCGGCTCTATCTTTATATCTTAAAAAAAATTTAATTCAATGCTAAGATAATAATCTAATTCCCATCCTGATAGAAACAAAAATTACCAATAAGGAAGTGAGTAAAGCTAACACCTTATTAGATAAAAATTTTATATTTAAGAAACTTCCAATTTGTCCTCCAATAAAGACAATTAAAAATAATGGCCAATAATTTATTAGTTCATCTAAAACTCTATCTTTTGTTAGTTGGCCGGCAACACCAAAAATAGAATTAATTAATATAAAAAAAGAAGCACTACTAGTAATATGTTTTGGGTATCCAGCTTTTATCAAAAACAAAAGAGGACTTAAAAATATTCCTCCACCAATTCCCACTATTCCAGACATGAACCCAATTATAGATCCAATAGAAATTGAAATTATTTTAGGAATTTTATTAATTTTTATTTGATAATTATTGAAAGATTTACTCTCAATTAGCAAAAAAATACCTGCAATTAATAAAATACAAAACAACAAAATCTCAAATAAACTTTTTTCTATTATTATTGATCCCCCAATAAATGCAAAAGGTATAGAGCCTATTAAATATGGGAAAAGTAAATTAAAATTAGTATTTTTGGTTCTTATAAAATTAATAGAATTACCAGATACAACAATTATATTGCATACTAGAGCAATAACAGGAAAAATTGTATAAGGCACACCCCATATTAAAAGTAATGCAAGATATGTTGAGCCACCACCAAATCCAACACTTGAGTATATTAAAGCAGTTACAAAAAAAAGAATTGATAATATAATCATTTTTAAATTATGAGTGTAAATATAGCTTTATTAACTGTAACAGATACTAGAACATTTGATAATGATAAATCAGGTTCAATCTTGGTTGAAAAAATTAAAGAGGCTAAGCATAACTTAATTGATAGAAAAATTTGTAAAGATAATAAAGAGGATATTATAAAAATTTTAAAAGACTGGACCAATCAAAAAGAGATAGATGTCTTAATTACTACTGGAGGAACAGGTCTTACAGGAAGAGATATAACTCCTGAAGCTATTGATGAAATTGCAGATAAACACATACCTGGATTTGGAGAGGTTTTTAGAACAATAAGTCTGAAAACGGTTGGAACATCTTCCATACAATCTAGAGCTTGTGCTGCTTTATCAAATGGAAAATATATATTTGCATTACCTGGTTCATCAGGCGGTGTAACTGATGCATGGGATGAAATATTAAAGTATCAACTAGATATAAATCACAAACCATGTAATTTTGTAGAATTATTTCCTAGATTAAAAGAAAAATAATTATTTTTGATATTTTTCTTTCCACTCAGAGTAAGGCATTCCATATATATGCTTCCTTGCATCAGGATCTGAAATTTCTACTCCTTTTTTTTTTGCTTCTTCCCTATACCACCTAGATAAACAGTTTCTGCAAAAACCAGCTAAATTCATCAGGTCAATATTTTGAACATCTTTTCTTTCGTCTAAATGTTTCATTAATCTCTCAAGAGTAGCTGATTGAATATCTTTTTTAAGGATCTCATCCATAATTCACATCTCTATTTTTAATTTTTATTCTTAATGCCAATAACACTATTATTATTATTAAGTATATTAAAGGCTTAAAAAAAATTGTTTTTGATAACCATATATAATGAAGAGAACCAAAAATAGCTATTACATAAACTAATCTATGTAGTTTTTTCCAATTATTTTTAAGCAGCCTCACCATTTTTTTTGAAGAGGTAATTACTAAAGGAATTAGTAATATCCACGCAGCAAAACCAATGAATACATATTTTTTTTTTACAACGTCATCAAATATTGGTTGCCAATTAAATCTATAATCTAATCCAACATAGGTTAACAAGTGAAGCGTGGCATAGAAAAAAACAAATAAACCTAGCATTCTTCTAAAATTTATCCATAGCGATAATTTAGTTAATTTTTTGAGTGGACTCATACTCAAAGTTAAACAAATAAAAATTAGTGTCCATTCTCCTGTAAAATGAGTAATTTCTTTTACAGGTTCAGGACCTAGTTTATTAAAAAAAATTTTATAAGTGATGATCAGAAATGGTACTAAGCTTAGAACAAAAATACTTGGCTTCAAATATTTTGTCATTAAAAATATTTTTTTAAATCCATACCAGAATATAAACTTGCTACTTCATCTCCGTAACCATTAAACATAGTTGTTGGAATTCTTGGACTGATTATACCTTCACCAATAACCCTTTCTGTTGCTTGGGACCATCTAGGATGATCAACTGTTGGATTTACATTAGAATAAAAACCATACTCTTTTGGAGAAGCTTTCATCCATGAGGAGGTGGGCATTTTTTCAACTAATTTTATATTCACTATTGCTTTGGCACTTTTAAATCCATATTTCCAAGGAACCATCAATCTTAAAGGTGAACCATTTTGATTTGGTAATTTTTTTCCATATAACCCAGTAACCAATATAGTCAGATCATGCATCGCCTCATCTATTCTTAGACCTTCTTTATATGGCCAATCTAAAATTGGAAATCTTTGTCCAATCATTTGTTCTGGATCTAGTATAGAAACAAATTTAACAAATTTTGCCTTACTGGTTGGTGAAACTTTGTTTAAAATCTTATTTAAAGGAAATCCAAGCCAAGGAATAACCATTGACCACCCCTCAACGCATCTCAATTTATAAATTCTTTCCTCAGAAGGGAACATTGTATTTATTTCTTCAATAGATAGTTTTAAAGGATTTTCTACTTCTCCATCTATTATTACATCCCATGGTGTAGTTTTAAATTTTTCTGATCTTTCAACTGGATCAGACTTACCTGTGCCAAATTCATAATAATTATTATAAGTTGTTATGTACCTATACTCTGTTAATTTTAAATCTTCTTTCTTTGGGGCTGCATTTGCAGAAAAATTTAAATTTTGGCTTAAAAAAATAGAACCTGCTGTAAGTCCAAATTTTTTAATAAAGTTTCTCCTATTTTTATAAATATTTTCCGGAGTTATCTCTGAATATTTAATTTTTTTCATGAATGATAGGATTACCTTTCAACCAATCACTTTGGTTGTCTGTATAATGTTCTTTCTTCCATATTGGAGATCTTTTTTTAATTTCTTCGATTACATATCTTGATAAAAGATAAGCCTGATCACGATGTTTGCAAGCAATAGCAATAATTATACTTATTTCTCCTAAATTTAAATAACCTTTGGCATGTTCAATAAAAACAGCTTTATTTTGAATATTTAGTTTTTTTTCTGTTTCCTCATAAATTTCTTTAAAACTTTTCAGTACTAGATCATCATGACTGTCATATGTTATTCCTATAACACTTTTGTTATTATTTTGATTACGCACTGTTCCAGTAAAATAAATTGAGGCACCATAATCAGATGATGAAATAAATTCTTCAGCTTCTTTTAAAGATATTTTTTTTTCTTTAATGTCAATAATTTTTGTGTGAAGCATTAACCTCCTCCGATAGGGGGTATAATACCAATTTTTTCATTTTCTGTTATTTTATAATTGTCGCTTACTATTTTATTATCTTGAGAGCAAAAAGCAGATGATTTAACAATTTTTTTATAATTTTCATTTCCACTAAAATTTTGATCAAGGTATTTCATCATTTCTTCTCTAATATCTTTTATTTTAATATTATTACTAACATTAAACTCAATTAAGTTATTTTTACTAAATTCTCGACTGGCACCAAAAAGTTCAATTTTAACTTTCATTTAAAATAATTCTTTTAAAAAATTCGGAATACCTTCTGGATTTTTCCATAAACCGCTTTTTCCGCCTTCTTTAATTAAGAGTTTAATATTATCAATTTTAAGATTAGCATTTACTATTTTACTTAAATCATAAATTGTTATGAGAGCAGCATTAACACCCATAATTGCCTCCATTTCTACCCCGGTTTTAGAGTAAGTAGAAACAACACAAAATACTTCTATTGAATTATCATCTTCATTCATAACTATTTTAGTTGCAGTATGATCAATTGGTAATGGGTGACACAAAGGAATCAATTCGCTTGTTTTTTTTACCCCTAAAACCGAAGCTACCTCTGCTAATATCAAAGGGTCACCTTTTGGCATTTCTTTATTTTTAATTAAATTAAAAACCTCTTCCCCAACAAATATTTTACCTGAAGCCAATGCCCTTCTAAAAGTTTCTTTTTTGGAAGAAATATCAATCATATTAAAAGAACTATCTTTAAATATTTCTTTAGCCCAGTCCTTTAGTTCTTTATTATTAATCAATTTAAGTTTCAAAATTATCCTCCAGTTTTTGACAGATTTTTTGTTGATCCAGTATCACCCAATTCTAAATGATGAGACTCTTTTTTAAATTTCATTTGTTTTAGTATTAAGTCTTTTAATTCATTTAATTGATCATCTTCTTGTAATAGATGCCTTAAATTTATTCCTGTATTACCAAACAAACAGAGTCTTAAATCACCTCTTGAAGTAATTCTTAATCTGTTACATGATTTACAAAAATCTTTTGAGTATGGAGCAATGATACCAAATTTACCCTTAAAATTTGGATTTATATAATTTAAAGCTGGCCCCGCATCCTTGCCAAAGGTTTGATAAATCCAATTGTTTTCATTTAAGTATTCTTTAAATGTATTTGACGAGACGTGATATTTTTTAAAATAATCCAAATTATCACCAGTCCTCATTAATTCTATATATCTAAAATCAACTTTATTTTTTTTAATATATTTTGCCCAAGTATTAAAATCATTTATTGATGAATTTACTCCATTCAAAAGTACGGCATTAATTTTAATGTTTTCAAAACCTAAGTTTTGTAAATTTTCTATCCCATGTAAAATTTCTGGCAACCTATCATGACCAGTAATATTTTTAAAAGTTTCTTTATTTAAACTGTCAATACTTATATTTATTCCAGTAAGTCCACTACTAACAAACTGTTCTGCTTTTTTATCCAATTTGTAGCCGTTAGTTGTAATCGTTACATTTTGAATACCAGCTTCAAATTTTAAAACTTTTATGATATCAAAAAAATCTTTTCTTATTGTTGGCTCACCACCTGTAATTCTGATCTTATTTACACCAAGCTCATAAAAACATTTTGCAAGTCGCTTTATTTCATCTAAATGAAGAAATTTTCTTTTATCGCTTTTCTCTATTTGATATCCATTAGGTAAACAATACCCGCATTTAAAATTACATACATCAGAAATTGATAATCTAATGTATGGAAATGTTCTACCAAAGCTATCTTTAAGAATATTCATAAGAGATAATTTATATTATATTCTTATATGAATAATATGAACAAAATTCTTACCAAAGATGAAGTAAAAAAATTTAGAGAAGATGGCGCTGTTTATCTTAAGAATAAATTTGATATTCAATGGATTAATAAACTTCAAAGAGGTATTGAAAGAGATATTGCGAATCCCAGCCCCAGATTTAAATCACATACTGTGGAAAAGGGTGTTCCTGCTTATTTGGAGGATTATTGGACCTGGCATTTAGTTCCTGAATTTAAAGATTTTGTTTTTAATTCTCCATATGCACAAATAGCCTCTGAGCTAATGTCAGCTACAAAAATCAATTTAGTAATGGATAATTGGTTCCTAAGAGAAGCAGGGTCAAAGTCTTCAACACCATTTCATCATGACATAAGTTATTTTGACATGGATGGAACTATGTGTGTTTTATGGCTACCTTTACAACCAACCAAAAAAAATGAGGGCGTTGTTTGGGTTAAAGGATCACATTTATGGAATAAATTTTTTTTAAGAGTTTTGTTTAAGGATGGACATAAAGTTGAGGGCAATGAATGTATTGTTAATGGTAAAAAATATGAATTACCTCCAGATATCTTAGGGAACAAAGATAAATATGAATTCTTACAATGGGATTGCGACTTAGGTGATGCAGTGGTCTTTGATATGAGGACGCTTCATGGAAGTTTAAATGAAATTGTTCCTGATAAAACCTTAAGCCGATATACCTTGAGAGTTGCTAAAGAAGATACAAAAATAAGTTATGATGGAGATTGGACAAGTTTTAATTACAGAAAAGCAATGCAAGAAGCTGGTTATAAAAATGAAGATCTAGTTGAGGGAGATATGTTTCCTACGCTATTTCAAGCTACAAATTAATTATTAATCCTATTCATTTCTTCAAGCTCTACTTCAAGTTTATCAAGCTCTTCACCACCAGCCATCATTCCAAGTAGTTCTTCACGACTTATATCTTTTTTATTATAGGTTCCTAAGCTTTTTCCCCTGTTTAATACTGTAAAACTATTCCCTACTGGATATGCGTGATGCACATTGTGTGTAATCAAAATCACAGCCAATCCTTGTGAGGCGGCTTTAACAACATATTTTAAAACCATTGATGCTTGATGAACACCAAGTGCGGAGGTTGGCTCATCTAAAACTAAAACTTTTGCTCCAAAATATATTGCTCTTGATATTGCTAAACATTGTCTTTCTCCTCCAGACATTGTTCCCACAGCTTGAGATGGATCTCTTACATCAATCCCTATTTGACCCATTCTTTCAGCTGCAATTTTGTTTGCTTTTTCAATGTCAAAAGTTTTTAAAAAAGGAGGTCCTTTTAAAGGTTCTCTACCCATAAAAAAATTTCTTGTAACACTCATTAATGGAACTAGTGCTAGGTCTTGGTAAACGGTTCCAATTCCCATATCTAAAGCATCTTTGGGAGAGTCAAAAACAGTTTTTTTACCTTCAATAACTATTTCACCTTCATCAGGTTTATGAACACCTGCTAAAGTTTTAATTAATGTAGATTTACCTGCACCATTATCACCAAGTAAACACATGATCTCACCTTTTTTTAATTTCATAGTGACATCTTTAAGAGCTATCACTTTTCCAAAAAATTTACTTATATTATTAAATTCAATTAGATTTTCTGACATCATTTACTTTCAGTTACTCTTTTTCTGATAAAATTGTTGAATACTACAGCTATCAACATCATTGCGCCTAAAAATACTTTAAACCAATCAGTATCAACGTCTGTATAAAATATACCCATCGAAACAGTTCCAAATATTAGTGCTCCAAAAGCTGCACCAATTGCAGAACCATATCCTCCAGTCAATAAACATCCTCCAACAACTGCTGCCGCAATTGCCTCTAATTCTTTTAAATTACCCCTCATAGTATCTGCAGAACCAGCGTCTAAAACTTGAATAGTAGCAAAGATTGTTGCCGCAACTGCAGTTCCTATAAATAAACTAATTTTTACTCTTCCTACAGGCACTCCAACATTTGTTGCACCATTTTTGTCTCCGCCAGAAGCAAAAATCCAATTTCCATATCTTGTCTTCATTAAAATCCATGTCGCAAAAAGTGTAACTGCGATAAACCAAATTACAGAAGGCGGAATACCAGTCGCTAATGGAGTACCATCGGTTCTTAGTGCAATTAAATTCATTGAACCTAACCAAGTAAACAACCATTTAAATGTATCAGTTGCAAACATCCATGCGATTGGATCATTCTCAATTAAAACTCTTAAACCTGGAACCTGAGTTCTTCCTGTAATTAATCTTGTAATAGCTAAAGTTGCCCCTCTTAGAATAAACAACATAGCAAGAGTTACTATAAATGATGGAAGTCCAGTTCTAACTACAAGGATACCATTAAAATATCCAACTAGTACAGCCATAGCAAAAGCAAAAATAATACTTACCCATAATGGCCATCCCCAATAAATAGCAGGTATAGCTATACATATTCCCGCAAAACCAATCATTGATCCAATTGATAAATCAAATTCACCCCCAATCATTAGCATTGCTGCAGCAATTGCAATTATACCTAGGTTTGCTGATACATCTAAAAAGTTTAAAGTTCCGTATGCACTGAACATTCCAGTGTCACCTGCAACTATTCCAAAAAATATAAATACTAAGATTGCACCGCCAACCGCACCTAGTTCAGGTCTATTTAATAGTAATCTTAATCTAGAAACTTCTTTTAGTCTTTCATCTTGACCTGTAGCTTTTTTGGATGCGATACTTTTTGCTTTATCTGACATTAATTTGAGTTTTTTTAAAAAAAAAGGCCTAACTAAAAGTTAGCTAGGCCTTTTAAAGTATTTTTTATCTGTAACCTTGAGCCGCCCACTTAATTACTTTAGCAGCATTGTCAGGAGTTACAAAACCAGGACCAGTCATAACTACTCCAGCTGGCATTGTTCCATATCTCATGTACTGACCAAAAATTGCTATTGGTAAGTAACCTTGTAGGTATTGTTGTTGGTCAATTAAAAACTCTACTTTACCTGCAGCAGCAGCTTTTAACATATCTGGTGACATATCAAATGTTCCAAGTTTAACAGAACCAACTTTTCCTGCGGCTTCTAAAGCTTTAAGAGCAGCTTCACCTGCAAGACCAGCACCTAAAGTTAGGATAGTGTCATATCCACCACCTAGTTTAGCAGCAACAGCTTTTTGAATTTCTGTTGGGTCATTAGAAGTTCCTAAGATGTCAACAGATCCACCAAAACCTTTTTTGAACCCAGCACATCTTCTGTCTAGTGCAACGTTTCCAACTTCGTGGTTAACACATAGTGCTTTTTTACCACCAGCAGCTTTCATTTTTTGTCCGCCACCTACACCAGCTTCAAACTCAGTTTGTCCAACGTGAGCACTGATTCCTAGTGATGCAAAGTCATCTGAACCAGAGTTCATTGAAATTACTGGGATACCAGCAGCGATAGCAGCTTTAACAGATTTTCCTAAAGCAGCAGCATCTGGAAGAGTAATTACAATACCTTTTGGTTTTTGTGAAACTGCGTTGTCAATTAATTTAGCCATTTCAACCATGTCGAAAGTAGCAGGCGCAGTGTACTTACAAGATATTCCCATATCCGCACATCCTTTATCTACGCCATTCTTAGCAACAGACCAAAACGGGTCGTTAGCTTGTCCGTGAGATACAACAATCACATCTACCGCTAAAGCAGACACCGAAAGCATAACCCAAGCAACAAAAGCTAATAATGATTTGTATAATGTTTTCATTATTTTTCCCTCTCGTTTAAATAAAAGTTAACTTTTAATGCGCGGACGTTAACATAAAAAAAACCAAGTTGTAAAGACGACAACTTAGAAATGTATAACTTTTATACATAGTTTATAATTGATGTAAAATTTCAATTAAAAGTTGAATCTAGAATTTTATTTTAATTTGTTTTTTTTGTTTTAAAGAATTTGAGGCTGCGTTTGCTAAGATAAGAGCTCTTCTTCCATCTTCAAAACTAGATATAGGTTTATTTTTTTTTAATGTGTAACTAGCAAGTTCATCAAGCTGAAGCCTATAGGCATCAACATATCTATCAATAAAAAAATTAAGAAGAGGTTTTTTTTGGGAAGTATTGTTTTTAGTAAATGCCTCTGTCTCGTTTTCTTTTTTATTTCCAGATATTAACATTCCTTTAGATCCAAACAATTCCACTCTTTGATCATAACCAAAACTACAATGTCTTGAGTTAGTAATTATACATTGTACACCTTTTTTTGATCTTAAAATACATGAGGCAAGCTCATAATCTTTTATTTTGTTAAATTTTTTGTCTGAAATATTGCTTCCTGTTGAAAAAATTGAGACTACCTCATCTTTTTCTAAATAAAACCTAGCTAAATCAAAGTCATGTATCATCATATCTTTAAATATACCTCCCGAAACTTTTAAATAATTTAAAGGAGGAGGCGCAGGATCTCTGCTAATAATTATAATTTTTTCTAGACTTCCTATTTTTCCTTTTTGAAGTTCTTTTTTTAAAGAGCTATGACCAGGGTCATATCTTCTGTTAAATCCCAACTGGATTCTTGGATTAAGTTTTTTAATTTTTCTCAGGCACTTGTTAACTTTATCAATATTTAAATCCAAAGGTTTTTCACAAAAAATTACTTTTTTATATTTAGCAGCTTCCTCAATTAATTTGATATGTGTTGGTGTACTTGACGCAATAAATATTAGATCTATATTTTTATCTTTAAAAGCAATTTGAGGATTATTGATAGATGTTGAGTTAAATTTTTTTGATAATTTTTGATTAAGTTTCGTATTGATATCAAAAGTATATTTTAAGTTAAAACTTTTATGATAAAATAAATTTTCAGCATGCATTTGACCAATTCTACCAAGACCAATTAAAGCAACGTTAATCATAGCTTAACCCATTTTTTTGATTTGCTAGATTTTTTACATGCATCAATAAATTTAGCAGTTTCATATCCATCATCTTCATTAGGATAAAAAGTTCTTTTTTTTGATTTTAATGATTCAGCAAACTCTCTATAAATATTAGAAAAAGCATCCAAATAACCCTCAGGATGACCAAATTTTATTCTAGAAAATTTTTTTGAAAAACTTGCGTCATGAAATCCTCTTTCTAATATTCTGACAGCTCCTTTTGATGGATTATATTTTAAATAAGTTGGATCATTTTGCACCCATTCTAAACTTCCTTTAGACCCGAAAATTCTTATTCTTAAACCATAAACGCCACCTCTTGCAGTACAACTCGTCCAAAACATTCCTTTTGCACCATTATCAAATTCAATTAATACTTTAGCGTTGTTGTCCATTTTAACTGTCTTTGATACTTGACTAATATCAGCAAAAACTTTTTTTGTTTTTAATCCAGACATATAACTGGCAAGATGGCAAGCATGAGACCCAAGCTCGTTTAAAACAGTAGAAACGCCTACAATTTTTTTATCAAGTTTCCAACGAAACATTTTTCTAGAGTTTTTTTTATTTATAGTTTTTCCTTCACTCCAGTCTTGAACATACTCAAAATTAATATCTTCTACTTTTCCAATTTTTCCTTTTTCAATTAATACTTTGGCCTCTCGAACCATAGGGTAGGCTGAATAATTATGTGTTAGAGCATATTTAATTTTTTTATTTTTTTTTATTTTATTAAATAAACTTTTGGCTTGTTTTAGATCAGCAGCAAAAGGTTTGTCAGAAATAATATGAATGTTTTTATCGATAAACTTTTCAGCAATAATTTGATGACTTCCTGGTGGTGTCATTATTGATACAACATCAATTTTATTTTTTCGAAGACTTTCTTTGTTAGCCATCGTTAAATAATTTGAATAACATCTATCCTCACTAACACCGATGCTTTTCCCAAACGAAGTTGATTGTTTTGAATTTCTTGAAAAAACTCCTGCTACAATTTCATATTTGTCATCAAACCTTGATGAAATTCTATGTACGTGACCAATCCAAGAATTAGGTCCACCTCCAATGATACCTAGTTTTAATTTTTTAGATTTCATTTTTAAAACTTATATATATAAGACTTATTTATGCCAGTAAAATTAGGAATAGCACCGATTGCATGGAGTAATGATGACATGCCAGAACTAGGAGGTGATACTTCTCTAGAACAATGCTTATCAGAAGCAAGTCAGGCAGGTTTTATTGGAATTGAGTCTGGAGGAAAATTTCCCAAAACATCTGAGGAGTTAATTCCTAAATTAAAAGAGTTCAATTTAAATCTTTGCTCAGGCTGGTATGGAGCAAATTTAAGAAAAAATAGCATTACTGAGGAAAAAAATTTAATTAAAGATCAGCTAAAATTATTTAAAGATTGCAATTCGCCTTGTATGGTTTTTGCTGAGGTTTCAGGTTCAATTCAAGGAGATCCAAACAGAAAACTTTCTACAAGACCAAAAATGGATCTTGATGAAGCTAAAGAATACTATTCTAAAATTTCTGAAATGGGAAAATATTTAGAAGATGAAGGAATGCCTCTTGCTTACCATCATCACATGGGAACTGTTATAGAAACTGAGGAAGATACCATAAGATTGTTAGAAAATACCGATGATAGTGTTAAACTTACTTTAGACACTGGCCATATGTTATTTGCTCAGGGTAATTCTCTAAAAATTTTAAAAGATTTCAGTGAAAGACTTATTCATATGCACTGCAAAGATATTAGAAAAGATGTTTTAGAAAAATCTTTGAGAGAAGATTTAAGTTTTAGAGGAGCTTTTTTAGAGGGTGCTTTTACGGTACCTGGAGATGGTTGTATTGATTACAAACCATTATTTGATGTATTAAAAGAAAAAAAATATTCAGGTTGGTTGGTAGTTGAAGCTGAGCAAGATCCAGCAAAAGCAAATCCTTTTGAATATGCAAAGATTGGTTATAAATATTTAACTGAAACCTTAAATAGCAGTAATTTAGAGATCTTTAAAAATTGATTATCTATAAATAGAAGTAAGTTCGTTATTTCCTGCCGCAACACAAGGAGATTTAAAACAAGTACCAACAATCCATTCAGAGCCAGGATCAGGTAAAAAATTAGAGGACATAACAAATATCACACCCATTTCAACCGCTTGACCAGCTTTACCTTCAGCTTTTATTCTTGGATCAGGATCAGTTTTTACTTTTGAATCATCTGAAAAAGGATTTTCTATTTTTAAGTTTTCATTGATATAATTAACAACTTTATCAGCTATCCATTCACCATTACATGGATCACCCCAAACAGTGAATTTACCTTCATCGTTGTTTCCACATTTATTAATTTCATCATTAATTAGATCAACAACTTTGTTGTGATTTTCTTTTACTAAATTGGCTTTAGCTTCTACTGCAGGTCTTGTACTTGCTGTCCAAATCAACATACCAACTACAAAGATTGCAGATGCTGATACTAAAAATTCTAAAAATCCAAAATTTTTGAAATTAATTTTCATATTAAAGTTTTACAATTTTAGATTTTTCTAACTTTTCCTCAAAAAAATCAATAATATTTTGAATTGTCTCTTTACCCATTCTTGTCATACATTCATCGGTAAAAGCTGCAGTATGCGGACTTAAGTAAACTTTTTCATTTTTAAGAAGTGGATTATTATCATCAGGTGGTTCTTTTTTAAAAACATCAATACCAGCTCCAAAAATTAAATTTTCATTGAGTGCTTTATCAAGATCTTCTTCATGAATAATTCCACCTCTTGCTGCATTAATAATAATGCAAGTTTTTTTCATTGTTTTTAATAAATCATAATTAATTAAATTTTCGGTTTTCTCTGTCAAAGGCATATGGAGCGAAATAACATCCATAGTTTTTACTGCTTCGGATAGATCTTCTACTTTTTTTCCTCCTAATTCTTCAATTTTATCTTTGTCTACAAATGGATCATAAACAAATACATTCATTTCAAAACCCAGACACCTTTTAATTAAAGCTTTTCCTATTCTTCCAAAACCCATTATCAAAAAATTTTTTTTCCAAATTTCTATTGTTTTTGGTAATTTATTTCTGTCTTTAAAATTTCCATCTCTTACTGTTTTGTCAAATAAGTCTTTTCTTTTTGCAATGTTTAGTAAAATAAACATTACATGTTCTGCAACTGTAACAGCATTAGCATTAGCCGTTATTGCTATTTTTATATCTTTTTCTTTAGCTTTTTTTAAATCGATATTGTCGTAACCAACACCATGTCTTGAAATAATTTTTAAATTTTTTGCTTCTTCAAAGGTTTCACCAGGTAGCTTTGCAATTCTTATTGATGCACCATCGCAATCTTTTAATTTTGATTTTAAATTTTCTACTGAAGTGTCATCAGTTACTTCAACATCAAAGTTAGGGTGGTTATTAATTAATTCCATGCCTTTTTCATGGACTTTTTGAATAACTAATATCTTTTTTTTATTACTCATAATTATATATCAAATTTTTAGAGAGCATTTTTAATACGAGAATTATTCTATAAAGTAAATTAGTTTTTTGATTAAAGTTGTATTTATTAAATATTTAAAATAAATTTAGCTGTGAATTTGACAATTAATATTCTCCTATTTGTTTTTAATACCCTTGAGAAAATAAATACTTTTTTTTTAAGAATTGGTAGACAGTTTGCATGGATAGCAATACTTCTTATGGTGATTGTTATTCTGGTACAAGTATTTTTTAGGTACGTATTAAATAATGCATTGCCGTGGCCCGATGAGGTTGCTAGATTTTTGATGTTATGGATGACAGGATTTATTGCACCCTCTGCGTATAGATGGGGTGGATTTGTTTCTATTGATTTATTAGAGAGATTTTTGCCTAAACTTATTTCAACTTTGTTAACTTTGTTTTTGTTAATTGTATCTCTTTTTGTTTTAGTAATAGGTTTAGAATTAGGATTTAAACATATTAATGCTGGATGGATATTCAATTCTTCTTCGATAAAAATTCCTTTTCATTTAATTGGTGGAAAAGCTGAACCAATAAAATTAGCGTGGATGTATATGTCATTACCAGTTGGGATTATTTTTTTAATATCAGTGAATATAGAATTAATTTTGAGAAATATTCTTACTAATTTTACAAAGTTAGAATTACCTGAAGATTACGACAAACAAAAGTTGGAGACACAATAATGTTGGTTTGGTTTCTTCCTTTGTTTTTATTATTTTTATTAATTGGTTTGCCTGTATTTTTTGGATTGTTAGCAGCACCAGGGATTTTACTTTGGTTAAACGATCAAGCTAGAGATGGCGCTATGCTTTATAGAAATATTTATAATGGAATAGATAGCTTTCCTTTGATGGCGATACCATTTTTTATGTTAGCAGGAGAGTTAATGAATAGGGGAGGAATAACCCATCGACTAGTTGAATTTAGTCAGGCTATGATGGGTCACTTAAAAGGTGGACTAGCTCATGTCAATGTACTGACTTCGATGTTATTTGCAGGTTTATCTGGTTCAGCTGTAGCGGATACATCGGCAATTGGATCGATGCTTATTCCTGCAATGGAAAAGCAAGGGTATACAAAAAAATTTGCAGCAGCTATCACTGCTGCTAGTTCTGTAATTGGACCAATTATTCCTCCATCAGGCATAATGATTATTTATGCTTATGTGATGGGCGAGAGTGTAGCTGCATTATTTTTAGCCGGAATAGTACCTGGTATTTTAGTTGGGGTAAGCTTGATGATCACAATAAAATTTATGGCCAAGAGATATAATTTTCCAGCAGTAACCGAAAAAACAACTTGGAGCCAAAGAGGCAAAGCGTCTCTTAAAGCTTTTTTTCCTTTGATGACACCAGTAATAATTTTAGGGGGTATTCTTGGTGGAATTTTTACCCCAACAGAAGCATCAGCTGTAGCAGCTGCTTATGCAATGTTTATTGGTTTATTTGTTTTAAAATCATTAAAATGGAAAGACGTTCCTAAAGTGATGACAAAAGCAGCGATGGTATCTTCAGTGGTGCTTCTTTTAGTTGGTGCTGCAATGGCTTTTAAAACTGTAGTGAGCTTATCTCATGCACCAGAGCATCTTGCTGCATTTGTTTTAGGTTTAACTGATAACCCATATGTTTTATTATTTCTTATAAATATTTTACTATTTGTAGTTGGAATGTTTTTAGATGCAGGTCCAGCGATAATTATATTGGGACCAATTCTTGGACCAGTTTTTGTTGAGCTAGGTGTTCATCCTGTGCATTTTGCAATTATTATGTCTGTTAATTTAACCGTTGGTTTAGCAACTCCACCAATGGGTCTTGTGTTATTTGTTGCATCTTCAGTATCTGGGGAAAGAGTAGAAACAATAGCAAAAGCTATATTGCCATTTTTAGCAGTAGAAGCTATAGTTATATTTTTAATAACATATTTTCCATCAATCTCGATGACGATTCCTTTGCTTACTGGATTCGCAAAATAAATTTAAATATTTTTTCTACTAGTCGATAGACTCTCGAATTCAATTTAAGTATAATTTTCATACATAAATATTTAATGAGAGGGAAATAATTATGAGTAAATTAATAAAATCATTTTTTTCATTATTATTCTTAATTAGTTTTACTGCATCTGTTTCAGCTGCAGATTATAACTTAAGAATGACAATGAACTCTAATGATCAAGATGAAGATTATGATGGTGCTGTAGTATTTAAAAACTACGTAGAAGCAGCTTCAAATGGAAAAATAGCTGTAGAGTTATTTGTAGGTACTCAGCTTTGTTCAAAGGGTGCTGAATGTTTACAGGGTGTATCTGATGGAAGTATAGATATTTACATATCTACTTCTGGAGGTGCCGCAGGTGTATTCCCATATGTTCAAGTTTTAGATTTACCTTATCTAATGGCTGATGACAGAATTGCTGAAGATGTAATGCAAGGTGATTTTGTAAGAACAATGAGAAAAATGGCTCTAAAAGATTCTAATGACTCAATCAGATTGATGACAATTGGAAATACTGGTGGATGGAGAAATTTTGCCAATACAAAAAGAAGAGTTGCAAACCCATCTGACATGAAAGGTTTAAAAATCAGAACAGTTGTAGCTGATTTACCTCAGGAACTTGTAAGAGCTTTAGGTGCATCTCCAACTCCTATTCCATGGCCTGAATTATTTACATCATTTCAAACTGGTGTAGTTGAAGGATCTAAAAATGGAATAACTGACATTATGAACATGAAGTTTCCTGATGCAGGTCTAAAATATGTTACTTTAGATGGTCATGCATACATGGGAGCATTATGGTGGATGAATAATGCAAAATATCAATCAATGTCTACAGATCTTAAAAAAGTTGTGACTGATGGTTTTTATGCTTTGCAACAAGCAACTTTTGCTTCTCCTAAGAGAAAATCAATCAAAGCTTATGAGGACTTTGTAGCAGGTGGTGGAGATTTATATGTTCCTACGCCTGATCAAAAAGCTAGTTTTAAAAAAGAAGCTAGCCCAGTGTATGATTGGTTTAAAGCTAATGTTAAAGGTGGAAAAGAAATTTTCAATGCTTTAACTAAAGCAGTAGCGAGTGCAGAGAAAAGAGCATCGAGCGCATACAAAAAAGATTTATAATTTCAAATTAATATAATGGGGCGGATTTTAGTTCGCCTCATTATCTAAAAGGATATATCCAAGATTTATAATCTTTTATGAGAATATGAGCTTTTTCAATTTGTTCAGGAGTCATTTTTTTAATAACTTCTTCCTGAGAAATTGCAGCATCAGGATCTCCACCAATAGCAGACAAACCATACCACATATAAGCTCTAACAAGATCGGGAGCAGGAAGTCCTCTACCAATTTCGTAATACCATCCAACACCAGATTGAGCACCAGGATGACCTTTCATAGAAGATCTAAGATACCATTCAAATGCTCTAACATCATCTCTCTCGACACCAAGACCCATAGCGTACATAATCCCAATAAGTTCTTCAGCGTCAGCATTACCAGATCTAGCTGCTGGCATAAGTTCTTCCATAGCTTCTTTAAATTTTCCTTGCTCCATCAAGTCTCGAGCATTTTCTATTTCTGCAAAAACTATGCATGGAAGAAACAAAAGTATAAAAAGATATTTAATCATTTAAAAATAATAATATTTATAATTCCATTTTTAATTTCAGCAAATAAAACTTACGCAACAGAATTACCAAAACCATTAAAGAACGAAGATTTTCATAAAGTTGATATAGAAAAAGTTAAAATTGGAAGACTTTTATTTCATGACAAAATTTTATCTGCAAACCGAAATATAGCCTGCGCAACATGTCATAGTCATAATCTAGGTGGTTCAGATGGACTTTCATTGGGCATTGGTGAAGGAGGTCAAGGAATAGGATTAGAGAGAACTGCAGGCAAGGGTGATGATAAAATAAAAAAACGAATTCCAAGAAATGCTTTAGCTTTATGGAATTTAGGATTTAAAGAAATCACCACTTTGTTACACGATGGAAGAGTAACTAAATCAAATATATTTGGTAACGGTTTTAATACACCTGCTCAAGAAGCCCTTCCTAAAGGGCTTGATAATATAGTAGCTGTTCAAGCTTTGTTTCCAATGACTAGACAGTTTGAGATGGCAGGAAATCCAGGTGAAAATGAAATCATAGGTTTGGTCTCAAAAGTTGGAAAAGATAGTATGAGAATTGATAGAGTTTGGCCTGTAATTACTCACAGGATTAGAGGAATTCCAGAATATGTCGAGTTATTTAAAAATGCTTTTGATGATGTTAACAGCCCCTTAGATATTAACATTACACATATTGTTAATTCGATTGCTGCATTTGAAATTCATGAATGGACATCTTTTGACTCTCCCTTTGATGAATATTTAAATGGAGATAAACAAGCTTTAACAATAGAGCAAATAAAAGGAATGAATTTATTTTATGGAAAAGCAAACTGTAGTTCTTGTCATTCAGGATCTTTGTTGTCAGATCAAAAATTTCACTCAATAGGAATTCCTCAGTTTGGACCTGGGAGGACACGACCATTTGATCCTTATGCTCGTGACGTTGGACGAATGGTTGAAACTGACAACATAAATGATATGTATAAATTTAAAACGCCAGCATTAAGAAACGTTTCTTTAACAGCCCCCTACGGTCATAATGGTGCATATCCAACTTTAAAATCAATAATTAAACATCATTTAAATCCGATAAAAATGAATAAGAATTGGAAACCTGAATATGCAAATTTACCTAAGGCACCTTGGTTAGAAGAAATTGATTTTGTAACTTTTTCAGACAAAAGAGAACAAGATAGAATACTATCAAGCATTGATATACAGCCAGTAGAATTGAATGATAAAGAAATTGATCAACTTGTTTCTTTTCTAGAATCTTTGACTGGCATAAGTGGAAATCAGAGACCACTAGGTAAACCAGACAAAGTGCCAAGCGGGCTAAGTATTGATTAAGTTTTTAAATTAAACTGATACAAACAGAATATGAAAAAAATAAAATATGGAATTATTGGAGCAGGGACTATGGCTCGTGAACATATTTTAAATATATCTTTAATTGATAATGCTGAAGTAGTTGCACTTGCTGACCCTCATGAAGATTCATTAAACCAGTGTAAAGAAATTCTAAAAACAAAAGTTTCTTGTTTTAAAAATTATTTAGAAATGATTGAAAAAAATATTGTTGATGTATACTTAATTTCATCCCCTAACTTTACTCATATAGAAATCTTAAAAGATGTAATCAAAACTAAAAAACATATATTAGTAGAAAAACCATTATGTACTAATACAAAAGATTGTTTAGAAATAAAAAAACTCACAAAAAATTATCCTTCAGTATTTTGGACCGCGATGGAGTACAGATATATGCCGCCAGTATCAAAGTTTATTAATGAAATTCATAATAACAAAATTGGTAGTTTAAAAACTTTAACTATAAGGGAACACAGATTTCCTTTTTTAAAAAAAGTAAATGATTGGAATCGTTTTGAAGAATATACCGGTGGTACACTTGTTGAAAAATGCTGCCATTTCTTTGATTTAATGAGATTGATTATTAGAAGTAAGCCACTCAGTGTTTATGCAAGTGGCGGTCAAGACGTCAATCATTTAAATGAATTGTATAATGGCAAAAAACCAGACATAATTGATAATGCTTATGTAATTGTTAATTTTGTAAATGGAGCAAGAAGTTTACTTGAGCTTTGTATGTTTGCAGAAAATTCTGACATGCAAGAAGAGCTTGTAGCTACAGGAAATAAAGGAAAAATTGAAACTTCGGTTCCATCTAATGATTCAGGTAAAACCTCATCAAGTATAAGGATTGGAATGAGAGATGGTAAAACACACATCGAAAATATTGACGTAGATAAAAAAATTCTTGAGGCCGGACACCATCATGGATCTACTTACTACGAACACTTAGCTTTTTTGAAAGCTATTGAAAACAATTCAGATCCAGAGGTTTCATTAGAAGATGGTTTAATTGCTGTTGCTGTTGGAGAGGCTGCAGAACAATCAATAAAACAAGGTCGATTAATAAATCTAGAAGAAATAATTAGTTAAAAAAATCTGTAATTTTTTTAACTATAAAGTCACTTACTCTAATGTTTGATTCTACCGTTACACCAGAAATATGAGGTGTTAATATACAATTCATACCTTGTTTTATTTTGTTATAAAATTCACTCTCTATTGGTTCGTTTTCAAACACGTCTAGAGCAAAGCCAGAAATAATATTTTTATGGTAAGCTTCAATTAAATCACTCTCATTTATGATGCCTCCTCTAGAGGTATTTATTATAATAGGTTTATTTTTCATTTGAGAAAATGACGATTTATTTATCATATTTTCTGTTTCATCTGTTAAAGGTAGGTGTATGGAAATGATATCTGATTTTTCATATATCTCATTTAAACTTGATAATTTAGCATCAATTTTTTTATCATTTAATTCCTTAACATAAGGATCGTAGGCTAAAATCTTTAAACCGTTTTTTGAAGAATACTCAGCAACTTTTTTTCCAATTGTCCCAAATCCAATTATTCCTAAATTCTTTTCTTTTATCTCTGTCGACTTAATTGTTGTTCTTGGCCATTCACCTTTAATAGTTCCACTATGAAACATTGGGATTTTTTTTATAAGAGACATTGATGAAGAGACAACATATTCAGCAACAGAGTCTGCATTCATTCCTGTAGCTGGTTGAACATGAATGTTTTTATTTTTGCAATATTCTATATCAATATTGTCTAAACCAACACCCAACCTTCCAATAAATTTTAATTTTAATGCATTTTTTAAAATGTCTGAATTTACCTGAGTTTTATTTCTTACAATTAGACCATCATAATCTTTAATTATTTTTATTAGTTCTTTTCCATGTTTACATAATTTTTCATCGTACTTAACATCAAATTTTTTATTTAAATTTTCTAAACTATTTTGGTTGATGAATTCTGTAATTAAAATTTTGGTCATTAATTTTTTACAAATATTAAACTAAATTAGACAAGTCTCTTTTATTATTCTTATACGTTGGTAGTGGATATTTAAAGGCATATTTTCTTGGTATACATTTTTCTTTTGCTTTTTCCCATAGAGATAACCATTGTTTAAAGTTTTGAACTTTTAGATTTTTTTTATTTTTACTTCTTACATAAAAATTTGGAAGTGGTTCTCTACCTGATGGTTGTCCAGCAACATTATATCTAAGATCAGCACTTATCCTAAAATCATTTGATCTGTTTGGTAATGAGCAATGTATAGAATGTTTGTGCAATAAAATCACATCTCCAACATTTGCTTCTAAATAAATATGCTCCATGTCATCAAGTAATTTACTATTTTTTAATTCTACTTGTCCTCTGTATCCTGATACATGATTTAATAGTCCCATTTTATTTATTTTTTTTACTGTAATCATGCATCCATTTTTCTTAGTAGTTTTAGTAAAAGGGATCCATACAGTAACCATGTCAGTTAATTTTTGTCCTCTTGAATTTAAAACAGCAGCATCTTGATGCCATGGTGTTCTACCGCTTAAACCATCATGAATTGATCCCTCTGGTAATTTTTTTTCAGGTTGTTTAATTCTAGTATTTTGAACAGGGTTAGACATTATTTCTTTACCCAAAATTTTTTCTACAACATCCAAAATTTTTTTATTAGTAATTAAATTCCATAATGATTGAGTAGCAAAATAATCGCTATCTTTTTTTACGTGGTCTCTTGGTAATCGAGTATTAAAATACTGATCCAAATCATAAATATTAAGCTTTGAAATATAAGAGTATTTTTTTTTAAAATCGAAATTAAGAACTTTTTTAACCTCTTTTTTTTTAGCATATTTTTGGATGAGACAATCCATGACAAATTCCATATCATTTAGAATTGGTTTTAAGTCCCTTCTAAAGTTGAGTACATTTTTAACAATCAAGTACCCATTCTCATATAATTTTTTTTGAAGACTATTTGTCATCATTAAAATTTATTTTATCATTTAAACAATTTCAATGTTTTGGTGCTGTGGTTAAATAGTTAGCGTCATGAAAAGAGGTCAACTTTCTTTTTTTGGTGTTAATTATGTGCGGATAATATGAGATCTCTTTGTAATTCCATATTACCGGTTTATTTAAGGCATAACTTCCATAAATGAAAAAACGCTTTGGACAATTTCTTTCTATAAACCGCTTCACGCCATGATAGGAATTTGGAGTAGACTGAAAAAAAACAACAGTTCCTTTTTTGGGTGTAAAAGATTTGACTATTTCAAGTTCAGTTATTTTTGGAAATCTTCTAAAGCTTTTTCTTAAATTTTTTTTTGCTTTTTTTCTATAAATAGTAAGAGAGCCGCCATTTTTTTTTGGGATGTCTGATAAATAAATTAAGAAATTATACAACCTAGTTATATCATCCCGATGAGGTCTTAATCTATACCCTCCTTTTGA